>JBCCSZ010000044.1:0-33693 GCA_039199225.1 Bacteroidota bacterium
ACTGTGTAACCATTTACAGTCGTTGATTTTTTTACAAAAATGGCACGGCCACAGCACTGCTTGCATCTCCTCGTTTGATAATAGACCCTACGAAGTACAAAAACAACCAACGACTGTAAATGGTTACACAGTCGCCTACCAGCTTTAGCTAGGGGTGTATAGGCCGTTACATGCTTTAGACGATATTGCTAGAATGGGATGTCACTTTGCCTGAAAAGAAACTAATTTTCACTTGAGCTTACTCGATATAAGCCTTTGGGAGGGGTAATATATATCAAAAAAATGAAATATTTAAACATCTTACACTTAACCTGCAGTTTTGTCGCCAAATGCTTCTTCCTCAACGGACGGTCTGGGTTCCAGGGTGTGTAAGGTACTGCACAAGCCGCCTGTTGCCAACTAATCGGCCTTTAAGTGCCACATCTTTACAGTCCCCTCCCGATCGCCCGTCAACAAATACTTACCGTCCGGCGAAAGGGTAGCATGGGTGGTGTAGTTGCGATGTCCTCCCAGAATGCGCAGTTTCTCGGCCGTATCAACAGACCAGATGATGGCTTGATCGTCGCCACCGGCTGTCACCAACTGGCGGCCATCGGCAGAAAAAGCAACATCGAAAACATCGTAATCATGGCCGCGCAGGGTGTGCAGGACTCGCCCTGTTTCGACCTCCCATATCTTCGCCGTGTTATCCCTAGCACCTGTGGCGATCAACAGGCCATCCGGCGAAAATGCGACCGCATGGATTTTGGCATCGTGTGCTTCGAGCTGCCGCATCATCTCTCCTTCGCTGTTCCAAAGAACAGCCGTGCCATCGGTGCTTCCTGTCAGGTATTGCATTCCATCCGGCGAAAACGCAACCGCATTGACAGGACCTTTGTGGGGCAACTCCAACAAGGGTTTCTGCTGTCTGAGGTCCCACAGCTCCGCCCGCTTGTTGAAAAAGCCGATCAAAACGAGCGAAGGATCGAAAGGATGAAAAGCCATCGCCTTTACCAAGCTCTTTGCTCCTTGGTGCATAAAGAGCGGAACGCCTGAAACATCCCAGCGGAAGACCGTATTGTCGTCCGAAGCCCCCAAGATCATGTTGCCATCCAAAGAGTTGGCAATCTCAATAATGGGACTTTTCTTTTCCTCCAATCCCTGCAGCCACTCTCCTGATACCGAACAAACCGCCAGACCACCATTGCCATTGGCCACATAGAAAGATTGTCCATCTTTGGCAAACGCCATAGCAGTCACCCGTTGTTCAAATGGGAAAATAGTTACCGGAACGGTGTAATGGATTAATAAAGATGATAAAAACAACAATCCAAAAACAGGTACTTGCCAGACCCACATTCGAAAGCGCCAAAAGAGGCTTTCTTTTTCTTGTACAAAAGGCCGGAATCGCTCCGTGAGCTTGGCATCCAATGGCTGGTACTTATTTTCGAGGTATTTGATGACCATGGCGTCGTTTTCCTTTTGGCCATAGATCAGGCGTTCCAATTCCAGTTCCAGCCTCCGGCGCTTGGCCCAGCCAGGATTTTGCAACAGCTCGTTCAGGATGATTTCCAGACGATGCCCCTTCCAAGCCATGGTATTCGGAGGTGGCAAATTCTCTTCCAGATTCAAGACCTTATGCCATTCTTTGCGCAATTCAGCCATCCAGGCAGGATATTTCTCTTCTAGCCAATCGATCAGCCCCAAGCGGATGGCTTCTGGCATTTCACCTTCGACAAACCACGGCAAGCGGACTATGGTAAAGAGGTTTTCCAGATTGAGGCGGTTGTAGCGCTTGTCGCTCAGCAGCTCTCCCACCAACAAAGTCCAATGCCAAAACAACTGAGGCGGAATGGCACAGGCCGCTATCCATCGAAGCAGCAAGTCATTGGCGTTGTTCGCTCGATTTTCCACAAATTGGGTCTTGAGGAAATCAACGACATTGTGGCGGTTCAGGTCTTTTGGAAGCTCGATGGGCTGATAGGGCTTATCCAGCTCTGCCCATCCAAATTTCACATAGTCCAGTTCCTCTTTTGATTCAAGGGCCTCCACCAGGGAGGAAAGGCCACCTGGTGTGCAAGGCAATATTTGGAAGTGGCGCAGCAGAGAACCCTCGGTGGCTCCCCAATGCGAATGGCTGTTGGGGGTCAAAAGGACTTTGTCGCGCCAGGCATCGAAGGTATCGGCCAGGTCGGTTAAACCCTCCTTGCCCAGATCGACCAAAGCTTCTCCCTTGCTGCAGAAAATGAGTTGATGGTTTTGGTACGAATGCGCCAATTGATATAGAGGGATGTGTCTTGATCTCGATTGGTTCCAACACGATAGTGTGTCTTTATCCAGATGAAAATATTCAATGGGCGCGCCAGCCTGCTGCAATCGCTTGATGAAATAGTTTACGAGATGGGCTTGGTGATCGTTGGCAGGCAATGTATCAAACAAAAATAAATACTGCCGGCTTGTCTTCAATTCCAGGTATTCAAAAGCGACAGCCCCACCCTTTTTGACGCTGTTCCGAACTGTTCTGGACACATCGAGCCTAGGAGAAACGGCCGACTCCCGCTGAAGCATCTGCCGCAGGTTCTTTTGGAAAATATTGCCCAAATCAATCCCCAACAAAGCCGGAATGCGAATGGTCCAGGCATGTGGCTGACCGTCGGGCGGACGATGTTCCAAAGAGAATTTTTGCCGCCTGCGTCGAATCCACCAGCCGATCAGTAAAAGCAAGCTCGCCAAAGCACCCAGCAAAATAGCCTTTTCCCAGGAAAAGTAAGAATAACCCTTGCCGATGGACAAGCTCTTGGTCACTCCCTCGATGGCTTGAGAAGGATTGGAGGATAGGATCATTGTGTCCAGGCCCGTATTGGTCTGGCTCAGCGCAGGAGGCAGGTTGCTCAGATTGGCAGTGGCTTCCAGGCTGTCCTTTTCTACAGCGGCAACAGGACTTTTGCTCAAAACCATATCGCCCTTGTAGACAATCGTAGGCTCTGTGCGATTCGCCTTTTTTTGGTCTACCAAAAACACCAAATCCAACTGATGGCAATAATTATTGGAATAGCAAACTTGGTAGCGCAAGGGCTCATAGCCTATTTGCTTGGCCAGGCTGTTGAAGCAGATACTCGCCCCCTTGATGGAAGCTTCGATGTTTATCCTCTTAGGCTCCGCCGAAATCAAGGAAATGCTGATGGGTTCGCCTCGCTCTGCCTGCTTGCTTTCCATGCAAAAGCCAGTCTTCATACCAGCTTGCATTCCAATGAAAAGCCTTTGAGTATATGGAATCTGCTTCTGGGCCGTCCACTTATGGTAATTCACATACCCCCAATAAGAAAAGCCACCCAAGGAAACAACCAACAAGAGCAACCAGAGGTACAATTGCGCTTTGGGCTGGCGTACCCACTGCTGCAAGGTGGACTGCCCGACCTTGAGGACACGTTGCCAGGGACTGACTGCATTCAATGCATCTACGTTTTGCTGGTGTAAATGCAGCGAATGGCTGGCCTTGGCTTTTGCCTCATCGAATAAATCGTAGAACTCTTGTTGCTTTTGAGGCGTATCCGCAAAAACCGGCGCCAATAGGTATTTCAAAGCATCCAGATCATCAGAAGCCTGCGCTTTGAGCAGGCGACGCAGGCGAATGTGCTGATCTACCCCGAAGGTATATCCAGCGGATTGCCAGGAGAGGATCAACAAGGGAAGAATGTCTTCTGCCAAAAGGGAACGATGTTCGGATGTTTTCATTGCTTTGGTTTAGTGCGCAAATGGGTCGATACTCAAAGGATGCAAGGGTAAAATGAGCACATCATATATTATTTAACAGCTCTAGGTCTTCTTTATTTTTGGCCAGAACCGAAAAACTGGATTGCAATTTTGTCCGCTCTTCAAAAGGCAATACCGCATCGATTCTCGAAAAGTTGAAATTCATTTTCTGCAGTAGCAATACCCAGTAGATCAATTCTGCCGTGGAGGGAGATTTCCTCAATTTCAAGTTTCGGATTTTGTAGAAATAATCAATCAGCCTCCTCAAATCTGTCAGGGGGATGTGATCAGTCTTTCGGCTCAATATGAAGAGCAACTCCTCCGGATTGGGGAAATTAATGTGGTGGTACACGACCCTTCGCATAAAGGCATCCGGCAGATTTTTTTCCGAATTACTGGTAATGATGATGATGGGACGGTTCCGGCTATCAGCTTCGAAAGATCGGTTGATTTCAGGCACTCGAAAGCTTAGGTTTTCAATGGCAAACAGGATGTCGTTTGGCAAGTCTCTGGGCGCTTTATCAATCTCATCGATCAGTACCAACAGGCGTTTGTTGCGCCTGATGGCCTCCCCAAGGGCATTGTAATGGATGAATCGAGCCTCCACCTGTTCAGGACTCAGCACATCTTTTTGGTTTTGGCTGTATTGAAAATGGCCAAGTGCGTCGTAGGTATAAAATAAATCGGTTGCAACGGAGCTGGTTTGGGCGTTGAACACCAAGGGCTTACCCAATTGGAAAAAGTGCGCAATGTGGTAGGCCAGTTGGGTTTTGCCCGTTCCAGGTTCTCCGGTAACCAAGAGCGGTTGCCCCAGAGCCAGGGAGACATTGACGGCATTTTGCAAAGCATTAGAAGGCGTGTAGAGGACGGGATCGTTTAGTTTGTCATTGACAGAAAAGTCGGGTAACTCAGCAGTTCCCTCTTTCTGATATAGCTCTAAATTCATGTAAGTTGTTGTTTGGTTCGATGTCTGACAATGCTGCTCAATGTACGAATGGCCATTCAGGGAGCATTTTGCGTTGTGATAAGCTGCAAAAGTAAAACAAATATTAGAACGCTCAGGTTCCATTTTCTCACAAACTGCTAGGAGGCTCAAATGCAGATAAGGGAAAAACTACCCCCATATTTATGATAAAAGAAGGAAATAACATTCTTATACCTACTTCAAAACCAACTATTTGCATTCAAAAAACCAAAAAAAAGATTGGCATTTTAGCGGGATAATCCACGTTTTTTGTCCTTCCTTTTATTTGTAAAATAAAGCTCGGTGACTTACTTTACAATCAAAGCAACTGACCTTTCAGAATTATAAACTGCAACACTTATTCATGCGTTTGACGCTGCTACTCCAACACCGCTCGGGGCAAACACTCCCCATCAATTATCAATGGTTAATTTCCTCTTGGATTTACCGAACGCTCGAAAAGACCAATCCAGCCTTTTCAAAATGGTTGCACGACCACGGATTTGGCTACGGCAAGAAACGCTACAAGCTGTTTACCTTTGGTCAGTTGCGCCCTCGCAAATTCGCCATTGGCCAAAGCCAAACCTTTGTGCTGAAAGAAGGGCCGACGCGATTGGATTTGTCTTTTGCCGTACCAGATGCCTTACAACATTTCATCATCGGCCTATTTGAGGGGCAGGACTTCTACCTGAGCAGTGGTGTTTTCCGGGTGGATTTTCGGGTATTGGAAGTGCAAATGAAGCAGGCGCCTCGTTTTCAAGACCACATGCGGTTCCGACTGCTCACCCCCATCTGTGTCAGTCGCCGGGGTATCCATGAAAAATATGCCCAATACCTACATCCGGCAACAGAAGGCTATGCCGACATCCTGATGCGCAACCTACTCCATAAAAGCCACTCGCTCCAACCGCAACCAATGGCCGTTGGAACGGAGCCTTCTCCCCTGGATTTTGATTTCCACTTTCGACCCATTAGCCAGGTGCGTTCCAAATTGCTCAGAATCCACGGGAACAATATCCGTGGCTATCAATTCGATTTCGAAGCCAGCGCCCCACCCGAGCTATTGCGAATGGGGTACTACGCTGGCTTTGGCGAAAGAAACAGCAACCTGGGAATGGGCATGGTCAACGTGCTGAAATGAGCCCCTACTCGCTTCGGAGGCTGTCTACCGGATTCGTTAGGGCTGCCCTGATGCTTTGCAGGCAAACAGTCGCAAAACCAACACCCAGCATAATCAGGCCAGAACCTAGAAAAACCCACCAGGCCATATTGGTGCGGTGCGCAAAATCGGCCAACCAATGACTCGATAGGACATAACCAAAGGGGATGGCAATCAAAAAGGCAATGCCTACCAACAGCAAAAAGTCCCGACTGAGTATGCCTATGATGTTGCCAACCGAGGCACCCAATACCTTACGAATACCAATCTCTCGGGTCCGCCGTTCCACTGTAAAGGAGGTCAAGCCAAACAGCCCTAGTAAGGCGATGAACAGGGTCAACAGCGTCGAGTAAAGAATGGACTTCCCAAAACTCTGTTGCTCATTGTATTGTTGCTCAAAATCTTTATCCAAAAAGGTATGGCGCATCGGATGCGTCGGCTCGACTTGCTTCCAAAGCTGTTCCACCGCAGCAATGGTTCCCGGCATATCGGCTGTCGACAGCTTGATGCCCACCAGATTGCGCCAGGGACGGGCATTCATCACCAAAGGATCAATCTTGCTGCCTAGGCCCCGGAAGTGGAAGTCTTTGACCACACCGACAATGGCTCCATAGGTGGTATCGCTTGCCCATTTGAGCCGATGCCCCACCGGATCGTCGAGTCCATACTGACGGACAAATTCTTCATTGACAATGAAATTATTGACACTATCTGCCCCAATGTTGTGGTCGAGAAAACGTCCCTGGACCATTTCCAGATCAATCGTTTTTCCAAGATCGGCATCGCCAAATAGTACCCAAGGAGAGATATTTTCATCCCGCCCTTCCAAAAGCATATTCCAATCTGGCAAAAAGTAACCGGGAAGGCTCGAACAAGTCGTTACCTCCTCGACCCCAGGGATTTGCTTAAAGGTCGTTTTCATGGCAGCTACGCGACGGGGCGTCTGCCCTACGTTCATAGGAATGACCATCACTTGATCTGGCTGGAATCCCAGGTCTTCATTCATCATAAAATTCACCTGGCGATAGACAAAAGCCATAACAATCAACAGGGTGATGGATACGGCAAATTGCGTGGTGACCAATACCTTTCGGAACATTCCCTTGCCCCCACTTTTCATAAAGCTGGACTTCAAGGCCGTCACTGGCTGGTAGGACGACATGATGAAGGCCGGATAACTGCCCGCCAACAGGCCCGTTAGCAAAGCCAGGACAAAGGTGCCAAGGATGATCCAACCTGGCTCGTCCATCAAAGAGGGCATGGACCTTCCGATGATTTCATTGAAAAAGGGCAGACTGACCTCTGCTAGCAGCAAGGCAAAAATAGCTGCCAAGGTGGATTGCATGATGGATTCTGTGATAAACTGGGTCGTCAACAAGCCTCTCTTGGCTCCGACGACTTTCTTGACGCCAACCTCGCGGCTGCGCTGGCTGGCCCGGGCGGTGGTCAGATTGACGTAATTGATCATGGCTACAAACATGACGATCAAAGCAATGAATCCAAAGATGTATATATTTCGAATGCTTCCCAGAGATTCACCCAGGGTCATCCAGCCTTCTGATTTCAGATATATGTCATTGAGCGGCTGCATTTTCCAGCGGTAAAAATTCTTGGCGGTTGGCGTGTAGCCATCGGCCAAATACTGTTGACGGACCAGTTCATTGACATCCTTTTCTACTTTTGCAGCCAGCTGCTCTGGATTTGCATTTGGCTTGAGTCGGGCGTAGGTTGCTCTGTTGTTGCCAATCCAGGAATTGCCATACCAAGTAAAGCGCGTAAAAATATCAGCATCGATGTGGGTCGGTTCGCTGGATCGATCGACCACTCCTTGAATCATGTACTCATCAGTACCATCGTAGGTGATGAGTTGCCCAATGGGATTGGCGTCTCCAAAAATACGTTCGGCCAAAACATCCGAAATGACCATGGAACGAGGCCCTTCCAGCACAGTTTGCGGATTCCCTTGCTTCAAATTCATGGCGACAACGCTGAAAAAGGTACTGTCGACATTTGCCGTATGCTCTACGTAAAAGTTATTACCAGCATAGCTCAGCAGGCGCTCGCCGGAAGGAAAATAGCCAGAGGTACGCTCCACTTCCGGATAGTCGTTGGCCATTTTTTCGGCCAGCCTACCAGGCGTCCAAACGGTTTCACCCCGATTGCCAATCCGGTAAACCCGGTAGGTACGATCGCTGGCCTCCATCCAATTGTCATAGCTGAATTCGCTGCGAATGAAATTGGCAATCAAAATGACCAATGCCATACCCAGGGAAAGTCCAAGAATGTTAATAACGGAAAATACTTTGTTTCTGGCTAGCTGTCGAAAGGCGATTTTTAAGTGATTTTTGAACATAGTCGGATTGGTATTTAAAGGTTCCGGTTATAATGTCATCTGATTTAAATCCGATAATTTTTTCCAGATGATTGAAATCAACCAAAAGTTTCCAACGACTATGCCAACAAGACAATCAACTCACTGTCAATATTTTACGCATAAAAAAATATCCATCCTCTCTAAAAAGTGTCCGAAAATGAACGGTCTTGTCCAAAAATGTCCGCTTCTGAACAGGCTTTATCAAAGGGAGGCTTTTACAGAGTGGTAAGTCAGCGCCAAGCGGATGCATTCCTTCAAAGCAGTTACAGGAATTTCCGCCTCTAACTGGAATAAAATGGCGCGATTGTTTTCGTATTCGAATAAGTCTCCATAGCGCTTTTTAAAGGTCGGCACCAGCTTGCTGGTACATTTAAAATACATGGCGTATTGGTCGGGAGCCTTGGCTTTCCAATCAATTCGAATGGTACTTCCTTTCTTTACCAAATAGCTGGGTTCTCCCCATTTCAGGCTTTCTTCCATCGCTTCGATGGTTTCGATCTCGGTGGCCATTTCGATGATGAGCTTTCGCAAATACAGCAGCTTCGCTTTGACCTTTTGGGGATAAGTCCGAAACTTCAAAGCGACTTCGGGTGTCTGCTTGATTTGTAGGTCTTTCATATCATTTTCCAGAAGTATCGTTTTTCCGAACGCATGAAACAGCCTATAGCTTTGACAATTTACCAACTGCCACGGGTCGGCCAGATGCATCCTTGATGGCATAAAAATACAGACCAGCAGGCAGGCTGCCAAGCTCGACTTGCATGAGCTGTCCATCGTTGAGCATTTGCTGTTGGAACACGCCGCGCGCACGTAAGTCTAGCAGCTCGAATGTCCATTCCTGAGCAGTAGTGGGTTGTTGTATTGGATCGATAGACAATTGGTAGGTAAAGGGGTTGGGGAATACCTTTGGGGCGGCCATGCTTGTCTCAATTTCCGAGGTATTCACCAGCAAGAGATTGTCAAACCAAACGATCTTCTCTTGGTCCGAAGTGAAGGCAAAGACCTCTAAATCCCCATCGTCGTCGAGATCAAAAGCCACGCTACCCGCAGGATCGACCAGTTGGGTGGACACCACAGGCCCCGGCTCAAAGTTTTCTTGCCCATCGTTCAACAACCAACCAATCTCATCGTCCATTTCAGAGGCATAAAGAACATCTAAATCCCCATCCAGATCAACATCTGATACATCGATGGATACAGGCCGGTCGACCGTCGTACTGATGATTCGGACCGAGCTGAAATTGCCCTGCCCATCTTCGTTTTCAAACCAGACGATGCGATCTTGGGACGGCGATACGGCAATGAGGTCCATATCCTGATCACCATCCAGATCGATGGCTTCCAGCAGTTTCACATTTTCCTCGGTAGATTGAATGTCGCGCGCAAAATCAAAATTGCCATTGGCATCCAGGTTTTTATACCAAAAAATCAAATCTTCATTGTCTGAAAAAGCAAAGACATCCTCTAGCTCATCGCCATCCAAATCAGCCGCCCCAATGGCCGTGGGACCATCTATATTGATGGAGATGTTTCCTGGCAAAAACTCGAAACCATTCCCATCCACGTTGCGATACCAGTCGATTCGGTCGATGTTTAGAAAAGCAACCAATACATCTGGCAGAGAATCACCGTTCAAATTGCCGTGGGTAACGCTTGTTGGAGCACCATTGCCTCCCCCTCCAACGACAAAGGATGAAAGGCTGTCACCATCATTGCGAAACCAAATCACAACATTGCGATTGGGAGCCGTTGCGAGAACGTCTACATCACCATCCAAGTCCACATCGACTAGGTCGACAGGTAGGTCTCTATCTTTGCTACTCAGAATGGGAGCAGCAGGTGCTAGTGTTCCCTCCTCATTTTCATACCACCACACTTTGGTTCCTGGCAACCTGCGGACGCCGTCTGTCCTGGGGTAACCAATGGTTACCAAATCCAAATCCTGATCGCCATCAAAATCTTGTTTCAGGATGGAACTGACCCCAAAACTGGAATGGTGGATGCCTTTTTCTTGCAAAAATCCATCGCCAGTGGCTTTTCGCTCAAACCATACAATTTCCAACTTACTGGAATAATAGGATACAACATCCAGCTGCCCATCCTGATTCAAGTCAACCACCGTCGAGGTACCAATGTCGGCATTGTCGGCCGACTCAATAGCCACAGAAGGCCCGAATGGATCGCTGCTCCTCGTATTCTCAATCCAAAAAAGGGGAACGTTCAGATCGCCGGATACGACGATGTCCGGATCATCATCCTGATCTAAATCCACCATTTGAAATTCTATATTATCTGAAAAATTCCTCAGTATTCTACGCTCAGAGAATTCTCCCAGACCATTTTCATTTTCCCGCCAGAAGAGTACGTTAGGTGAGAAGGTCAATGCCACAATATCCAGGTCACCATCCACATCAACATCAGCCACATCCACAAATTCAACACCGTCAATTTCTGAATCGATGAGGACGGCACTTCCAAAGTTGCCATCGCCATCCAGATTTTCGCTCCAGACCAATTCACGCGTCAAGCCCACTTCGTAGGCAACCAGGAGATCCAAATCGCCATCGCCATCCAAGTCGGCCAGCCTAAAGTCTGATAATAATGTGTTTCTCTCCGGAAAAATCGCCTTTGCTCTGGCAAAGCTTTTTGTATCCTCCTCATATTCAAGCCAAAGGACGTCGTTGCCTAGGCTACTCATACCAATGATGTCCAAATCATTGTCGTCATCAATATCTGCCAGCTCCATAGAAACGAATTCTACACCATCGACCACCTCAAAATTATCACTGCGAAAGTTTCCGCTTCCGTCTAAATTTTCATACCAGAAGGCCGCATACAACAATCCATCGACGTTGGTGTGAGCGGCCACGATATCCAAATCGCCATCGCCGTCGATGTCTCCAAGATGTGCATCGGTGGTAGATAAAGAAATGTCCGACACAGGATGTATGTAAAATCGGCCATCTCTGTTTTCATGCCAGGCCAAGCCAGTGACAGCATCTCGGTCGAATGAGGCAGAGGAGGAAAGCAGGTCGATGTCGCCATCGCCATCAATGTCCCCATGGTCTATGTTCCCGATGGAGCGCATATTGGTTGGGGAAGAAGATAAGATTTGCTCTGAACCGAATTCGATTTGCCCAAATACAGGAAGGAAAGCCAGTACGAAAAGGAGGGTCAATACGTTTTTCATAACCTATCTTTTGATTTTGAATGCATTAACGTTTAGTCGGTTGAACGCAACAACATCAGCTATGTTTTCCGGATATCGGGAAAACATAGCCTTATGAAAATTTCTAGACAGGTTTGAAGTATATATGCTTGCAGGAGGCTAAAAGCCAATTGTATTACTCGCGTAATTCTTCCCGAATGTACTGGGCAACTGCTACAATCTCGTGGTCTTTTAATACACCCTTGAAAGGTGTCATCAGACCCTTACCGTGGTAAATCTGGGCAACACTCTCCTCCATGCTGATGACGGATTTAGACAAGTCTTTGGCTTGGTTGACCGCTAGTTTACCATCGTAGCCATGACAAGCGGCACAGTAGACCCTAAACTGTTTTTCGCCGTCGACGCCTTCTACATCGCTATTGGATACAGAAGCAAGGATGGCCTTGGCCTTATCTATTTGCTCTGGTGGTAAGGGTTCAGATACGGGAGCCGCGTCGGTTGTTTCTTCCTCGGGGGCTGTGGTAGCTTTGGGTTTGGTTTTCTTTTCTTTCTTTTTCTTACCCTCCTTCACCTTCATAGTAGAAGATTTCTTAGTCTTTGGTTGATCACCACCGCAAGCCCAGCACAAACCAAGGCTGAGCGCCACCATGAATAACAGTACTTTTTTCATCTTTGCCATTTCCTTTTGATAATGTCTGTAACTATTCCTATTTCTGCCCTAAGTAATTTCAAATTATGGAATTATCCTAATTTTTTCTGCTTCCTGAAGAGGCTTTACAACTTTTTGACACATTTGACGTATAGTATGGTAGACTTACGCAACAAAATTATAATCCAAAAGGTCATTTTCCTCGGAAATGGCCAATGCATTACACTCACCTTACTTGTCCTGTTTTCTTGCCTTCAACAAGTTATCTTTGTCGACAACAACAAATTTGCTCATGGAACATATCTCTTCTATTGCAAGTTGCGGTTCATTCTTTAGAAAGCGTTTGAACCGACTATTTGCTAGACAACTTACAGTTTCTATCAAAAGACTCCTTCGTCCCTTTTTTTTACCACAACTTGGGCTGTATACCATACTTTGCTTATTGACCTACGCGCCGTTGCAGGCTCAGCATCTGGAACAATTTACCTGGGACGAACTTCAAGCAGACACCCTTTACAACAGCTTATCGGAGGTTTATCAAATAGATGGTCATTTCTACTGTATCGGCGAAATGAGCTGGAACAACTTCAGCACCATTCGCAAGCCCACCGTCAAGAAAGTCGATACCTTGGGGCGGGTCGTCTGGCAATTGGAAGAGCTTCGCATCGACCAAAAACCTGATGATTTTATTGGACACATCGATCATATCCACAAAAGCCCGGACGGGCTGTTGTATTTGTTCTTTCGGAGTGAACGATTCAGCAGTTATGGCATTTGGCAAATCGACGACACCAACGGCGAAGTCCTCTACAACTACTATTTCGATCCGGCTTTAGATTATTCGAACAGCATCATTTTCCCCTTTTCAGAGGATGTATTCTTGTTCTTCCATGAAAACAATCAGGATCAACACTTTGTAGCCCTTTTTGATGCCAAGCAAAGAAGCCTCCTGCAAAGCCACCAATTGTTCCAAGGCAGTACATATGACCTCAGCAGCAACATGGTCTATGATGGTGATTCGTCCTTCTATTTTGCAGCATCCGACAAAGTGTACAAAGCCAGTATTTATGGCGATAGAGATACCATCTGGCAACAACAACTGCCCTCGGTCAGCGGTCTGACAGTCAAGCGACTGCAATACGATCGACAAAACAATGCGCTATTTGCCTTTGGTGCCTATGATCGCGCCAGAAATGGCATTGCCGCCCGACTGCAGCCCGACACGGGTCAATTGCTGTGGCTGGCAAAAACCACTGAAAATTTTCACGGCGTCAACTTCCAAGATGTTGCATTCACAGACAACGATCTGTTCGTCACCTGGCGACACCGGACGGTTGGAGGTGGCACGCCTGTCGGTGTATTGGCAACTCGAATCAATCGGGCGGATGGCACAAGTGTATGGGAACAAAATTACAGGTCCCACCCTACGAAGATCACCCATGAATCGGCCTTAGACATCCAGGTGGATGAAGAAGGCGTTTACCTCACGGGCTATTACCACAGCTCCAATTACGGTCCGGGCGACTGGAGCGTTTCCAAGCTGGATCGGGAGGATGGCAGTATTCTATTTAGAACCTTGGTAACCGATAGCCCCCAGCGAGACTTGGAAAACCAAGGCATCGGCATTTTCCCTTATCGGGATAAAATCATTTGTCTGGGTCAAAAGGGAGAAGTAGATAATCCTTATCTTACCCATGATTACTTGGTGACAATGGATAAAACAAGTGGTGTGGTACAAGACGAAAAGATTCTTTCCCAACCATATCGCTACCCTTCCAAAACGGTTGGCTTTGCACAGATAGGCGAACAGCACGTCATGGGCTTACAACAAATTGGCGCCAAAGCCAGGTTCTTCCTCAACGATGAACAAGGCAACCTCCAATGGGACACCATCTTGCTAGCCCCCGGCAATCTGCCTTTTCAAGGCGATCTCCTCAAACCCATATCGGATTCACTGGTTTTGGTGGGTGGCATTACGTGGCCTACCGTAGAGAGCTATCTACTTCAAGTGAAGCCCCAAAACTCGCCGCCCAACGTCTTCTTTGTCGTCTTCAATCCCTACACGAGAAAGTTTGTAGATCAAGGACAGTTCGATAAGTTCTACAATACGCCAATGGCTGGCGCCTTGCAAGACCCGCTGGGTTTGAAGAATGAATACTACTTTAGTTTTACCAACGAAGGCAGCAGATTGTACCACTACAAGGTGCAAACCGATCCAGTTGGCGATACGACCATCGTTGTTTCGTTTACTTCAACGGGCAGCATTTCAGCCCCCTTCCCCAATTTCAAGCTGAACAATCAACCACTGGTAGATACCAAAGGAGCTTATCTTTTGAGCCTGACAGAAGATCAGAAATGGGCAGGCTTACAAAAAAGGAGGCTGAGCCAAAAGGTCTACTACCCTGCCAACAATTGGAGCAATTTATACACGGGCCTGTACGACATCAACGATTCCCTCATTGTAGTCTGTGGTCGTTACGAACGCTTTGGCTATCCAATGATTTCCATCGTCAACCGCAACGACTTGGACAATTCTCAAGAGTACTTTTTTACTTTCACTGAGGAGGGCTTCTCCAAAAAATCCGTTGCTGGCGAGGGCGATTCGATCTTGTATACCTTGGTCAGCGATACCAACCGCCTATTTGTCCACAAGTTTAATCTCAAGCAGCGAGAAAACGTCTGGATGAAAGAAATCAGTCTATCGAATCCCTATCTGAAGCAGATCATTGCCAGTGATATGGCCTTCAATAAGACAGGAAATTACATCACCGTTGCTGGCTATATTCCCAATCCAGGAATGGATGGAAACACGATTTTTTTCGACATACTCACAACGGATGGGCGCATTTTAAGCCACAACGAGCGCAAAGGTGATTTCCCGGGCGACAACCAGTGCATCAGCTTGTTGGCACTGGAAGGGAGTTCTACGACTCTCTTAGGCGGGAGCTACCACGAGGAAAATTACGCCAGCTCCGCCTTTGTTTTTTATCTAGATGCCGCTGACATTGACAAAACCATCAATGCAAAGGTCTTTCTCGACCTTGATGAAGATGGCATCCAAGGGGAAGACGAACCCAATATCGCCCTCGGCTCGTTTACCATTGACGATCGATACCAAGTCTATCCGGACAACAACGGAGAGGTGAATACCAGCGCTTCCCCAGGCGTCCACCGCATTGCATACCAAATCCCAGATGGCTGGCAGCTCAGTACAGATTCTTTCGCCTACCAGATCAACCCTTACCATCCCGACAGCAGCGATACCAGGCTTTGTTTTGGGGTTTATCCGGATAGTTTGATCGACCAAGTGGAAGCATTTATAGCAGCAGAAACTTTTATTTGCAATGAGCTGACACCTACATTTTTAAAGCTTAAAAACACGGGAACCAGCCTGCAGGATGTCCGCCTGGAACTGAATGCTGACCTGCGCTACATCTCTGCAGAAACGCCACCAGACTCGGTAGATGGCGAAAGCTTGTATTGGGATTTCGAGCAATTTTTGCCTGGACAATCGCTGCACAACAAGCTTTTGTTTCGAGCGCCGGATGCTTCCAGTCTGGGCGATACCTTGTCGATCCTTGCCACCGTTTATTTATTGGACCCAGCTAGCCAAATGCCCATCGATACTTTTTCTTTCCACTATCAGGAAATACTCCTCTGCGCCTACGATCCCAACGACAAACAGGTCAGCCCGCTGGGACAGGGCGCCGATGGTCAGACGCTCTTTGGAGAAACTTTGTACTACACCATTCGCTTCCAAAACACCGGCAACTATCCGGCGAGGAACGTCCGCATCGTGGATACCTTGGACCAAAACCTAGACCTTTCGACCTTCGAATTCCTGCAGGCCAGCCACCCAATCACGGAAGTCAAGCAGCAAGAAGGTACACTGGAATTCATCTTTGAAAATATTTACCTCCCGGATTCTGTCAACAACGAGCCGGAAAGCCATGGCTTCGTCAGTTTCCGCATCCTTCCCAAAGAGGGACTCCCGGAAAGAACGACAATCCTCAACAGCGCATCGATCTACTTCGACCAAAACGATCCGATCCTGACCAATACCACTCAAAACCAATTGGTTTCTGCCTTCAACCTGATTTCGTCTACTGAACAAGTAAGCGAGATGCCCTTTGTCGTTTTTCCCAATCCCACCCAGCAAAATCTATTTGTACAATTTAAGGAATCGACAAACCAGGCGTTGAATTGGCAAGTACACGATTTGCTGGGCCGAAGTTGGCGCAGTGGTACGCTGGAAGTTGGCAAGCACCAGATTCAGCTGGACGGCCTACCAGATGGTGTTTACTTTCTGGACATCGATCAAAGGTGGCGTGTCAAGGTGCTGTTGCTTCGATAGGTTGGCTGACTAGCGGTACAGCAAACCTGCCTGCCTGGCCCAGCGGCGGATCAAAGCCGTCGCATGGCTGTCGGGAGCAGCATTTTGCTTGCCACGGGCTTGAACAATGACTCCCTGACGAGACACTTCGATGGTCACTAGGGGTTGACAGCTTAATAGGTCTATTTTTCGGAGCGACCAAATGGATGCCTCTCCCCTCCAACACTTAATGGCGTAGGTCCCAACGCAATGGCGCATCCGACGCCCTTCTTTCAACAACTCCCTGGCACTGGTCAGTTGCTCTATGCGGAAAATGCAATCTTTGCCTTCCTCTTCGTAAGAGTCATAGGGCGCAGCCGCCCACTGGCGAGTAGACATCTTAGCGGCATTGGCCTGGCGAATCAATTCCAACTCGTCGTACCATTGTCTGGCCCTACGACACAGAGATGCCAGCGTCCAGCCCTTGATGTTTAGGGTTTCATTTTCATCTCGAAGGTGTTGGAGGTAGCCCAGCAGACGGCTCATTTCCTCGATGCCTAGTCGGTGGCTGCAGCGGTCGAAAAAGTGGATTATGGGCTGTAGAAAATCCAAATCCTGAAATTGATCATTGAAATGATTTTTGAAGGCCGGAATCAGCGATACGTCTGCATCCAGCCCTTTGAAAATCGCAAACCAGGTTGCCGCCACCAAGTCCGATTCCCTGGGTGCCAAGACAAACCAATGGGCCATTCGCTTGGAAAAGACAATGGGGCTGGATTTGATCTGGCGAATGTTTCTGCCTTCCGCCAGCTTTTGGACCAAGTGCCGATGTTGCTTTCTGTGCAATAGCGGACGAATGCCCCAAAACATAAAGTGCGGTAGGTATTGTACGAGTTGGGCCAGGTCGATTTGCGTCAAGGCTCGGTAGGGCTTTAGAAAATCTTCTTTGAGCAAAAAAAGCAACAAATTGGGGTAGTTGTGAAACATCCATAAGATCAGCCAATCGAAAAGCTGCTCCGCCTCGGCCATCTCCAAAATTTGATGCTCTTCCAGTTGAAAGCGCTCCGCTATTTGCCTCCAAAAATCACTTCGCTCCAAGTCTGCGAAAGCCATTTGAAGCAATATCCGACAGCTATTAGCTCCTCCTAGACCCACTTCCAAAAATAAATGTGTACACCACTCGTCCACCAACATTTGTCTATCAGCTAGTGGCCTAAAAGACGAGGCACAAAGCTGTAGTAGTTCGTCGACCAAACCGTCTTTGTCACCTTTGCTGCGACGAAAGAAAGCATACAAGCCGCGAAGGTCCTCTTTTAAAAATCGATTGACATCTGTCTGGACGAGCGATCTCAGCGAAGACAGACGCTCCTCAAAGTAGTTGAAATCATTGATGTGGTTAAACATGTCCGTTCATTATGGTACACCCCGAGCACAGCCAATGCACCTGCTACAGTTGCTGTAGACAATCCGAGTGTATACAAATAAATAAATGAGTTAGGTACTGTCCGAGGTAGCTAGAAGATCAGCCATTCATTTTCGGACAGAAAAAGAGGAGATCAACAACTTCGGAACTGACCAAGAAAAAAAGTACTCATGTTCGTTCGATTTCTCATTGGAACAATTTTTTTCGAAAAAGAGCCTGCGATTTGTCGAGACTCAGTATCAATACCCCAAATGATTTTGGATAGTTCCAGCTTCTCTAAAAAATTTGGAGTATCTGCGAATTGCTCGGCAAAAAGAAAAATCCCAACATTAGGTAGAGCCACATGAATCATTCGGTATTTTTTATGCGTAGAACAAAAAATATCAACTTATCTATATTTAGTCTAATTAAAATTACCCTATCTTGTATGCTAAATCTTTACAATCTGAAATTATGATTCCTTTTCCCGAAAACAAGCATACATTTAAAATGTTATGTGAAAATGGAGACGACAAAGTCGTTTACTGCTGCGAATGCCAAGTATTTCACGTACACTACGGCACCGTTGGGCTGGATTTGTCCATCAATGCCATGCAATCTCTCATGCAGACCTTGGAGCTGTTTTTAGACCGATTTGGAGGATTGGCAGACCAAGAATGTCGCTGTATTGAGGTCGGAACGCCATATCGTGGCATTCGTCTGATACTTTCTGTCTCAGATCTCCGTATATTTGGCGCGATGTTACAAGATGCTTATGCGGCCTACGAAGATCACTTCTGGAAACCGCGCTACAATTAGCAGCATTTACTATTAAAGAAATACACAATCGAACGATATGATAAAGACGGATATGCTCATCATTGGTGCTGGCCCGACCGGTTTGTTTACAGTATTCGAAGCTGGGCTGCTACAAATGAAATGTCATCTGATAGATGCCTTGCCCGAGCCAGGAGGTCAATGCACGGAAATCTATCCCAAAAAGCCCATTTACGATATTCCGGCCTATCCAGAGATATTGGCAGGTGACTTGGTCGAACGGCTGATGGAGCAGATCAAGCCTTTCACGCCAGGATTTACCTTGGGCGAGCGGGCAGAAACCCTGGAAAAGCAAGAGGACGGCAGCTTCATCGTAACCACCAATGCCGGAACGAAGCACCATGCCCCGATCGTAGTGATTGCTGGAGGTTTGGGTTCTTTTGAACCGCGCAAACCACCTATTTCCAACATTGGCGATTTTGAAAAAAAGGGTGTAGAGTATATGGTCAAGGAGCCTGAAATGTATCGCGATAAGAAGGTGGTGATTGCCGGAGGTGGTGATTCTGCTTTGGATTGGTGCATCTTTTTGGCCGATATGTGTTCTGAGTTGTACCTAGTCCACAGACGCAAAGAGTTTCGGGGGGCCTTGGATTCTGTTGAAAAGGTAGCCGAGCTGGCCAAGGCGGGCAAGGTGAAGTTGATTACGGACGCCCAGGTCGTCGAGCTACACGGCAAAGACCACCTTCAGGCGGTTGTGGTGAAGCACAAGGACCGCAGCATGGAAAATTCCTATGTCGAGACGGATCATTTTGTTCCACTCTTTGGACTGGCCCCCAAGCTAGGGCCGCTGGGTAGCTGGGGATTGGAATTAGAAGGCAATGCCATCAAGGTCAACAATGCGTTGGATTACCAAACCAATATTCCCGGTGTTTTTGCCATCGGCGACATCAATGCTTATCCCGGAAAGCTGAAACTGATTTTATCCGGCTTTCACGAAGCAGCAATCATGTGTCAATTTGCTTATCAAATCCTTCATCCGGGCAAGCGCTTCACCCTGAAGTATACCACTGTGGGCGGCGTACAGGGCTTCGACGGAACTGTGAAGGAGGCTAAAAAAGCGGTGGTCAAAAAAATCGGATGATGAAACAACTAATACCGGCATTTACCTTCGGGCTGCTCGCTTTGCTGCTCCCCTTGTCAGGATTTGCGCAAGCCGATGAAGCGTTTAAGATTTACGATACGCGTACGCAAAAGACCATTTCTTTGGAGCAATTGGTGTCTGAGGTCGATCAGACGGATGTCCTCTTTTTTGGAGAGGAGCACAACGACAGCATCGCCCATTTGCTGCAAGACAAATTGTACACCCTCCTACTCGATCGCTACAAGACCGTCGCGCTCAGCTTGGAGATGTTCGAAACCGATTGTCAGCAAGTACTGGACGAATACCTCCAGGGCCACATCACTGAAAGTAAGCTGACGAACGATGCCCGGGCCTGGTCCAATTACCCCAAAGCCTACAGTCCTTTGGTGGAAACAGCCAAGCAAAGAAAGCAAGTAGTCATTGCAGCTAACGCGCCCCGGCGCTACGTGAACATCGTGAGTAGAAATGGCTTATCGGCACTGAAAAAACTGCCCAAGTCTTCTCGACGGTACCTGCCTCCTATGCCCATTTTCACAGCGGATGCTCCCTACGAAAAGAGGTTTCGGGAGATCATGGGAGACACGGGCCACAACCTGGACATCAACTTCTTTCATGCGCAATGTACCTGGGACGCTACCATGGCCTACCGCATCTATCGGCATTGGCGAAAGAACAAAAAGGACTTGGTCTTTCACCTCAACGGACGTTTTCATACAGACTATCGGCACGGAACCGTTGCCCAATTGCAAAGACAGAAGAAAAAGTTGAAGATTAAAAACATCAGCTGTTTTCCAGTCGATGATTTCGATCAACCCAATTGGAAGGCTTATTCGGACATTGGTGATTTTGTCATCATCAGTAGAAGATAGCGAATTCCGGTTGTGGAGAAATTACACCCGCCGGAGCTTCCCGGGAGTATAGCCAAATCGCCTTTTGAAGGCCGTCGTGAAGTGTTGAGCGTTTTTGTAACCAATGCGGTCTGACACTTCATTGACTGTTAGTTTTTCGTCTAGAAGCATTCGCTTGGCATGGTTCATCTTAACGGTATTCCAATAATTAAAAACCGTTGTTCCGAACACCTCTTTGAACCCTTTTTTCAGCGTGTATTCATTGGTTTCAAATTGTTGGGCCAGTTGCATCAAGGTGTATGAGTTGCCAAGGTGTTCGGCAAGGTATTTCCGAACGGCATACATCTTTTCGACATCCTTTTTCTTCAAACTACTACTTGGTGGAGCTGTTATCGAAAGTATTTGCTCCAATTGCAGCAACAGCAACTCCATTACCTTGGCTTCCAGATACATCCGCTTAAAAATCCCTTTTCGATTGCAGTTCAGTATCTCCTGGATTAGCAAGTGCATGGCCTGCGTAATGGGATAGTGGTAATGACTAAGCATAGAGGTTTCCTTCCGATCCAGTGATTGCAAAAAGGCAAAAAAGCACCTTTTCCCCTCGGGTAGAAATCGCTTAAAAAAACCCGGTGTCAAATTGATCTCGAATACTTGGATGTTTTGGCAAGGTGCATAAAAGGCTAAGCCGCGAAAGTTAGAAGCATAAACGATGTTGTGCTGGTTGACCCCAAATTGATAGGTCTGCTTTGTGGCATGGTCTTCGACTTTGGCATTGCCCTGCAAGGCAAAATGCAATTCTACCGTTTCCATATCGGACTCAAAACCCAATTGGGTCAGACGATCCATGTGCATATTGCCATAGCCAATGTGGATATTCTCCATAAATATCTCGCGATAACTGCCTTTTCCACCAATCAGTTGTGCAGAAAACACACGCTCTGTTATACCGCCTTCTGAAGTGGAACTAAAGCGATTCGGATAAGTATTCTCCACCAAAATCTCCTGTAAATCAGCGTCTTTGAGTCTTACTTTCATTTCCTTCTTACGTAGTTTTTTCTCCGTCTCGCGTATTACAAGACTGCCATTACTTATCGATCTTTACAATATCGTAATTATTTAGACTAAATAAAAATAAGCTATTTATCTAATAGATGCCAACACAGCATCTCTAAAGTTCGAAACCTATTCCTTTTGTTGCTCCACATTGCTGCAAGCCCGGAGCTAAAATCTAAAGTTCACATGGAATTAGTCGTAAACAATCTATCCAAGACATATCCAAATGGCGTTCGGGCGCTGAAGAATGTCAGTCTCCGTATTGGACGTGGCATATTCGGTTTGCTGGGGCAGAATAGAGCTGGTAAATCAACCTTGATGCGCACCATTGCCACTGTGCAGGAAGCAGACCAAGGCAGCATTCATTTCAATGGCATCGATGCCTTCCGCCAGCCACAATCACTATGGAAAATCCTTGGCTACTTACCACAGGAATTCGGTGTCTATCCCAATATCACAGCAGAAAAGCTTTTGCATTATATGGCAGACCTTAAGGGTATTGCCAAAAAATCAGAGCGGCAAGAAGTGGTCACCTCCCTGTTGGAGAAGGTCGGTCTGTTCGATGTACGCAAGAAAAAACTCAGTTGCTATTCCAACGGAATGAAGCAGCGATTCGGCCTTGCACAAGTCTTAATCGGCCATCCCAAATTGATCATTGTAGACGAACCGACGGCTGGCCTAGCCCCTGTAGAACGCAATCGTTTTTACGATTTATTAGCAGCATTAAGCGAGCACAAGGTCGTTGTTTTATCTACTCACCTCATAGAGGATGTCAGCATGCTCTGCAGCGATGTGGCCGTCATGGACAGGGGTGAAATATTGTTGACAGGAAAACCTAGCGAGATTGAAAATGCACTGCGGAACCGGCCTTGGGAAGTCCGAATCAACAAGGAAAAAGTCGACCGATACCAAGCAGCTCACCAAGCCATTGCTTCGAGATTTAAGCTTAGTAGACGGCTGACTGGATTTAAAATCACTCAAAAAAAATAAAACCAATGTCTGGACTTACTTTAAAAATAATCTTTATGGTCTTTTGGTTTGCAACTGGCATCATTCGCTATCCGCATAGCCAAAGGCAAAAGAAAAATCAAATCAGAACGGATAACAAATCGGGCTTGGAAAAATTGCTGCTGGCCATCGTAAGTTTGGGCATGCTCATCCTACCAGTTTTATTCGTGATTACTCCCCTCTTAGATTTTGCAAATTACGAACTGCCAACCGGCCTTTCGATCGTTGGCATCGTCCTGATTCCCATATCGCTTTGGCTATTTTATAAATCGCATAAAGACCTGGGCCGCAATTGGTCTCCCAGTTTGGAGGTAACAACGGAGCACACCTTGATTACAGAGGGTGTCTACAAGCACATTCGACATCCGATGTATAGTGCAATTTGGCTGTGGGTCATCATCCAGGCGCTTTTGCTCCACAACTACATTGCCGGACCAGCAGGGATGGTAACTTTTGCATTGCTGTATTTCCTTCGGGTGGATGTGGAAGAAAATATGATGCTGCAGGAGTTTGGCGATTCCTATGCCAATTATATAAAAAGATCGGGTAGGCTTTTTCCAAAGTTCTAGTTTCTCATTTTCCCTCTTCCTGATGCTCTTCCAGATAATCTTGGTAGAGAGACTGCAACTGGCTTTCCGTATCAATGACATTGGAGACGTGAATGGCAAATTTCAATTTGCTTTGCTTGTCTGACTTTTCCATGGCTTCGAAAGCATAATCCGCTAGTTTATCAAATTTCTTTTCAAGCAGTGTTTTCAGGTCTTCCATTTCTATGAGTTGCGAAATGAGTTTATACTCGACCAACTCTGCTTTAGAGGAAACAAAAAACCGAAGGCCGATGATTTTTATATTTGGAAATTGAAAGCCACCTGATTTTTGGATCACTGTTCTGATGGATTGGGAATCATCCTCAAAGTAGGTGACGATGGAATCTTGCAGGGCCGTGTGTTTTAATAAAATTCCATCCAGAGATTTTTTGCTTTGCAGCACCTCCCATTGGATGGAGCTAAGCGTCGCTTCGACAAATTTTTGATTATTTAAATCTTCTTTCCAACTGTTGATGAATAGGGCGATTAGAATGCCAAAGACAACGACCAACATTTCCTTTACAACCTTCCTGAAAGTATTCGTCTGCATTTTCATGCCATATTTTAATTCACAAATTGCAATTGCCAGCTGATTAATCGCCCAGCAGTTGAAGAGAAAACTTTAACTCGGGTCTTTGCCCTGAAGTCAAACGTTTTCCTGCTTTAAACCAACTGAGCTACTTTTTTTAACAGAGATTGTGCAGCTTTGTTGTAATCATTGCGCTGCAGTGAAATGCTTCCTACCACTCGCTCAGGGGCTACTTGGTAGTAAAAACTTTGATCGTAGTAATCCAATAAGACATCTACAAAAGCGGGCCAGTCGCCATTCCGCAAGTAGTACCGACAAGCCTTGCTCCTTTCCAATCCAAGCTTGGGTGCCAAAGTATCGATGGCTTGTTCGACAACTGAGAGCGGCGCCCCCAAGTAGTCAGCCAAAATATTGGCCACCCGAATCGTTCGATCTGTGCGCAGCAGCAAAACCGGCGCTGCCTCCATTTGCTGAAAAAGAGACTTGGGAATGTCTAAGCTTCCGAGGTAAGGCCCCTCACTTTCTAGGAAAATTGGTTGAGACAAATCCATCTTCTGCCATTGCTGTTCCAAGCATTCATAAAAACTTTGTCGCGTTGGCTGGGCGCGCTTTTGCAAGTTTCCAAATGCCGACCCCTTGTGTGCTGCCAAGCCTTCCAGATCAATGACTTGCGCACCCATTGCCGACAGGCGCTTGAGCAAACGTGTCTTCCCACAACCTGCCTTACCGGCGATGAGGTACAAAGAAGCGGCAGGTGGAAAGGAAGGTTTCAAAAGTGCGAATTTTCAAAAGTCGATGATCGATTAAATTGAAAAAGCGAAGTGCGTTGCACTTCGCTTTTTGGATGTACTTAATAATTAAATTAAGAAAAGAGTTTTACACCAACTAAGAGGACTGTCATTTCCAACTGAAAGCCTAAGATCGTTCGAGGGCCGGACCATGATGTGCCGGGAAAACCACTACTAGAACCGTACTCCAAAACTAAGGGTTACAACTATCATATCTATTTCTTGGTGGCTCCTTGTACTGTTTCAAAAACAGTTTTGCTTCTGCAATATTAAGTTACATTCTAAAGATATGATTTTTCTGACATATTAAAAAGATTCTGACCTACTTTTTATTCTTCCGCGCCATCTCTAATATGTCGAATGCCAGTCCACTGGCCCCCTCTCCCCGACCGATGGTTTTCCGACGGCCATACCAATTAAAAATGCGCCCATCGTACCAACGGGTTCGTTGGAAAGTAGACCTCAAACAAGCTCCGGCTCGCGGCACTTCTTCTTCGTTGACGTAGTACGGATGGTCTTGCTCTTCATGGCTGGGATTGACAAATGCCTGTATTTCTCGGCCGGGATCGTCGGCCATGCCATAGCGCAGAATAGCCGTTCTGGGTCGCACTGCTTGAAAGTCTTGAAAATATAGGCGAGGCATGGAAGCACGCTGTAGTCGCACAGCTCGATTTTGTCCGTCTTTTTTATGCACCACCACAAAGGGAATCCAATTTTCGGGAACCGTATTCCCAAGGGTATATTTGTAAATGGCTTCTTCGGCAATGATGGGCTCGGCGTCTGGATCGATGCCTTGCAATTCCAACCAGAGTTTGTTGAGTTCATTGGCGGCAATGTGGCCATCCAAGCTTCTGCTGAGCAAATCGGGTACTTTGGTTTCAATGCCCCAAACCATATTTGCCATTTCATCACGAATGAATAAGACCTCCTCGATCGGCTCGCTTTCCTGCGCCTTGGCAATGGCAGGCGGAAGGAACAATCGGGTATCTGGCACCGAACTCGATAGGTTGTTGCCAGACTTGCGCGGACTGAGGTTGAACAGCCCCCAAGTCTCCCAATCGTCTGATTGCCCCTGTCGAGCAGGCTCTACCAAAGTCTTTTGTCCAAACACATCGGTGACAACGATCCCACCGACTTCGCAGATGCTTCCCACCTCCAATGGATAAGGTAATACAAACCAATCGTTGCCATAAATCAAGGCAAACTCGGACAGGACGACCTTCGCCAAATCGGTCGTATCTGCAGAAATATTTCCAAGGTCAACATTGCCGTCTTCAAACTCCCACCAGCGGGCATTCGGCATACCTGCAAAGGCGGCCGGAGCCGGAATAAATGTTTGAACGGTTTTCTTCAAAGCAGCCGCTCGTTCGCTGGGGCGAGTATTCAACAAACCAGAACTATGAGCTGGATTGGGATCAACATCGAAGGCGTACCAGTCCAGTTGTCCGTGGAAGTATTCATCCGAAGTCAACACGCTATGCCCTCCCTCATGCTTGGGCGCTGCACAAGCAAATTGGTATTCGAGCTGACTGGGGTTCCAAGCAGTATTGCGGGAGGTGGGTCCGGCAAACTTGGATTCGATCCAGCCTTTGTATTCATTGGCAGCTTGCAGTAATAAAAACTCATGTGCTGCCGCCAATCGCCAACTACTCGCCACGGCAGAATTATTTTGAATCGCCTTGTACAGTGCAATTCCATCAATGGCGCGCCCCTGCAACGAACTGACCATTTGCCGAAGCTTGTGATTAGTCAGCAACTTACTTTTTTGGATGTCTACCGGATGGTCGTTGGTCACAGCATCAGGTGTTGGTTCCGCTGGTAGTTCGAATGGAAAGCGGTCGATCAGGCTGTTTTCATATGCACTCAGGATAAAGATAGGTCTGGTCCCCCGACTGTCGTTGTAGGTGTTGCCATGTCGTTCCAAAATTTTTAGCCAACGCTTGCCAGCTTGCATGGCCTTGCGAAAATCCCACTGCTGCACCTCGCTCTCCACTAGGGTCTCCAAGGGAACATCGTCGGTATAGTTTTGGGCGGTCTGTTTACCAGCTTTAAAGCGCGTCAACTTACTAGCTTTCAGTAAGGTCTTGGCAAAAATTGCGGAGCCGGTATCTTCTCCTTTGAATTCTCCGAATTGCCACTGGCGGGTCAACATCCAGAGTGGGTCATGGATTTCACAGCGCAAGGCACGGCTGAATTCTTCCTTCCGAACCCGAGGCTCCACCCGGTTCCAAGCGCGAAATGGTTCGCAGGTTCGATAATCCATTCTTGCTGGCATATGCTTATGTTCTTTTTTTAATGAATGATTTAAACACCTTCTTACTCTTCGTCTTGTGGCAAATTGTCGGCAAAGTCCATCACAACCTGCGTACCCAGCGGATTGCTGAAAGGTCTGTCTCCATCCTCTTCGTTGTCATCGTACTGTCGCAGTTGCGGCGGTGCGACTTCACTAAACACGGTGGGCAGTACCTGAGCAAAAAGACTCTCCTCAAGATGATCTGGTTCTACAGCACGGCTCTTGGCCAAATCGAGCGTCTCGTTGAGGGTGAACACCAGGTTGTCCCATTTCCAATTGCCACTGGCAGCCGGATTGACAGCTAGCAGCAGGTTTTGTGGCGCCTGAGCATCTGGCTGGTCGTAATGAAATGCCAAGCCAGTCACTTCTTTTCGAGCAGGAATAATCTCATTCCATTCGTCTATAATGACTCCGACTTTCAAGCTCGTATTGCTGGTGAGTTGCCCGTGGTTGAAAAGTGCAAGAGACAAATATTCGCCCTCCGGTTGGTATTCCTTGGGATATTCCAAACCCAACCAATAGTCACCATTCGTATACGGGAATTGAACTGGCTGCCAATCCGGAAAGTCATGGCCAAAGGACCGGCTCAGCATGCAAGCCAAATCAGAGGCGTACAATCCAGGTCGAATATCTGCCAGGTTCTGCAACCAATCGCTCAGCACATCCGGATCGCTTTGATGCCTGATGAGGTTTTGATCCGGAGCAAGACTGAGTTGCTGGCTGATGGCTGCTTTATTTTGTGGCCGGTAATGCGGCAGTAAAATCATGTTCTTATCAAAGAGTTGTCGGCCCATAGCGACCAACAATTCTACCTGACGACGGACCGTCGTTGCTTGGTTGAATTTGGCTCTTAGCTTCTCAAACAACTTGAGCCGCTTTGCAACCCCGTTCAACAGACCGATGAGTTGCTTCAATAAAACGCGTCCACTTTCGTCTGTCTTTTCGACAAAGGTATCTGGAATGCTACCGTTGGCACCATAGGCAGAGAATTCAAATAGTAAGTCGTTCATCTCATCAAACTGGCTGTCCACAAAGACAGCTGTATCAGGATCGACATCGGCGAAGTTGTCATCCAAGAAGCCTTGCGCGTCATCTCGCAGCGCAATGAAATTGCTTTCGGCCCGATTGATGCGAATTTCCAAATCATCGAATTGCAGGCGCTCAGGGTTGTCCAGCGCTGGTTCATCCTCGGGAATCATAATGTCCATGGCATCCACGGCTTTGGCATCCGACAGCATGTCGCGCGTCTGAAGGATCAAAGGCGTCAGCTCATAAACGGTCTTTGTATCAGAAGTCCAAGAACCCAACCGTTGTGCAAAACTGATGCTTACTTCGTCCCTCAAATCAAGGGCATGTACCCTTTCCAAATGACGCACCACTCTTCCTTCCAACTCACTGCCTCCCTGCTCTGCTTTGAAGCCCAACATATAAATCAGATCGATGGGTTGCAATCCCAAATCTGCCATCGATATCTCAATTGGAGATGCGACCAATTCGGATGCATGCTCTACCACGCAGACGATCGCATTGGCTGGACCAAATACACCGCCCAACCAGTTGTTGAGCGAAGGCTCGGCCAGCGCCCGCGGTGTGAGGGAAGCCGGCCAACCAGCCGGTGCCACAGCAGAATTGGCTGCCTGGCGTTCGAAGTGCATCACTACCCGGTGAGTCACCACCACTCCGGTTCGAGGCGTGTGAATGAATTGAAGCTCCGGTGGCGCTTTGCCCTCGGCCAAGGCTTCGACAACAGCAGCTGCTCTGACGTGATTGCCTTGAACAACTTGGTAAACGCTTTCTGAAATAACCAAATCGCCCAGTGCATCCAGCGAATCAGCCACCCGATCAATCTCGCGCGCAATGGCTCGAAGAATGAGGGAACGATCGTCTCCCGGCTGTAGATAATCATCGACAACTTCGATGAGGAAATCAGGCCAATCGTTGAAGGTAACAGATGTCAATATTTCAAAAATAGATCGATCGGTATCCTCACCCGACAATTCCGTTTTGATGTGTTTTTCTACTTCTTGCATCATCGCGTAGCCATCCACCACATTAGACACCGGATTGTCTTCTACCTGGTTGGTTGTTACCTCCAAAGGCTCCACCAACGGGAATTTTCGGCGAAAGCCATAGATGAAGCGGTTCAACTCTACAATCGAATAACTTTCGTGCAGTCCTCTTTCGAATTGGAACCCAAGAACTGCCCCCAGAGATTGTCCGTTGTTGACACCTTCCATGAGCTGCAGACCTTGGCGCACGCGACGAGAAGAGAGGTTTACCGCCATCTGGTTTTCCAGATCACCGATGCTCTCACGGCTGGATGTGTATCCACTCCGCAAGACCGCTGCAGTGATTGCTTGATTGATCGAAGGAGCCATGATGAAACCTTCATTGTCTTCGTCGGTGAAGACCGGCGAGCGATCCTTCGGACGCAATTCGGTGGGCAGTTGAACAGCTTCTTCCCGCGCCTTTCCGGGGCGAAGGTCTTCCAGCCAGCCGTAGGCACCCAGGAAAACACCTTTGCGCCGACCGCTCAGGCGCTGCTGCTGCAACCGACGGTTGGCCAATCCCAATAACCAGGCATCCAGGCGATAACTGCTGACATCCATATGCTCTGCCAACAATTGGTTGAGCTCGGCGGTGGAAAGGGTGTCTAGAGCAGCCATGGCCTCTCGAACTTCGTCTACTCGATCGCGATAAACCTGCAGAGCGGCCCGATTGGCGTAGGAATTAAACAAGTTGCTTTTGTTCAAAAGGAAGTCGGCCAGCGAACGCTCGCCATTGCCCAAGTGACTGAATAAGCGATTGGGCGTATCGTCTTCATTTTTGGAAAAATCGATTCCCTCTAAACCATTAAAGGTTTTTGGATCGCGGAACAAGAAGGTCCATTTACTGGTATAGACATACTTACGAAGGGTCGAATTGTACAATCGAAAACGATCGCTTGCACCAATCAATCGACGATAATTTTCATTGAAAAAACCTTCGTCTTGCATGACGTTGAGGGCCGCCTCTCGGTAGGCCAACAGCAAAGACTGGCGCAACATCATAAACAACATGGAGTTGGAAGGCAAAATATCAAAGTTGTTGCGCTCCAAAATATCGTATAAACTATCGGCCTCCTCCAACAGCCACTGAATATAGCTGACCGACGGATCGCCAATATTTTTTTCCAGGGTATTTTCTGTCGACAGCTCTTGGGTATCTATAATGGGACCACTGATGTTGGTGGATTTGTCCAAATAACGAGACTTAAAAATACGCGATTTTGAAAACTGCCCCTTAATCCGATTGGCCCGTTCGGTATCTTGAGCTGCCGGAATGGGATTGGGATCAATTTCGTCTTCAAATTCGAAAGACTTGAAAAAGTAGCCATCTTTTATTTGCTCGCTGAAGATGCCTTGCAAAACACCTGGCCCATATTCCGACTCTTCCGTAAAGTTGACATTAAAGCCCAAATCATCTGGGTCGGGACCGCGGTAGGCCAAATTGATGCCATAGCGGAAGAAGTATTCGACAGAAGAAGACTGCAAACCCAACATCTCGATGAAGTGCTGCTGAGGACTGGGCAGGGTTTCAAGATTGCCCTCGTCTGCCTCCTGCGGCAAGTTGTAGGCATGCTTCACCTTTTGATGACGAATGATCTTCCAAAAGCTGTGGAGCGTCATCAGTAACTTTTTCAAACGAATGTCGAAGCGTATTTGCAACCTGCTTTTTGCAGTACTAGAGGTTGGGTTTTTGACCTGTGCCTCTGTCAGGGTCGGCATATTGTCTTCGTGATAAGTAGCATTTGTTCTGAATTGTGAAAAGGCAGTCGATACCAAAATACCATAAGGCTGCGTTCCCACGCGAATGCTGGGAAGAATACCCCGAGCAACAACATTTTCCTTAAAAAACTGATACGTCCGTTCAATATTGTCGTAAGTAAATAGGTAATCCCAACCCGACTCCATGTAATCGCCCAAGGTGGCATGCCACAAAGAGCGATGCATTGCAAAAGCCTGGCTGACACCCTTTCCATCGCTGTTTTCCAAATGCTGCAAAACAGCGGGATTAATCCCCAAGGCATCCGCCAAACGCTTTCCATCGGCAATGGCCAATTGATTTCTTTCAGTAGTGGAAAATAAATTGCCTTCCATCTCCACCCGATAGCTGGCTTCTGGATCGTCCTCCAAGCTATTGAACCCAGAGGTCGAATCCGAGGTATTATTGGTCGGCATACCCACCGGTAGGATACTCATACCCTCTGGCGCATAATGGTGGTTATCGATCAAGGCTTCCAGTAATTGCTGCCCTTCTAACTGAGTAGTATCTTTGATGCCGATGGCCAAAACGCGATTGAAACCGCGCTCTGCTTCTTGCTGTGTCAATGGAATTTTCAATCCCATTCCCTGGCGAATAGCCTCCTCAAAATCCACCATCCACCGCATGCCTTCATCTACTTGCAAGTTGCCGTCTGCATCTGGTAAGAATGGATTGTTGACCTCCTCTTCAAAATCAAAATTACTGGGGTCCAGACCGACATTCAATCGTTCTGGCAGGGGATTTCCAACCGCGATATGGGTGTATTCATTGCCGTTCATGGTGAGCACCACAAAGCGGTCGGGCAACACGCGCGAATGAGGTGCCTGGCTCCATTCCTTGGCCTTGGTGCTAACTCTCGGGAAAGTAGTTCTTGGCTTCTTCCGATCCAAATAGTGACTGGTATCCAAAGGTTCAATGGCCTGAAAGCGCTCTTGTACCAATTGATAAATCTTAAAGGCATTCTGGATGTGGCTCATCTCAGTCAGGTGTCCCTCCAAATCCGCTGGATCAGTTAGGTTGAGTTGGGCCTGCAGAATCATCAGATAAGATTCCAATCGGTGTAATTCGTTGAAAGCTCGTTGCAAAAAAGCCGCCTGTTCGTAGGGAATGGAAGGCAACAAACGGTTGATTTGATTGATGCGCAGCAACAGTTGACGTCCATCGATGGTATCCAACATGGTCGGTCCATCCATGTCGGCATTTAGCTCGGATAGGCTATCAGCCGCCTGTTTGAAAATTCGGATCACACTTTGAATGCGACTGGCGGGCCTGGTCCGAAAAAGACTTCGGTTTTGCGTAAGGCGCCTAGGGTCTAATCGCTTGCAAATCCAGGCCGCTCTTTGACTACCATAAGATTGCAGCAGCGCCCGCCAGGCGCCCAATTCTAGTTCGTGATCACCACTGGCAGCCCACCAAGACATCCAGTACCGCTGAGCGTCTTTTACCTCCTCGGTCGTCAATGCCTCCTCGTGAGAATGGATGTGGATGTCATCCGGAAAAATCCGAACCCAAAGTTCGTTCTGCTGCTGGGTAGGCGTCGTTACAACCAGCGACGCATCCGATAAGTAAGTACTAGACTGATTGGTGACAACACTTCCAGCCTTTAAGCCCTCTGCAATGGCGGAAAAATCCTGCATGATCTGAGGATCAGAGGCACGCCCACTTCGCCGGACCACCAGCATTAGATCATTGTATTGCTGCTTAATCGATTGGTGTTGCTGGGCTGAAATGGGCAGTTCCTTTCTGCCTGCTACCCGAAATTTATTGGCCAATTGATGGAGCGAAGATTTAAAGGAAGCTTCATTGCTGGGACGGAGCCTGGTAGCAGCCGTTTTCAATTGCCGTAAGCTTTGATCTGATTGCTGAAAGAAGGTCTTAGCCTCATTGTAAGAGCGGCTCGATAAAACCGTTGTTGCTCCCAACTGGTTTTTGCTGAGCGTCTTGAGCGTAGAGGTCACCCGCCCCTGAATGAGGTTGAGGCTTGTATTCCAACCAAAGTTGTGGGAAGACTTTTTGGGCTGTGTCCTTTGCAATTTTTCAGTGTAGGTCTTGACAGAGCCGTCGATGCGCTTCCACAAGCTACTGATGGCATCAAGCTGTTGGCTTTCTCCTTCGATCACGCGCTCCCCCATCCGCTGAAGAGCTGCCATTTTGGCCTCCAACTTCTTACGCGATTTGCGCACCTTTCCGACGCCATTCAAATCCGCTATGCCATTGAAGCGTTCCAGATCAATCAGGGTGCGAACACTTTTGTAATACAGTTCCGAAGCAGCAACATGTCGAATGCCCGAAACGTGCTGCAACCTTGGCAGAATCGTTTGCTCGAAATGCTTCATCCGTTGAGGCAATTGCTTATTGATGCGCGCTTGAATGCGTTGGTGAAATCCCCTCCAAGCTTTGTCCTTTCGCAGCAAACGGATACTCTTAGCAAAGCGATCTGCTTGCTTCACCAAATCGGTATGAATCTCCTGAACTTGCTTCAGTTGGTTATTTTTAATCCTTCGAATGGTCTCAATTTTATCATCGACCGGCCGGTAAAAATGTTCCAGCTCATCCAGACAGGATTCAATGTAACCGTAGAGGTCCTTTTTATTTTTTGGATTGGTGTAGGGAATTTTACCCTTGTTGACTTGACTGAACTTAAAATGAAGGCCCTTCAATGTTACCAAAAATTGCTTGGCAGCCTCAAAAGCTGGATCGGGTATCGTTTGAAGACGACCGATTTCGCGATACAACTTCGATGTTTGAAGTATCAACTGTCCTCTAGCGGAAGCCAACATTGGAGACGATAATTCTTTCGACCGCTTTCCGGCAGCCACCTTCATTTCGGAGGCTAGTTCCAACAACCAATTTTTTTGCTGGCGCGTCATCGGAGGCAGCGGCCGCACATCTCTAATGGCCTTTCGCAGACGCTTCAAAATTTCATTGTAAAAATCTCTCAGACGAGCACCGGAAAAATTGGGCGCCTTTTTCTCAAGGTCTACCTCCAACTCTGCCATTTGTCCTAACTGACGTTCCAACTGCCCTTCTTGTAAGGAAAGAACAGGCTTGTCTACTTTCATAAAGCGCGCCTCAATTCGGACGGGCAGCAACAGATGTGGAAA
>JBCCSZ010000045.1:0-33391 GCA_039199225.1 Bacteroidota bacterium
CTTTCGCATTGCTATGTAAAGTTTTGCGTTGCTTCGGAAGGCTTCAAAGAATTATTTGTTGCCAAAGGTATTTCCCCCAATAAGATTGTCGCAACAGGCATTCCCAACTTTGACAATGCGAAAGACCCGTCATGGAGGTATTGGCAAAGAAATGTGGCAATTGGAGACAGCGGACGAGGTGGTACTTCCAGTCTTCCGGGTCGATCATCCCTTCTTGAACCAAGATAACCCTACGGGTCGTCAGGTTTTTTGGAACGACGGTATCCGTACCGATGACCACTAGATCATAAGAGTGGTTTTCGCCACGTTGATCCAATTTTAGTTGGTGCTTTTCTAAAAAATCCATTGTCGACCTTCGGGCCGACCCGCCCAGGATGGTGTTGTCCAGCATCTGCCGTTCTGCCAACCAACGTATGCAACCATCGGCATAAAAAGGGGTGAAGAAACAATCGAACTCAGACAACTTTTGAGCAATCTGATACATGATGGTCGTTTGGTTCAGAGACCCTCCGACAAATAAAATTCTTTTCTTTTTCACAGCTTAAATTTCAGGCACAGATATTATCCAGCATTTAATCTGGCATTAATAAATTGTAAATCACTGATGTAAAATGTACTGTTCAGCTTAATTTTCTGCGAAGAATTTCCTGTGCTTTTTGTGGATTTGCCTTGCCTTTGGAGCGGCGCATAACTTCTCCCATAAAAAAGCCAATCAATCCTTTTTTGCCTTTTTGAAAGGCCCTGACCTTGTCCGGAAAGCGGTCGATCAACTCATCGACAATTTTGTTGAGCAATTCGCTATCATCCGTTTGAAGGAGATTGAGCTGTTTGGCGATGGCCAGCGGTTCTTCATCGGCTTGTTGAACCAATGCTGGAAAGAGTTTTTGATAGGCAATCGCACTACTGACTTTCCCTTCTTGAATCAGGCGAATGAACGCAATTATACCGGAATCAGAGACAGGAAATTGCTCTACTTCCATGTTGTGTTCGTTCAAATAAGGGAGTACTTTATTAATTAAAAGGTTGGCCAGTGCTTTGTAATTGTCGCAAGTTGTTGCCAGTCGGGAAAAGTATTCGGCGGTTGTGCGGTCTGCTGTGAGTAGGCGGCTGTCGTAGGCCGAAAGGCCGTAGGTTTGGGTAAAAAGGTGAAATTGTTGCCAGGGGAGGGCAGGCAGTGTAGCCTGCAGCTGGTCAACGTAGGCTTGTTCCAGTTGGATGGGGGGGAGGTCGGGTTCTGGAAAGTAGCGATAGTCGTGGGCGTCTTCTTTGCTGCGCAGGGGGCTGGTAAGCCCTGTATCTGGATCGAAGTTCAATGTCTGTTGGTCTACCTTGCCGCCAGCCTCCAATAAGTCTATTTGGCGTTTGCGCTCGAAGGCGATGGCCCGGCGGGCAAAGCGCATGGAGTTGAGGTTCTTGATTTCACATCGCTCTCCAAGCTTTTGCGCTCCTTTGAGGCGTACCGATACATTGCAGTCGCAGCGCAGGGAGCCTTCTTCCATATTGCCATCAGAAATTTTGAGGAAGCGGACCAGTTGGCGCATTCCGGCCATCAGGGCGTCTACCTCTTCGGCAGAGCGGAGGTCTGGTTCGGTGACCACTTCTAGCAACGGCACCCCAGCGCGATTGAGGTCGATCATAGACCAGGGCGTATCTGTGTTGTGAATGGATTTGCCAGCATCTTCCTCCATATGGATGTGGTGGATGCGAATCTCTTTGTATGCTCCATCCAAGTAAATAGGCATTTTGCCTCCGACGCAAATGGGCAAGCGGTCCTGTGTAATCTGGTATCCCTTGGGCAAATCGGCATAGAAGTAATTCTTGCGATCAAACTGGTTGTGCAAGCTGATGTCCGACCCCAGCGCCAAACCCAGCCGGACGGCATATTCGATCTGTCGCTTATTGGAACGAGGCAAGGTGCCGGGATGGCCCAGTGAAATGGCGCTGATGTGTGTGTTTGGCTCGGCACCAAACTGCGTATTATCGCTACAAAAAGCCTTACTGTTTGTACCCAGTTGGACATGGATTTCCAAGCCAATGACTGTTTCGTATTTTTCGTAGATGTCTTGCATTTTCTTAAGGTCTTTCAGTCGATGAACTCGCAGTCTGATTTAAAACAAAAGAAAGCTGATGATAAAAGTTCCCAATATACCCAGCAGCGCCAGGAAGATATACACAAAAAGGGAAAGCAGCATTTTGCCTAGGGTCTTGAAGTAGCTTTGTCCATAAAAACGCCTCATTGCCAGGAAAAGATAGACCATCAAGACAAAGAAGATCACTGTCGTGAACCAGTCGGGCGTCCAAGTCTCTAAACATTGATAAAGTAGGAGCACGAAAATTGTAAATGTATGTACATTCAAGCTGATGAGCAAGTGTTCGATGTAATATCGTTCTCGGCGGATGTAGAGCAATTTGAGCCAAAGCGCCAGCAGTGGCAGGACGATGAGAAAGGCGATCAAGCCTTGATTGAAGGCGTATGTTAGTAATTTCTGGTTGTTGAATAAGCTCTTTTGTCCCTGTTTGAGTATCAACTTTTGCAGCAGGCTGCCGTCGGGGAAATATCGATTGATCAAGGTGTCAGAAGGAAGGTCCAGGAGGTCTGATCGGCTGATTTTCAAAGAGTCTCCGAGGACCAATATGGGAATAGAATCGGAATGAGAATGGATTTCCAGCCGTAAAACTTGAAGATAATGCCTGCTTATTGTAAAGCTGTCTAAGGCCCAACGAGTACTGGCGGCTGCCATCAGGCTATCCAATACTTCTTGCGTCTCAGCCGAGGGGTTCCCTTCTCGTAGCGCCTGTGTGATGCTGTCCAAATCTGCCAGCTTCTGCCGTTTGTCGTTGTTTCTTTGAAAAAGTTCAGCATTCGTGCGCTGCTCTGCGCTGGAATTGGTCGTAAAATTAATGACAGCAATCAGCAATACGGTCAAAAAGAAAAATAGGCGAAAGGGATTGACATACTGTCGACGCTTGCCTTCTACATAAGCCTTGGCCAGGTAGCCGGGAATCAACAGCTTTTGCAAACTTACCCATAGCTTAGAGTCGAGATTGAACAAATTGCTGAAGGCATCCACAAATATTTCCCGAAAGGAAAGTAGCTTCTTTCGGAATTTCTGGCCGCAGTGGTGGCAATATACCTGAGAGGCTTCCATAGGAGCCCCGCAATTGTGGCAATTCGTACCGGTGTTTTCCATGCTTCCACTCAGTTAGATCGATTCCTATTAAAGATATTCATAAAATACAAATCCCGAACCTTTACGAAAAAGATCCGGGATTTGTATGCCATCCTAACTGGCTTATTAATCGAAAGATTGATTGGATGTAGTGGCCAAATCAACCAACTCTTGGTATTCCTTTGGTGTCAAACCATCCATACAATAGTGGATTGGGTCGACTTTCTTACCTTTGTAAATAACCTCGTAGTGCAAGTGCGGTGCCGTCGAAGTACCTGTACTTCCCACCTTACCGATCACCTGTCCACGCTTTACTTTCTGTCCCATCTTGCAGTCAATGCTGCTCAAATGTGCGTAGAGGGTCTTGTAGCCATAGCCGTGGTCAATCGTGATGTTGTTGCCATAGCCGCTTTTGTGTCGCCTGATGCTGACAACCTTTCCGTTGCCACTTGCTCTGACCGGCGTCCCTTTGGGAGATGTAAAGTCGATTCCCCAATGCATGCGACGCTTCTTGAAGATAGGGTGGATACGGTAGCCGAAACCCGACATTGCGCGAATGTTGCGCTTTAGTTTGTCTGAGCGGACGGGCTTGATGGCAGGGATAGAAGCCAGCATGTTCTCCTTATCCTTCGTCAAATACGTCAATGTATCCAGTGATCTTGACTGAATGGTCATTTGACGTTTGAGCTTTTCCGCCTTTTCCTGCGTTTCGATCAACAACATGCCAGAGTGCTTGTAGTTGGTCATATCGCTGTACTTGTCACTACCTCCGATTCCTCCGTTCCAGAGGTCTTTGTCGATTGGGTCCATCCCAAAAAGCATCCGGTGGACGCTTCCATCCCTTTCTTTGATGTTGCCCAATACTTTGTTCATAACATCCATCTCATTATTCAATGCGATGTACTTGTATTTCATCTGCTCGATTTCTCGAATCAGTGCTTTCTCCTTCGGGGAAGGAAAATAAGTAAAAGCAACACTGATGATGATAATAGATGTGATGATGACTGCTGACAGAAAGCCAAAGAAGCGCAGAATCTTGATTTTCAGCGGTTCTACAACCTTCTCATACCGCAGGGTTTGGGTATTGTAAACGAATTTTTCTTTTCTCATAAAGCCTTTATTCATTCACCAAAAAAAGAGTAATTTTGTCGCTCGTTTCTTGGCACAAATACCAGTTTTCTCATATATGGCTGGCCAAAATTAAACGGCTGCCCTCGAAAATTCAAAAGTTTTAACCAAGAATTTTGTGAATTGTGGAAAACTAACAAAAAAATAACATCGAAATATTGACATATTAACGAATTGGTTTATGCCAGTGTCATTTATTTAATGATAGTTTTTATGGAACGGCTTTCGAAATGTGCTTTTGTTTGGGAACTTAAGATTATGCTCAGGTGTTTTGCCTCAATTCTGGTGCCAAAATAATAGGCGTTTTCTCAATCTGCCCGAAGGACGAAATGCCAACTAATTTTGTGTCAATTTTTTAGCTTTGCTATCGAATAATCAACCCTACGTATTACAAAGACATAAATGATGACCGCACAAGAGATCAGACAGCAATTTCTCGACTTTTTCAAATCAAAAGAACACAAGATTGTTCCATCGGCCCCCATTGTCAACAAAGACGATCCTACCTTGCTATTTACCAATGCCGGAATGAATCAGTTCAAAGATTTTTTCCTGGGTAATAAGGTGCCGGAATTCCGGCGCGTAGCAGATACTCAAAAGTGTCTTCGGGTGTCTGGTAAGCACAATGATTTGGAGGAGGTCGGAATCGATGGTTATCACCACACCATGTTCGAGATGCTTGGCAACTGGTCCTTTGGGGATTATTTCAAAAAGGAAGCTATCGATTGGGCTTGGGAATTGCTCACCCAGGTCTACAAACTCGATCCGGGCCGTCTGTATGTCTCTGTCTTCGAAGGTGATGCGACCGATGGCTTGGCGGCTGATGATGAAGCGGTGGGCTATTGGAAAGAGCATGTACCACAAGATCGCATCCTGCTTTTTGACCGGAAGGATAACTTTTGGGAAATGGGGGATACGGGTCCCTGCGGTCCTTGCTCTGAAATTCATGTGGACCTGCGCTCAGACGAAGAGCGGGCCAAGGTCAACGGCCGCGACCTAGTCAACATGGACCATCCAGAAGTGGTTGAAATCTGGAATTTGGTCTTTATCCAATTCAATCGCAAGGCGGACAAAAGCCTGGTAGAACTACCGGAAAAGCACATTGATACCGGGATGGGCTTTGAACGCCTTTGCATGGCCATTCAGCACAAAAAATCCAACTACGATACGGGTGTCTTTGCACCCTTTATTTCCTTTGTCGAGAAGGAATCTGGCCTGAAATATACTGCTAGCTATGAGCGTACAGCTAAGACCGACATTGCCATGCGGGTGGTGGTAGACCACATCCGGGCCGTGGCTTTTGCCATTGCTGATGGCCAATTGCCCTCCAATACAGGAGCAGGTTATGTCATTCGGCGGATACTTCGTCGGGCCGTCCGCTACTATTATTCCTTTCTCAATCTCAAGGAGCCTTTTCTCTGTCGGATCATTCCACTATTGGCAGATACCTTCAGGGACGTTTTTCCCGAGTTGGCTGCCCAAGAGGAGCAAGTAACCAACATCATCCGAGGAGAAGAGCAGCTTTTCCTCAACACTTTATCCAATGGCTTGGGACGATTCGATGCGCTCCAAGTTGAAAATGATACGATCGATGGCCAGTCGGCTTTCGAGTTGTACGATACCTACGGTTTTCCAGTTGATCTGACGCGCTTACTGGCTGCAGAAAAGGGTTGGACCATTGATGAGGAAGGTTTCGAAAAGGCTCTGGAGGAGCAAAAGCTGCGCTCGCGCAAAGATGCACAAAAGGAGGTGGGCGATTGGACCGTCCTTCGGCCAGCTGAAAACTGTGAATTCATCGGATACGACCATTTGCAGGCTGATGGTGTGTACGTATTGAAGTACCGAACGGTCAAAGTTAAAGACAAGGAGCAATACCAATTGGTGCTCAACCGGACGCCTTTCTATGCCGAAAGCGGGGGACAAGCAGGTGACAGTGGCTTACTGCATTTTGGTGAAGAGAAGATTGCTGTTTTGGATACACAAAAGGAAAACGATCTCATCATTCAAATTGTCAAGAAATTTCCAGCCAACTTAGAGGTCGATGTAAAGGCAGAAGTCAATACAAATCGTCGGCAGGCGACTTCCCAGAATCACTCTGCGACGCACCTCATGCACGCTGCCTTACATCGCGTCATAGGAGAGCATGCCCTTCAGAAAGGCCAGGATGTGAACGATAAGCGCTTGCGTTTTGACTTTTCTCATTTTCAGAAGATGTCGGAGGAGGAACTGGCTCAAATTGAGCAAATCGTCAATCAGAAGGTACGTCAGAACATCGCATTGGAGGAATCCCGTGATGTTCCCATCGCAGAAGCCAAAAACATGGGTGCCATGATGCTCTTTGGCGAAAAATATGGGGACAAGGTACGCATCATCACCTTTGAGGAAGGTTTTTCTCGCGAGCTGTGTGGTGGTACACACGTGCAGGCAACCGGCGAGATCGGTCCGTTCAAAATATTGTCGGAAAGTGCTGTTGCAGCGGGCATTCGACGCATCGAAGCGGTCACTGGACAGGCAGCTGAAAAGCATCTCAACAGCGAATTGGCGGCCTTGAACGACATTCGCCGACTCTTTAAAAACAACCAGCAGGTCGCTCGCCAGGTAAGCGCCTTGCAGGAGGAAAACAAAAATCTAAAGAAGGAGGTCGAACGCCTACTGGCTGCCCAAGCCAGCGGCTTGAAAGACGAACTCAAGAGTAAAAAGGAAACCATCAATGGGGTCAACCTGATTGCTTCGCGCCTCCCGCTCAATGATTCGAAAGCGATCAAAACGCTGGCTTATCAACTGGAGCAGGAAGTGGGCAATGCCCTTATCGTCTTTGGTGCTGAGGTCAAAGGCAAACCACAACTGATGGTCACCATCAGCGAGAGCCTGATTACCGAAAAGGATTTACATGCAGGCAACATGGTTCGCGAACTGGCTAAGGAGATCAAAGGTGGAGGAGGTGGACAGGCTTTCTTTGCAACAGCGGGTGGTAAAGATGCTGGTGGTTTGGACAAGGCCATTGAAAAGGCCCGGGAAATGCTCTAGCTTTTCAAAGCTGATTGGAGAATTATAATTTTCTACACAATATATATGGTGTCGTTTGCTGTACTGCTATGTCTGTAGAGATGAAGGCGGTATTAGTAGGCGACTATAAAGCGTTGAACCGGCGAAACAGGCTGCATCTCACAACAGCCTGCTCTTACCGGTTATCGGTTCCTCTCTCTGAAAAATTATCTTTGCCATGACCTTCAAATGAAAGGCCATGGACTTTAGCTTTTTGGAGTTAATTTCTTTGAAAATGGTATTTGGAAAGTTTCTTTTTACTGTTTCCGCAATATAGGAGTATGCCATAATGCAAACCCGACAAATGTATGTGTAAAAGCGACGATGCTGCTGATGGGCCTTAAAAAGCGACAATAAGAGGCGCAAAAAGCGACATTTAAGCCGTTCATAGCATTAGATGAACGGCCAGCACTTCTCTTCAAAAGGCGGTTTTTAGTTTAGGTAATCGGAAGGAACTCGACCAAAGCGCTTTCGGAAGTTGCGCGTAAAAGACTGTGAGCTGGAATAACCGACAGCATACGCAACCTCTGCAACGGAGCGATATTGCCGGTCTTCGAGTAGCCTACGGGCCGCAAGCAGCCGTACCTCTGATAAGTACTGATGGGGCGAAAGGCCAGTCAGGGCCTTTAATTTTCTTTGCAATTGGCGCTCACTAACGGTAGCTGCAATTGCCCACATGGAGCTGGTGAACCCACTATTCGACAATTCGCTTTGCAACAGCTTTTCTTGTTCGGCCAACCACTCCGCATCTGCCGCGGACAGCTTCGAACCATTATCGTTGGTGTGGTCTTGTGTCTCCTGCTTGTCCAGCATGACTTTTCGACGCGAATCATATCGTTCAAGCAGGTTTCCAACCCTGGCGAGTAATTCTTCCTCTTCGAAAGGTTTAAGCATGTAGTCATCGACTCCTGTACGGAGCGCTTTCAGGCGGTCGCGCAATTCGGCTCTGGCAGTTAGCATAATGACGGGAATGTGCCGCCATTGGTCTGCACCTTTAAGTTGGTCGATAAGCTGAAACCCGTCCATAATGGGCATCATCACATCCGAGATGATTAGGTCGGGGAGCTTCACAGAGTTATTGCTTAGGGATTCCAGCGCTTTTCGGCCGTTTTCAGCAATCCGGATGTGGTATTTTTCTCCTAAAACGATTTTGATGTACTGCCGCAAACTGTGGTTGTCTTCGACCAATAGGACGGTGGCGGATTTTGCCGCTTCCTGTTGGGCATCGAAGATGGCCGGGTTGGGAAGCATCAAGTCAGGTTCTTCTTCGATGTTTTCAACAGCGACCTTATTGCCCATCACCTCTTTCTTGGGGAATTCAAAGGCAAAGCTGGCTCCCTTACCATATTGACTACTGGCAGTGAGTTTGCCCTTAAATAGGGTGGCGTACTCCCGGCTGAGTGCCAGACCGATGCCCGTACCCCCTTGGGCAGGCGCATCTGTTAATTTCGATTGGTAGAAACGATCGAATATGTGTGGCAGATCGTCTGGGTGAATGCCCGGCCCGGTATCGTTGACGCTCAGTACCAAGGTTCGGCCGTTGTCTTCCAGGCAAATGCTGATTCGTCCACCATTTGGTGTATATTTCAATGCATTGGACAGCAGATTATTGAAAATGACTTCAAACTTGGGGGCATCCATCAAAATGGGCAATCCGGGTTCGCTTTGGTACTCAAAGATCATTTCGATGCCTTGCTGCTGGGCGTGCGATTCAAACTGAGAAGTTAAGCGCCGCAAAAACGGGAGCAGCACCAGGGGCTTTTCTTCCAACTTTAGCTTACCAGCTTCCAGCTTGGAAAGGTCGAGAATTTCATTGACCAGCTGCAGCAGTTTCTTACCGTTTTGCCGAGCCAGATTCAAGAACACCTTATTGCGGTCGTTCAGCTTTTGACTCCGAATGGCTGAACTGATTGGCCCTAGCAGCAAAGACAGGGGCGTGCGAAGTTCATGCGATACATTGGCAAAAAAGCGACTCTTCAAGCGGTCGAGCTGCCGCAGTTCTTCTGCTTGTTGCTCGATGGTTGCGGTGCGCTCCTGCACCAAGCGCTCCAATACGAGCTGGTTTTTCTTGAGCTGATGCGTCCGTAGCCGGTACAATATTAGAATACTGCCGAGGGTGAGCAAAGAGATAACGGCCCAAAACCAAGTCGTTTCGTAAAACGGTCGCAAGACCACAACAGGGAAGTATAGTTCATTTTTTGACCACCTGCCATTGGGGGCCTGCCCTTTGATTTTTAGCCGGTACTTCCCCGCAGGTAGCCCACTGATTCGAATGAAATTCTCTCGAATGTGGTTCCACTGATTGTCGTAGCCCTCCAACATCCAAGCATATCGAATGCGGTCCGGATTAGAAAATGCCAGCAAGGCAAATCCCAGGCGGAAAAAACGATCGCCAGCCTCCAGTTGAATGGCTTGCTGGTCCAGCATGTCGCGGGTTCGGTTGAGCAATTGGCCCGACTCGCTGTCGAACTGCTGAAAATCTGTAATCTCTAATGGAGCGTCGAAGCCTTGCTCCTGGCTGTGAAATTGCGAAGGATGAAAGGCTGTTACCCCATTCATACCACCGAAGTACAAGCGACCATCGTCGGCTTGATAGTGCGAAATACGGTTGAATTCGTTGTGGGTAATGCCGTCCTTGGGAAGAAATGCGCTGGCCAGCTCCGTATTTTTATGGAATTGAATGAGCCCAAAATCACTGCTCATCCATAAGTTATTGGCCTGGTCTTCATAAATCGCATAGAGGTTGTTATTCGACAGGCCGTCTACGATGGTAAACTGTTGTGCTTGCGCTCGCTGGGGAATTTTGATCAAACCACCGCCACCACTGGCCAACCAAAGTGTGGTATCCTGGTCTTCGTGAAGGTGGTAGATCACCTCGTGGGGCAGATGATGAATGCCTTGTTTTTGAGTGGACCAATGTTCGAGTATGCCTTCTCCCGATTGCCAGGCAAAAAGCCCTTTGTTGGTCGCTAGCCAATAATGTCCCAGTCGACTTTTGACAAAGGCATAAACAGTGGCGTCGGCCAAATCATCGAATTGATTGGTCTGGTGATCCAATCTCAATAGTTTCGCCTCTTGGTCTACGTAGGCGATGCCCTCTGTTGTCCCCAGCCAAACGTTATCTGGCGACTCAATCAAAATACTCCATATATTAGGCTCCTGGCCTAAGTCGGATGGCCATCGAAAAACTTCCTGTTTGTTGGTTTTACTTTCCTGTTTGATCAATGCGAACTCTCCTGACCAGATATTGCCCAAACTGTCTTTCGCAACGGCCAGTGGAAAGAGCCCTAGTGTGGAGCGTATGCCATTGTTTTTGGTGTATGGAATGGGTTTGAGGCGGAAAGCGGTATCACCAGAAGGCGTGAGGCAAATTTGTCCTTTGTAGGTATTGACCCAAATCTGGTCGTCTTCTACCAATATACCGCGACAACTATGAGAGCGGGCAACTTGGTAATTGTCGTAATCGCTGTAGAGAAAGTGGGTGAATTTATTGTTCCGAAGCTCCACCTGGTAAAGGCCGTTTTCTGTGCCGATCCACGCCCGTCCTTCCCGATCGAAGAACACAGAGTGAATTTGTGCTTGAACAAGGTCTGCTTCCTTTTTTGTAAAATCGAATAGGACGCCTTTTTCGGGATGTATGACACTCAGGTAGTCATCTCCTTTGAACCAGTAGCTGCTGGAAAGTTGGTGCCAGTAGATGTATTGATCCCAAAACGGTCCTATATTCTTCAAGGCTTCATCAAAGTGCGGGTTGTTCAATCGCTCTGGCATCTTGTCCAACTTGATTTGGAAGATTTCCGGCGGTAAATTGTCCTGAATGGCTGTAAAAATGACTGGCTGGCTTTTTTCCGCTTCTAAAATATTGATCCACTTGATGGGATGTCGGAGTGGGAATTTGCGAAGAACTTCGCCATTGGCATTTAGCTCTACTAAAAAGGCAGCGCGTTCGGACCCCTTACCAGTGTAGCCCCAGATATGCCCTTGTTCATTGATGTATTCCACGTGGAAAGGCAGGTCGAGTGACAAGCTGTATCTGCGAAAACCTTGTTCTCCTTTGTATACATACAGCTGATTGTCGATGGAGGTAAAGTAGAGGGTACCATCTTTTGATCTGATAAAACTGATAATGTCATCAATCTCAAAAGGAATGGGCTGGCCGGGGATTTGATTTCCTTGCAGAACCTCTCCGGTGCGGCTGTTGAGAATGCTGAGACTTTTAGGGCGGTGTGAAAAATGCCAGTTGGGGGTGGTGAAGGCCCAAAGATTACCGATCTGGTCTTCCAGTAAAAAATTGACCTCATTGTTGGCCAAACCATTTTTTTCTTTGGTCCACCACTTGAATTGATGCCCATCAAATCGGTTGATGCCATACTTGGTCGCCAACCAAATGAAGCCTCGTTTGTCTTGCAGGGTCTGATAGACTTCTCGATGGGAAATGCCATCCTCCACACCATATTTGGACACATGCGCTAGGACGTCCTGACCATATCCACGGACAGTGTGCAACAGCATGAAGATGAAGCAGCAGCGCAATCCTACAATTATCCAACTCGGATACATGAATCGTTCGGGTCTCTGTTATTGGAGTGTCTAATAGCGCAAAAGACTATTTTAATCGGCCACCTAAAGATATGAAATAGATTTTACAAAGATCACCCACTTAATGTCACCCGCTTGCCTTATGCTTATTCTTCCACGCTGACCGATTCCGACGCTCCTCCATCGATGGTATGTCCAAAAAAGATGGCATTGGCCAACAGTTTATTGGTACCAAGCCAAAAAGCCCGAAAAGTTGGATTATCGGCCAGACAAATGACCCGACCTCGCCCAAGGCTACTCACTGTCGCAGCTGCTGACCGCTTGAGCTGATTTTGATTTTCCTCAGATATGTAGCCTGCCAAAAGGGGCTGATCACTGTAGATCAATGGGGTTGCATAGCTATTGGTTGTCGGTGCCAAAAATAAGTTGCCCCTCCGAAAAAGCGGGATGCGCTCATTGGAATAGCCATAGAGTAGTGGATGGGTCAAATCCGCTTCTGCCTCTACGATGGCCCCACCGGTGAATTGTGCGCCTCTGTCGAAAGATCGCATGATGTAAGGCCGTCTTTGATCCTTTTGGCCATTGCCTTTTCGAGTCGATTTGTTTTTCAAATTGACCAGTCCTTTGCCTTTGACCCAGTTGATGGCCGACCGGATGGGGACCAGCACGCCGCCCTTCAGCAGCCACTCTCGGATTTTTTTGGCCTGGCTGGTCGTAATTTTTCCATAAGAACCATCAGCAAGAATAAGGGTATTGTACTTCGACAAGTCCAGCTTTCCAAAGTCTTCCGTATCCACCAATGTCAAAGGAGCTTGGTAACGCTGGTCGAATAGGTGCCAAATCTCGCCTGCATCATAGGCCCTCACACCTTCACCCACCAGCAACAATGCCTTGGGTTTGCGTAGCTTCCTGAAAGAATTACTGCCCAGGTCGACCCCTTCGCTGGCCAAGCCACTTTGTATGCCGTACAACGGAATGCCGTATTTGCCAGGCATGCTTTGCAGCATTTTTTGAACCTTCTCAACAGAATTGCCACTTTGCTGTACTGGCACCAGAATACTGCCATAGTCAAAGGAATGGTAGCCTTCCTGACTTTTGACCTTGAAGGGCTTACTGGCCACCTTGACATTGAGCCCTGCCTGCAACAAAGCATTCAGCGCCTTGGGAGCGTAGTAGGAGTCCCAACGAAAGACGTAGGCATAATCGCTGGCGCCACCAACCAGCCGCGCTTCTTTTTTGTATCCGACATCTGCCGCTTTGATCTTTGTTTTCTTGCGCAATTTATTGGCGCTTGGTACGCCGGCGTACGGAATGCCAAAGGCCAGTGGTAGCGTCCAGGCTGAGACATCGTAAAAAAGACTGTCTTTGAACTGGGTGCGGGTTTCGAACAAGGACTTTATCAGTCGGTATTGTGCTTGCTCCAAAGGAACATAGTAGGCATTTTGGCGATCAAAAGTTTGTCCATCCAGCTGTTGGTCTTTGTCAAAAGAATAGACGTCGATCTGGTGTCGGTCTAAAATATCGAGAAAGTGAAAAAGTCGGGCCTTATCACTCTTGTGGCCGAATACATAGCCTTTGAGTTTATCCTTTTTTGCCTCGTCCAAGGCCGTTTGATAAAAGTCGCGTTGGAAGTTTAGCAGCTCTTTGCGCAATTTAAGGCCAGCCTTTTGGGTAGAAAGCGAAGTAACCAACTGGTTTCGAATGGTGAATGGAAAGCTCAGCAGGCCATTGCTGGTAAGCTGTAAATGTCCTCTGGAACTGGCTTGCTCGAAGAGGATTCCGATACAAGCATTGGCATCCGGATAAGTGGAGCCTTTGCCGTAATAGAAATCATCGAAACTTTCCTTGGAGTAGTACAAGGAACCAATGTCGTCTAGTATCTCGGCATGGTATTCGGCGATGGATGCGGTCAAATCCTGGTTGCGCTGAGGGGTCAGAGGATTGGTGCGCGAGGGGATACCTGGCTGGAAGAAAAAACTCGATTGACTGCCCATCTCGTGGTGATCGGTCAAAATGTTGGGTTTCCACTCGTGAAACAATCGGATGCGTCCCTTGCTCTCTGGATGTTGTACCAGCAGCCAGTCTCGGTTGAGGTCAAACCAATAGTGGTTGGTCCTTCCGCCCGGCCAAACTTCATTGAACTCGCGATTGTTGGGGTCGGAATTGAGTTGGTGGCTTTTATGCATATTGACCCAGTTCGAAAAGCGATTCATGCCATCGGGATTAAGGCAGGGGTCCAGCAAGATCACCACCTCATTTAGTAAGGAATCGATGTAAGAACCCTGGGCTGCCGCCAAATAGTAAGCCACCAATAAGGCAGCATTGGCACCACTGGCCTCATTGCCATGTACACAATAGCCTTGGTAAATGACGGCTGGAAGTTGGTCGATGTCGACAGACTTGGATTGCGATGGATCACAAAGCTTTTGATGGTCGGCTCGGATGTCGTCCAGTCGGCTCCGATTGTTCTCAGAGGTGATGGTCAACAGCAACAAGGGGCGGTTTTCATACGAGCGGGCATATTCCTGAACACTCACCCGCTCTGCTGATGCTGCGAGTGTCTTCATGTAATACACCAATTGATCGTGGCTGACGTGCCAGTCGCCAACCTGGTAGCCGAGAACTGCTTCCGGCGTTGGGATGGAAGGATCGAATTGGGTGCTTGGGAAATAATAGGTCAAATCGGTTTTCTGACCTGTCAGTTGAATCGCTGATAGCAGAAATAGGGAGAAAAATATGGGTCTGAGCATTCAATGTATATTTGACGCAAAATACGAAAAAACCCCTTCACACCAAGTGGCGTGAAAGGGCATTCGTGGATTGAAATGAAAGTTATCTTTGAAGCATCATTTTTCTACTGTCGGTAAAGGCAGGCGTTTCCAAACGGTACATGTACAATCCGCTGCTTTCGAACACCTTGGCATCGACCGGCCATTCGTGATATCCCTTGGAATAGTCTCCGGAGATTTCCTCGACTAAGCGACCCGATAGATCGTAGATACTCAGTCGGACAGGGGTTGGTTCTGGTAGGTAAAAGCCGATGATGGTTTCTGCTGCAAAGGGATTGGGACGGTTTTGCAGTAACTGATACCCTTCTGAAACAAGCTGTACTTTGCTGTCTGTTAGGAAAGCGAGGTTTAAATCCATGATGTCTAAATCTGCGGAATAGGCTTCTGCAGAGGTATAGCGACTACCGATGTGTAACAAGTCTGCCAGGAAAGCATCTGTTTTTGCTTCCACCAAAAGGTAAAACAACAGACTGCCCCTCGTAGCCCGAACGGCTTTTTGTCCAGCCCAACTCATAGTCAATACGTTTTCGGATAGCAGACGCTTTCCGAAATTGCCTGCTTGCAGCCCGGGAAGTACGCCCTGCTCCGGCCATTCGACATCCACAATTTTTAGATCCTCTTGATTGGCTGTAAGATTGAGCTGCAAGCCCAGCAGGTCGGGAAGGTCCTCGGCCCTCACTGCAATGCGGTAGTTCTGCCCTGCCTCCAACCATTGATCGGCAATGCCAAGGACTGCCTCTTGTCGGGTGGTACGAGGCTCTGAACCGATGACGCGGTTGGGCCTGGCACTGCCATTCAGATCACCAGTCTTCAAGGCCATGAAGTTGAGATCGCTGACCAGGGAGTCCAGATTTTGAATGTCGTAGTACTCCGGAAAGGGAGAGCTGAAAGGGTCATTTCTGTCGGTAAAGACAAAGTCCGAAGGTAGAAAACGCCAAGAGGTATTGTACTGAAAGCTGGTATCGATAAACAAAATAAGCTTGCGCAATTCTACTAAGTCAATGGCTGAGATCGTTCCAGATCGATTGATGTCTGCAGCAATGATTTTATAGGGAGAATTCAGCAGTGAAAGCCCCAGAATGTGTTTGCTCATCAGCACGAGATCGTAAGTGGAAATGCCATTGAGGGGGTCTTTGTTGTAGGCCGCTCTGACTTGGTAGTCGTATCCCTTTGGTAGGTCTTCAAATTCGAAAATACCAGCCGCCGTACTTTTTACTTCCATATCCATCCCACCACTGATTTCGACTTCGACCTTTTCCATGGCTCGACCACTTTCATCCATTATCCGTCCTACAACATCGGTGGTGGTTGACAGTGGTGCGACCGGGCAGACAGCTGCCTTATTGGTAATGTTCACCCTGGCACCGCAAATGAGGGTATTCCCCACGGCATCCGCCGTTTCGATGAACACGAAAGAAGAAGCCGGATCATCACAAGAGAAAATGATCATGGTCGGGTCGGGGGTATTGATGAAAAAGCGAGTGGTTGGATTGCTGCACAAATCAACCGACGAGGTCATTATCTGTTCTGGAAAAACCGTATCCTGCAAAGTGACTGGATCGAGCGTGATGCTTAGATCGCCACAGGTGAAAACCGGCCCAAATCGATCGACAATCTCCACCAGCGAACTGTCTTGGGTACTGTTGCCACAGGCATCGGTAGCCGTAAAGACAACGCTTGTTAGCCCCAAAGGATAGTCACCACTGGCATCCCCGTTGGTGCTGAACGGATTGGCGGCGTCGGCAAAGTTGTGGGTAATTTGAACGTTTGAATCACAAATATCTGTGGCTGTTGCCATTAAGTTGATAAATACATCGCAGCTGTCGCCATTTTCAATACGACCCATTTGTGGCAGTGGAACCATCAGCTCTGGTGCGACAGTATCGATGACGTTGATGTTTTGCGTGAAGGTATCGACATTACCGCAGGCATCCCGGGCAATCCAGCGACGGCGCACCGTAAATTCATTGGCACAAATCCCTGGCAGACTGTCCCTGACAAACTCAATGTCCACCGAGTCGGAGCAACTGTCCATCCCGAATATATCTTGTCCGATGATCGGCGGTGCTGGTAATTGATTGCATGCTACCGTTGTATCGGCTGGTATGCCGACCAACACCGGCCCGATGCTGTCTACCAAGGAAAGTTGTTGAACAGCCGTATCGCGGTTGCCACAGGCATCTTCTGCTACCCAGAACCGACGAATGGTGAATTCGGTGGCACAGCGTCCGGCAATGGTATCTGAAAACATCTGAATGCTCGGGTTGGGATCGCAGTTGTCAACTGCTTGGATGCCGGCGGGGATGCCTGCAAAGTTTGGAGCCTCCGTGCAGCTAATGGCTGTATCGGCTGGTATGCCCGTCAACACGGGTGCCAGACGGTCTATGGTTTGGATGCGTTGGAGGGCTGTATCCTGATTGCCACAGGCATCCTCTGCAATCCAGCGCCGCAGGATAACAAATTCATGCAGGCATCTCCCACCCAAGGTATCGGCCTCTAATCGGATGCTTACGCTGTCACTACAGTTGTCGCTTGCCACCAGCTCAGTTCCAATGACAGGTGGAGCAGGAACTTGGTCGCAATCTACTGTTGTATCCGCAGGGACTCCTGTAAGGACGGGCGGGATGAGGTCGGAAACAACAACCCGTTGGGTGGCTGTATCTCGGTTGCCACAATCGTCTTCTGCAATCCAACGTCGCAGTAAGGAAAATTCGTTTTCGCACCGACCACGGAGCGTATCCACTTCCAAGGTGATGTCGACCAGGTCGTCGCAGTTGTCCATGGCTTGAACATCTGATCCCAATACTGGCAGGCTGGGGATGGCATCGCAGCTGACCATGGTGTCGGCCGGAATTCCCTCCAACATTGGCGGCTCGGTATCTGATACGTTAATGGTCTGACGGATGGTGTCGCGATTGTCGCAGGCATCCTCAGCTACCCAATTTCGGATGATGGTAAACTCGCCAGTACAAGTTCCTCCGATGGTATCTGCGAAAAATTCAATGGGAACAATGCGGCTGCAGTTGTCCGAAGCTGTGATGTCGCGTCCAATGACTGGCGGGGCCGGGATGGCACTGCAGGACACATTGGTATCGGCTGGTATGCCATTAAAGAGCGGTGGTACAGTATCGCGCAGTTGAATCTCTTGGATGAGTGTATCCAAATTACCACAATCGTCTTCGGCCACCCAATGCCTTAGTAAGGTAAATTCATTGGCGCAAGTGCCAGGGCGGGTACGGCTGAAAAAGCGAATGTCTACTGGTCCGCCACAAGCATCGGAGGCCGTTATTTTGGTACCTATTACAGGAGGGACGGGTACGGCATCACAGGGTACAATCGTGTCGTTGGGAATGCCTTCCAAAACAGGTGGGACCGTATCGATTACGCTGATTCTTTGGGTCGCACTGTCTCTATTGCCACAGGCATCCTGGGCAATCCAAGTTCTCAAAAGGGTGAATTCATTGGTACAACGGCCTGCCAGTGTATCCATGCGGAATTCATAATCGATCATGCCGCCACAGTTGTCGGTGGCCCGAAGGATGGGGCCGATGGGTGGTGGACCAGGGATGGCTTCGCAGGCGACCATTGTATCTGCAGGAATGCCTTCCAGCACAGGAGCCGTTGTGTCGATGACCATGATGGTTTGGCGGCCAATTCGGCGATTGCCACAGGCATCTTCTGCAATCCAAGTTCGGAAGATGGTGGATTCGTTGGCACAATTATCTGGAATGCTGTTTTCGACCAGTCGGATGTTTGCACTGGTGTCGCAATTGTCGGCAGCGATCAAGTCTGTTCCGATAATGGGAGCCGCCGGGATGGCTTCGCAAGAGACGGTTGTATCTGTGGGTAAGCCGATTAAAAGGGGAGCGACTGTGTCAATGACGCTGATTTGTTGTGTCATGGTATCTCGATTGCCACAAGCATCCTCTGCAATCCATCGGCGGTTGATGGTAAACTCCTGCGGACAATTTCCGGCAATTGTATCGGCTTCGAAGCGTAGGTCTGGCATTCCCAGGCAATTGTCTGTAGCTCTAATATTCATTGGTTGCTCAAGGATAGCGTCACATTGTAGGCTTGTATCGGCTGGAACACCTTCAATGCTTGGCGGCTGTTGGTCGCTCACTTCGATGCGTTGAATGAGGCTGTCTTTATTGCCACAGGCATCCTCTGCAATCCAGATTCGTTCGATGGTAAACTCATTCAGGCAGGAGCCCCTCAGTGTATCCGAACGCATGCTGATCGTTGGCATGGGATCGCAATTGTCGCTGGCATTGACATCGGCATCACCGAAGTCGGGAATGCTGTCGCAACTGACCTGAATATCGTCGGGAACATTGCTGAGTTGGGGTGGGGTGGTGTCGCTGATGAAAAGGCGTTGGGTAGCAGACGATTGATTGCCGCAGGCGTCGGTCGCTGTCCAGGTTCGCTGAATTTCAAATTCTTGGGCGCAAGAACCGGAGAGGGTATCGACTGATAAGGTAATGCTCGGATTATTGTCGCAATTGTCGCTGGCCGTAACGTCTTGGCCAATGTTGGGGGCATCGGGAATGTTGTCGCATTCTGCACTGACATCTGCCGGAATGCCTACCAAATCTGGTGGAATGGTATCGATTACATTGATTTGTTGTTGGACCGTATCCCGATTGCCACAGGCATCTTCTGCCACCCAAAACCGGATCAGTGTGTATTCATCCTGACAACTGCCATCCATGCGTTCTTCTATAAACGCAACAGCTGGTCGATCATCGCAATTGTCTGTGGCATTGATGTTTTTACCACCAATTGGAGGTGGCCCAGGAATTTGATTGCATAGGACGGTTGTATCGTTTGGTACATCTGTTATCATGGGTGGAAGGGTATCTACCACAAAAATTCTCTGTGAATCAACGGTCGTATTCCCACAGCCATCTTCTGCCGTCCAAATCCGTACAATCAAGGCTTCGTCCGGGCAACTGCCAGGGCCTTGGCGCTCTTCAAACTGCAGGCTGACCCCAGTGCAAGTGTCCGATGCGATCGGATCAATCCGGTCGGGAATATCGTTGCAGTCTACCGTTACATCGGCTGGTACGTTGGTTAATTCGGGCGGTGTCGTATCCTCCAATGTGATAACCTGAGAAGCTGTACTTGAATTGCCACAATTGTCGGTCGCCGTCCAGGTCAATACCCGGGTGTTATTGCCGTCGCAAGGCCCGTTGCTCACCTCACTTAGGCTGATGTCCACATCTTGATCGCAATTGTCAATTGCTGAAACAACAGGATTGGAATCGTCCCTACATTCTATGGTGATGTCTGGTGGAATACCCGTCAGTATAGGAGGACTGTTGTCTTCGAAAAAGAGGCGTTGAACAATGGTCGTGGCGTTGCCGCAACGATCGGTGGCCGTCCAACTGCGCCGCAAAACAAACTCCTGTGGGCAACTGCCATCCAGCCTGATTTCAGTCATTTCTATCAATGGCATGGGATCACAATTGTCGGTCGCCTGTGGCATGGCACTGACTGGAATGGAATCGCTGCATTCAAGGGTCATATTCATGGGAACATCGCTGAATATGGGTGGACTGCTATCTTGAAAGCTGATTACTTGTTGGGTACTGCTGCTGTTGCCGCAACGGTCGGTGGCCGTCCAGATTCGCACAAGGTCGAACTTATCCATACAATCTCCCTGGATGGTTGACTCTTGGAAGTCGAGCTGGGGCGATGGATCACAGTTGTCATTGATTATTGGGTTGACGACGGGCGGTATCGGAAGATCGCACTCCAAGGTCAGGTCGGAAGCCACGTTGGCAAAGGTTGGAGCATTTTGATCGACCACTGTGAGTATCTGTTGAATACTGGTATCATTGCCACAATTGTCGAAAGCGGTGAAGGTGCGAATAAGTATATATCGGTCCAAACAATCTCCATCCTGGCGTTCTTCGTCAAGTACAATGTCTACAGCATTGTCGCAATTATCGCTTGCTGTTACCAAACCAGTTCCAATGGGATCATTCGGTACGGCATCACAATCTACCGTAGCATCCGGCGGAACGACCAACATTGGTGGTACATCGTCAAATTCCTTGATGACCTGCAGTTGGGTAAATCTTTGGCCGCTGCACCAATCCAAGACATTCCAAGTTCGCAATATCTTTCGCGTACAGGAATCTGGAAATTCAAAAAGTAGATCGTCAAAGCTGATGTATAGCTGGGAGCAATCATCAAAGGCCATTGGATTGCCGGTAGCAGATGGGTCCATGCTGGCACCACAGCTGACCGTAGTATCTGGTGGAAACAAAATGGTTGCTGCCGTTGTATCGATGAGTTCGATGCGTTGGATACAAATAGCTTCGAGACCATTGACATCTCTTGTGGTCCATTGGCGAATAACCTCTCCAACATTGCAATTGTCCAAATCGATTTGATCTGTGAAAAAAGTCGTATCGATCTGACAATTGTCCACGGTATTTGGCAAACCCGTCAGCTGCAGATCAGTGAAGTCATCCACACAATTTAGGGTAACATTTGCCGGACAGATAATGGTTGGAGGGCGTTTGTCGAAGACCTCAATGAAGGCATCACAGTCGCTGAAACGCCCATGTAGATCACCTCCGGGCGCCATTCGTGCTGGTGTTATCGGACCATCGCCCGGTTCTACATCAAATACCCGAAGAACAACTTCACGCTCTTGTTCTGCATCTTCACAACACAGCTGTATGTAATCATCAAAGTAAATCTGATTGCCTGCAAGTACGTTGTCATCGTCCCCATTGAGTCCTGTACAAAAAGTATTTTGTGATTGTGTGGAGCCATTTGGCGTGTTGAGCAAAGCTGCTTTTCGGATGACTTTAAAGAAAACAAGACCACAATTGTCATGGCTTTGGTCGTTGAAAGAGCGAGCAAATACCCTTGTCGTACCATCGCTGATCAGCGAAGCTTGGGTGTATTGGTCGCAAACGGCAGTTGGTGGAATGGCATCTTCCACGGTCAGTTGTAAAGTATCCAGGCGACTGTTACCGCAGCAGTCGGCCGCCTGGTAAACAATAGCATGCTGGCCAATGGGTAAATTAGTGATTCGATAGCGACCATCGATCAGCCGTTGAATTTGTCCTTGGCCCGCTTCGATAACTTGGTAGTCCAAGGCACTTTCAGTCTGGCAGTTGTCGCTCAAGCTTGGGATGCTGGCGATCCAGTCTGCCTCACATTGGTGAATATCGGTTGTTATGGTAAGATCGGGCAGGTTGCTGATGATGGGTGCTTCTTTGTCGAGTACCTTTATGATTTGCTCTGCCACCCGAACAGTATCGCTACAGTGATCGACCAAGGTCCATCGCCGAAGAATCTTAAAGCAAGCATCGCTGGGAGCGGTACTGCACTCTTCGAGGCGCAAATCAGTAAAAGTAGCACTAAAACCATCGCAGCCACCACTGGGGCGCCCGCTTCCTTTCCACTGGACGGTGTTGTCGTTTGGGGCGGGGTAAAAAACAGCATCGGGGGAAGGATGTCCATTGGCCAGGGCATTCCATCCGATGTTGGGGCTGGGGAGGTTGCCGGGGGTGGTTTCCCGGTTTTCGCATAGCAGTGCTGGCTGATCTACATCATCAAAGTTGTCAGGCAGTCTGATGCTGTCGAGCGGAAGCCTTTCCAGTGTAATCGACACTTGGCATTGAGCGGTGTTGCCGCTGCCGTCGGTGGCCGTCCAAGTGCGGTTGATTCTCTGGGTAAAGGTATCCTGGCAGCTTCCATCGATCTGTTGATCGTTGAAGGTCAGCTGGACTGGGCCACAGGCATCGGAGGCGATGGGTTGTAAGCCATCGGTCGTAGCGTAGCAGGCTAGGGTAGTGTCGCGGCAGGCAATGGTCGGAGGCAATTTATCCTCGATGGAAATGCGGCCCCAGCAGAAGTTGTTGCTACTGATGTCCCGAATTTCTACTGTTAGGGTTTGCCCAATGTACGAACTGTTGACCAGTGGCGAACTTGGGATGGGCAGGCCGTCCGTACCGATGACTGTCACTGTAAACGGGCCGTTGCAGGTGGTTGCCGACTTGAGTATCCGATCGGAAGTAATGAGTGCTTCACAGTTGGCGTCGAGCGAAATTTGTTCATTGTTGAAACAAGCCATCGCACATTGTGCGGAGAGCTGTTGCAAGGAAGAAAGGCCGGCCAGACAAAGCAGGTACAGCCCTTTTGTCAAGGTGTTGATCAATCCACTTTTCATGCTTCAAAACGGTTTTAGGAAATAGAAAAAGTACCTGTATGCATCTGAAGACAGAGGTATACAAGACTTGATTTTGAAGCTGTTCCGGGAAGGGTTTGTCTTTGGCTATGTGTATTTCAGTGGTGGGTTGTGATCGGTTTTGGGAAAATGAACGAAAGCCTCAAGGCATGGAGCGATGAGGGGCGGCAGTGTGCCGATGTTCGGTTTGTGGGATGTAGCGGGCGGATGAAGATGACATCTCCTGCTTGGGATAAGAATTGCAAAAAGCATTCCAAATATTAAAATAAAATGTAATGTAAATAAGATTGGTGCAAATGGAGAGGAGGTAAAAAAGAAAGCCAGGTTGATGTGTAGCTTGAGGAATTGCGACCTGGCTTTCTACTGGTTTGATGTTTGAAGTTGAGGTTATCCAGAGTATTTGTTTCATTCAAAATACGCTATAAAAATACAATGTTTTTAGGTAAGAATGGCTTTTTTGAGTGGATAAAAGGAAATAAGTTTAGAAAAAAATATGACAGCCGTGTGAGCGTCAAGCAATGGCTGTTTCCTACCTTTGTAGTTCTGCAATATTTCATGTTATGTACATACTACTTGTTTCGTTGGTAATTGGTTTGTTTGTAGCCATGTTGTTTGTCAACATCTACTTCCGGGTTCGCGTCTTGAAAGCTTATAAGAAATTGGTACAGGCCCGGGTCGAGTTTAAGCCAATTCATGTAATCAATCGCAGTCGGATGGAGAAAGAGATTTTTCCGAAGTATCCGGAGCAACGAGAGGACATTGAGGTGTTTGTTCGCCATTTGTTTTTTTCTGTGCGTATGGCTAGTGTTTTGATTGCTTTGATTACTTTGTTTGGGGCGGTTTTGATGTGGTATCGGTAGGGGGGAGTGATTTGGTGGTTTTGTGAGGGGTGAGCGGGGGAACGGTGAGCGGTGAACAGGTGAACGGGTGAGCGGTGAACGGGTGAACGAGGAACAGATGAGCGGGGAACAGGTGAGCGGTGAGGAGTGAACGGGTGAATGGGGAACAGGTGAACGGGGGATTGGATGGATTGCTAGACTTTAGATTGCTGGAACGGGTGGGGTATTTATTTATGACTTATGTGTTTTTGGGGCTGGAGGAATGGAGGGTAGAAGGGGGAATGGGAAAATATTTGTAACTTCCTTCAAACAAAACTTTAGAACCAATGGAACGGATTAATACTCGCCGGACGGCATTGAAAAAATTGGCTTTGGGGACTACGGGGATGCTTGCATTTAGCAACTGTTCTTCTGCGGCCAATCCGCAAGAGAAAGAAAAGGTGGATGAGGCTTCTGCTGAGATTTCTTTGAAGGGGAAAGTCAATCATTCGGTTTGTCGGTGGTGCTATGGCAAGATTCCGTTGGAGGCTTTTTGTGAGGGGGCGCAGGATATTGGCATCAAGTCCATTGAGCTAACTGGGCCGGAGGAGTGGCCGATTCTGAAGAAATATGGCTTGACTTGTGCCTTGGCCAATGCGCCTTGGGTGAGCTTGACCGAGGGTTTTAACAATCCGGCCAACCATGAAAAGCTTTATAAGTCTTATGTCGAGTTGATCGACCAGGCGGCAGATGCAGGCTTGCAGCAAGTCATTGTTTTTTCTGGTAATCGGAATGGTCTCAGTGATGAGGCGGGGCTGGAAAATTGTGCGGTGGGTTTGGACAAGGTGGCAAAGCATGCGCAAAAGCGCAACATCACCGTGACAATGGAGTTGCTCAATTCTAAAGTCAATCATCCGGATTATCAAGGCGATCGAACGTCTTGGGGGGCTGCTTTGGTTGATAAGTTGGGAGCGGATAATTTTAAATTACTGTACGATATTTACCACATGCAAATCATGGAGGGCGACATCATTGCCACCATCAAAAAATACAAGGATTACATTTCTCACTACCATACCGGTGGCGTACCTGGACGCAACGAGATCGACGAAACGCAGGAGCTTTACTACCCGGCCATTCTTCAGGCAATCGTCGATACGGGCTTCAATGGCTTTGTAGCGCAGGAATTTATCCCCAAACGCGACGATAAATTGGGCAGCTTACGCCAGGGGGTAGAAATTTGTGATGTTTAAAATGATTCTGCTCACTGTTTGACCAGTCCTGGAAAATTGGCGTCTGCTTTTTGGATGAAACCTTCTCGGTCTTTGTCCCACTTCTTTTGCACCTTTTTGTTGTAATTCAGATAGAGCTTGTCGTTTACGATGGCCCAGGAAAAAGGGTCAATCGGAGCTGTGTAGCCCTGGGATACGGCCCAAGCGCAATAGCCACCGTACTGAGGCACATAGTGCGCTGGATTTTTGAGAAAAGCCGCCTTATTTTCTTCTGAAGAAAAATGAAACGTTGCCTCTTTGTAAGTGGTCGTGATGTCGCTTTTGCCTTTGATGGGCTGTTGGGCGGTAAAATAGGCGACCGGATCGTAGCCTTTCAAAGCGCCCTTTTTAGTGGAAAAGATAGGGGCTTCTCCCTTTTGGGCTTGTAGGGAGGGGATGGCCAATAAAAGCAAGAAGAACGTACTGAGTAATATGGAAAGCTGTTTCATCAATTGGTTGTGTTTAAGAAGAAGTGTAACGATCGAAAGAGAGGGGAAATTACTTCTCTCGTGAGGAATTTTGCCGATCTGCGGATTTGTCGTTTTTCATACCAGGCTACTCATTTCTTCGGGTATCTCAACAGGCTGGATGGCTGCAATCGCCCGTTCCTTCGAACTCGATGGTGAGGTGTTCGATCTGTAGTTCATCGTGTAGGATTTTGCGGATTTGTTTCTTTAAAGGTTCCAAAGCCGATACGGGCGTCTGGTCGGCTACCTTGGCGTGTAGGCTGGCCATGTGGTGTTCCCCATCAAGACTCCATATGTGTACATGGTGGACATCCAACAGGCCCTCGACTTTGTCTTTTAAGCAATGCTCGACTTTTTCGATGCTCAACCCTTCCGGCACCCGCTGTAAAATGATCCTGAAAGCCTTGATGAGTCGTTTCACGACATTGAATAGAATGTACAAGGTGATGGCGATGCTCAATACAGGATCGAGCCAGGGCAATCCAAAAAAGTACATGATAATGGCGCCGATCAAAACGACCACCCAGCCGAGTACATCTTCCAAAAGGTGCCAGTAGGCGGCTTCTTCGTTTAGGCTGGTGCCGCCTTTCAGTCGCAGAACCGCTGCACCATTGACCAATATGCCCAATACTGCCAGTGCCATCATGCCGGGCGTGTGGGCTTCTTCGGGATAAATAACCCTGGGAATGGCTTTGTAGAGGATGATGATAGAACCTATGATCAATATGAAACAGGTGAGGATGGCGCCCAGCAGGGAAAAACGCTTGTAGCCGAAGGTGTAGACCGGACTACGTCCCTTGTTGGATACTTTTTGCAAGTACCAGGCCAGGCCCAGGGACAGGCTATCTCCCAAATCGTGGATGGCATCGGAAATGATGGATACACTATTGGTAAACAAGCCACCAAATATCTCAATAATCGTAAAAGCTAAGTTGAGCAAGAATGCCAAACCCAGATTCTTAGCGTTGTCCGAATGGTGATGATGGTGGTGGTCGTGGTGATGTCCCATTGACTACAAATATGCCGCAAAATAAAGTTAAAAACCTAAATAATAGCAGCGGCTTTTTGCAATGTCATTTTGATTCCATTTTTTGGTCTGAGCGTAACCAGCGGCATTGGAACCAAGTCTTGATTGGGTACCAGTTGGAAGTCGAATTGCTTGAGCAAGGCGATCAAAATCAGCTGCATTTCCATCATGGCAAAGTTGTTCCCGATGCAGAGGCGCGGTCCGCCGCCAAAGGGTAGGTAGCTGTATGGTATTTGAGCTTTTTTGTTTTCAGGACTGAAACGCGCTGGGTTGAAGGCATCCGGATTGTCCCAAAGCGCTGGGTGTCGGTGGATGCCGTAAATGAAGGCAATCACTGTTTCGCCTTTTGAAATGTGGTATTTATCCGCTTGGTCTTCGGCAAGAGCCTTTCGGTCGGTGATCCAAGCGGGTGGGTATAGGCGCATGGCTTCTTCGATGACCTGGCGGAGGTAGGTCAGTTGGGACAATTGCTCGAAGGTCGGTATGCCTTCTACTGCCACTTGGCGAAGTTCCTGTCGAATTTTTTGGACTGCCCAGGGATGCTGTGCCAACAAGCAAAAGGTCCATGCCAGAGCATTGGCGGAGGTTTCATGGCCAGCGACGAATAAAATGAGGGCCTCGTCGAGCAGTTGCTCTTCGCTCATTGGCTCGCCGGTATCCTCGTAGCGCGCCGCCAGCAGCATATCCAGCAAATCATCCTGCGCGCTGCTGGATGCCTTGCGTTGTTGGATCAGCCGTAGGATCAAATGCTTAGAGTCGTCTGCAAGCTTTTTGTGGTTGCGCAACATACCCGAAAGGCGAAACCACCACTCCAAATAAGGTTGTCGGACTTGTCGGATGAGCAATTCCTGCACCTTTGTAATGTTTTCGCTGAGCCGGTTGAGGTCTTCTTCATCGACATGGGTACTGAACAAGCTTCGCGAGATGATGCTGAAGGCCAATTCGAGCATGTGGTGGTATATGTCTATGGTCTGGCCTTTTTGAAGGGCTGCCTCAAATTGAGGCAGGTAGGCATCGATTGCTTGCTGCATCAAAACCACCAGCTTGGACAAACGGCTGCGATGAAATCCGGGTTGGATCAGGCGTCGCTGCTTGAGCCAGTAATCGCCATTGACCGTCAACAGCCCCTGACCAACGAAATAGGCGAGCTTTTCGGTTTGTATCGGCGTTTTGATGTAGTTCCGATGCTTTTTTTGGAGAATATGCTGAACCACAGCCGGCTCCATCGTTACAATGCTTTTCTTTGAACTACCTCCTACATGCAGTCCATAGGTAGGACCATAGTTCTCACCAAAATCCGTTAAAATAGGGATGGGATTCTTGACAAAGAGTGGGATGTTTTGGAGCATTTTCCGTCGAGGAACAACAGGTAGATCGGCGGCTTGATTTGGCATAATGGTGCAAATTAAAAAAAGCCGCTATCCTGCTAACAGAACAGCGGCTTTTTGTTATTCAGCTTGCCGAAGGCGCTTCCAATCCTTTAAGAACCATCGCAGCCAAATGTAGGCCAGCAATGGAAAAACGACGAAACTGAGGGCATTGAAGTAATAAGCATCCACGAATTCGAAGTGAATCAGATGCATAATCCCCCTAGTCAGTCCGCAACCATAGCACTCTGTGTCGGCCAATAGGATGGACAGACACATGGGCTCTCCATTATCGAAATAATCCGATGGAAGGAGCAAAAGTACCAATGGCACGAGGATGTAAACCGCCAGGCGTAGCCAAAGTAATGGCTTGTTAAAGCGTTGGGTCGTAGTCACTGCCATCTGCAGGTAGTAAGTTACCAGTGATGATGTTGATCAAGTCGATTAAGGCCCAGATACCGCAGCCACCCAATGTCAGCAATTGTATGATTCCAATGGTGGTGTATCCCAAATAGAAACGGTGGATACCAAGACCACCAACCAAGATGACGAGAAGCAAGGCGACCAACTGACTTTTGGGTTTGCCTTCGGCATTGGCAGCCTTCAAAGACTTTTTAATTTTCTTTTGTGCGATTTTTAGGGCGATAACCTGCTTCAGCTTCAGCTTTTTCCCTGTTTTCTTCCTGATCTGCTTTGGCGTCAGGTTGAGGAAATCATCCATTGAGATACCGGACAACTCCTCCAGGTTCATTTGTCCCATTTCTGGAACAGCAGGCTTCGTTTCGACTGTCTTGACTACAGCATAGGTGGTCGTTGCTGCAAATAGCAATACAAAAGAGAGAGTTAAAAGCAATAAAAATTTTTTCATTTGCCTTAGGATTTTACTATGTGCCTACTCTGTTAGCTTTTCGGCTTCCGCTCCCTACTCTATTACGGATTTTCAGGTCGCTCCGGCTGTTACCCAAGGTTGAGGCTAAAATTAGAGCTTCGATGTTGTAATTACAAAAATCTTGCTGTCTTTTGCCCATCTAAGTTATTCACAATAAATGACATGTGATAGACAATCGGGCTGTAAAAGCCATTGTACGTAAAATGCCATCTGGGAATAATCCATTGTACATTGCAACAGCCTAAGTCTTCATTCTGTTCAAGGATTGATTTTCAGATGTTGAAGTCCAATGCCTGCCCTAACTTAAAACATATTCTTATCTTTAGCGCAGCAGCTGAACGACGAAACTCCCACGGGCTCTTTGGAGTATAAACCAATCAAAGTTGTGGTGTATCATTCGCAGCTTAGGTCGGTCGGCAACCCGGTCGTCTTCCAGGCCATTTAAATCTATCGGATATGAATATGGATTTTCAAACTATTGGACATCATAAAATTGGCGAGCAGTTGAGTACCCATCCTCCATTGTTCAAGATCAGAGAAGAACACAAATATGGCTTCATCAACATCGATGGAAAGGTGGTGATAGAGGCCCAATATCTAGATGCCGAAGATTTTTACAATGGTTTTTCACGGGTGCAATTCAATAATAAGATGATTCCGCTGGACTCGCTCGGCAGATTGTTGATGAAACGCCTCTACAACTTTGTCGGTTACTTTGAGGAAGATTTGGCTAGAGTACAACTTGTTAATTTGTGGGGATACATCGATCCTCGCGGGAGTGAAGTCATCGAAGTGCAGTTTGATGAGGCTTTCGACTTCAGTGATGGTCTGGCCTGCGTCCGCAAGGGAGATCGCTTTGGTTTTATTGACAAAGCAGCCCAATGGGTCATCGAGCCTCAATTTGATAAGGCGAGTGCCTTTTCAGCAGCTTTGGCACCTGCGCTATCGGATGGGTTTTGGGGATACATCGATCGGGAGGGGCATTTTGCCATCGCAGCGCGTTTTGAGCTTTGCCTTCCCTTCAAGGGTCAATTGGCTGCCTTTGTCGACGATGGTTTCTGGGGACTCATCGATTCGAAAGGGCAGATTTTGGTCGAACCACAATTCGATTTGCCAGAAGATGGTGCCATCGGAGAGTTTTCCGACGGACTGGCGGCCGTTGCCATCAATGGCCGCTATGGGTACATCAATCAAAAGGGCGAGATGCTCATCGAGCCACAGTATACGTCTGCCGGCGACTTTTCCGAGGGCTTGGCGCCGGTTGAGCGGAAGGGGCGCTATGGCTACGTCAATAAATCCGGCGAAACCATCATTGAAGCTCGTTTCGAAGAGGCTGGGGTCTTTTCCAACGGCCTGGCATTGGTTCGGCAAAATGGTCGCTGGGGATTTGTCGATACGGCTGGCCAGATGCGCATTGCTCCTACTTTTGACGATGCCGCTTCTTTTAACAATGGCTTGGCGTGGGTTTCCATCGACGATCGTTGGGCCTATTGCAATACGGAAGGCATCATCGTCTGGCAAGAATAAAAAGCCACTCACACTCCTGTAGTTCCAGATATTTCATGTTCAAAGTCCCTCTTTGCATCCTCTGCTAAGGGCGCCATTTGATTGGATAGCATGTGGAATTAGTTTGTCAGTAATGTTAACTAAATGTAAATTTTAAGTAAATTGAAGGTAAAATAGCCTTGACTTTTAGGTTCAAATGCTTTACCTTTAGTTTACATTAGATTGCGTTCGTACTTAAACTTCCCATCTAGCGTGCGAAAATGTACGGTTTCGATTCAAGTTGGAATCTCTATCTAAACCAGCAGTATGAGCGATTGACGCAAAGTTCTTAGCTCAAATACATGTTGCGGAACCAAGGCTTTCTCTCGACCTGTCTTCGATAGGCGAGTGTACCTCTTAAGTGCTTTCATTTATTAATTCTGTTAACGAGGCGATTGATTATGAGATCAAATTTCACAACCTTACTAGTAGCCATCTCACTTTGTATATCCGTGTCTTTTACAGATGCCGATTACCATAGTATCTCAACCAATTACACCAGCGGAATGGATCTGATTGGAGGTTTTGTGTTGGTGCAAGCAAAGATCAATGGGGTGGATGGCAATTACATCATCGATACAGGCGCCCCTGGTCTGGTGCTGAACAGTCGTTACTTCAAAGGGGCTAAGTCCAGCGACCTACAGGCACGTGGACTTTCCAAAGAGCTAAAGGTCGAACTTTGTCAAGTGAGGCGTTTTGAGTGGCTCCATCTCAAAAAGCGGCATGTTCAGGCATTGGTCATCGATTTGCAGAACCTGGAAGAGCGGACAGACCGAATGATCAGTGGCTTGATTGGCTATGATTTATTGAAGCAATGTGAGCTGTTTATCGATTATGAAAACCAGATCATTCAGCTTTTTCCCAGTCGAAAGTCTCCATTGAATCGCTTGTACGAGAATCGCTTTGAAACTCGCTTGGACCTGTCCGACCACCTGCCAGTGGTCAAAGTTAAGGTCAACGGCCGCAGATTTCACCTGGGCATTGACTCTGGTGCAGAATCAAATATCTTCCGGCTCCAACGCAGCCGAAAATTCAAAGGTCAGGACGTAGAAGCCATCGGCGAGCATGAAGTACGCGGGCTGGACTCCGAAGTTCAACGAGTACCCGTTGTGCGTTTTTCTTCTGCTTCCATTCAAAAGGAATCTTTCGACGATTTGGATTTCCTATTGGTAGACATCGATCCGTTTAGCAGCAATGAAAGTCGGCCGGTCGATGGGCTATTGGGCTATCCTTTTCTAAAGTCCGGGAAGGTATCCATCGACTATCCAAGGGCGCGTTTGCGATTTTGGAAATAAGCTTTCAGCCTGCTGTAAACCGGTATTTACGCGAATATTTGGCCTGCAAACAAAAGGAAACTTTATTTGCCGACATAGCGTTGACAATCTGTATATTCGCGCCATGAAAGAACAAAAGAAATACACGGTTACTTCCGCACTGCCTTATGCCAATGGAGCTTTGCACCTCGGTCATCTTGCCGGGGCCTACCTTCCTGCAGATATTTATGTCCGCTATTTGCGTTTGTTGGGCAAGGATGTCGTTTTCATTTGTGGATCAGACGAACACGGTGCCGCCATTACGCTGCGAGCCAAAAAGGAAAACATCTCCCCGCGGGAAATCATCGATAAGTACCACAATCTCAACAAGGCTTCCTTCGAGCGTCTGGGTATTTCTTTTGACATCTATCACCGTACCAGCGACCCACTTCACCACAAAACAGCGCAGGATTTTTTCCGCAAGATGTATGAAAAAGGAGGTGAGTTTGAAGAGAAGACTTCCGAGCAGTATTTCGATACGAGCTTTCAACAATTTCTGGCCGACCGTTACATCAAAGGGGAATGCCCCAAGTGTGGTCATCCCGATGCCTATGGCGACCAATGTGAAAACTGTGGCTCTGCGCTTTCTCCAACAGAACTCATCAATCCCGTATCGACTCTCAGCGAAGAACGTCCGGTCCTGAGATCGACCAAGCATTGGTATTTTAAGCTCGACAAGCATGCCGATTGGTTGCGCGATTGGATCAAGGATGGTCAATTGGAAGGCGCTAAGCACCACGAGCCAGCAGAATGGAAAAAGCATGTCGTCGGGCAGTGCCTAAGTTGGTTGGATGTAGAAGGAGGGCTGCTGCCCCGATCCATTACCCGCGATTTGGACTGGGGCATCCCGGTACCCTTGGAAGAGGCAGAAGGCAAGGTGTTGTATGTTTGGTTTGATGCGCCAATTGGCTACATTTCTGCGACTCGTCAATGGGCCGAAGACAATGGAAAGGAATGGGAGGCTTATTGGAAAGGAGAGGATGTCGAACTGGTCCATTTCATCGGAAAAGACAACATCGTTTTTCACTGCATCGTCTTCCCGGCAATGTTGAAAGCACATGGCGACTATGCCTTGCCAAAGAACGTACCGGCCAACCAGTTTCTGAATTTTGAGGGGCAGAAGTTTTCGAAGTCTCGGGGTTGGGGGATCGAGCAGCACGAATATCTGGAAGAGTTCAAGGACTTTCCCAACAAGGAGGATGCCATCCGCTATGCCCTGATTCGCAACATGCCTGAAAATCGGGACAGTGATTTCAAGTGGGATGAATTCGTTGATTTTCATGACAAAGAATTGGCAGACAACCTCGGTAACTTCGTCAATCGGGTCATTGTCTTGACCAATAAATATTTTGGAGGAACTGTTCCTGCGATTGATTTGGACCACGAATCGGCCTTGGTAGATGTCCGCAAGCTGGTCAAGCGTTTTTGCAGTGAGATCGAACAGTTTACCTTCAGGGCAGCCGTGCAAACCCTTATGGAGTTGTCTTCCTACGGCAATACCTATTTGCAAGATGCTTCTCCCTGGAAGCTGTTTAAAGCAGAGCCCGACAGTCCGAAGATCAAAGAGTGCATGTATGTCAGCTTGCAGATAACAACTCTGTTGAGTGCGCTGAGTGCGCCTTTCATTCCGTTTACATCTGCTAAGTTGCGAACCATTCTACAGCTTGATCCTTTGGAAAATGGGGAGCTACAGGAGGTACTGGACCAACTAGAGGCACACAAATCCATCTTGCCAGGGGGGCATCAGATTGGCCAACCCGAGTTGCTTTTTGCAAAGATTCACGACCGCAAGGACAGCAGTCGCTTGGACA
>JBCCSZ010000046.1:0-32366 GCA_039199225.1 Bacteroidota bacterium
AGCACCTTGATGGAGGCACCCACGATGGCAGGCGCTAGGGTGTTGGAAAACAAGTAGGGGCGAGAGCGTTGGCGAAGAATGTCTACAATCTCCTTGCGAGCCGCCGTAAAGCCGCCGGAAGCACCCCCTAGAGCCTTACCAAAGGTTCCGGTGATGATGTCCACGCGCCCCATCGCATTGCAATGCTCATGCGTACCACGCCCTGTCTTGCCGACAAAGCCAGTAGAGTGGCATTCGTCCACCATAACCATGGCATCGTACTTGTCGGCCAGGTCACAGATTTTATCTATCTGAGCGATAGTGCCATCCATAGAGAATACACCATCTGTAGCAATCAGACGGCGGCGGGCGCCTTGTGCTTCCTGCAATTTGGCTTCCAGGTCAGCCATGTCATTTGTCAAATAGCGGTAACGCTGGGCTTTGCACAGGCGAATGCCGTCGATGATGGAGGCATGATTCAATTGGTCGGAGATGATGGCATCTTCCTTGGTGAGCAGAGGCTCAAATAAGCCACCATTGGCATCAAAGGCCGCCGCATACAGAATGGCATCTTCCATCCCCAAAAAGGAAGCGATCTTTTCTTCCAATTCCTTGTGAATGTCCTGCGTGCCACAGATGAATCGCACCGATGACATCCCGAAACCGTGTGAATCAATAGCCGCCTTGGCCGCTTCGATCACCTCTGGATGGGAAGAAAGCCCCAAATAGTTGTTGGCGCAAAAGTTGAGCACCTCCTCGCCCTGCCGGGTCTGGATCGCTGCCCCTTGTGGCGTTGTAATGATGCGTTCGTCCTTGTACAGACCAGCATCTTTAATCTCACTAATTTCTTGCTGAAGACTGGGTTCTATATTCGTATACATGGAAAATTATTTTTTCTCTATCTAAAAAATCAATTAGCCGCTCCTATCAATACCCCCTAAACTCCCTCACCAAATCACATAGCCGAAAGCTAATCACCAAACCACTCACCAAACTCGCTCACCAAACCACAAAGCCAAAGGCTAATCACCAAATCGCTCCCTCACCAAACCGCTCCCTTCCCCGCTCATCAAAGAACAGCCAAATGCCCAAGATGTTTCAACATATCGGCTGTCATGGCTTTGAGGTCGTATTCAGGCTTCCAGCTCCAATCCTGGCGGGCAATGCGATCATCGACGCTGCTGCTCCAGGAATCGGCGATTTGCTGCCGAAAATCAGGCTTATAGGTCACCTTAAAATCTGGAACATGTTTCCGAATCGCTGCTACCAATTGGGAGGGTGTGAAACTCATTCCGCTGAGATTATAACTGCTGCGAACGCTGATCCATTCGGAAGGTGCCTCCATGACCTCCAGGGTGGCCCGGATGGCGTCGGGCATGTAAATCATCGGAAGCCCGGTATCTTTTTGCAAAAAACATTCAAAAGGCTCTTTGCGAACGGCATAATGAAAAATGTCTACCGCATAATCTGTCGTACCTCCGCCCGGAGGCGATTGATAGCCGATGATGCCTGGATAGCGCAGCGAGCGGATGTCCAATCCAAAACGCTTGTAGTAGTAGGCACACCACTGCTCCCCGGCTTGCTTGCTGATGCCATAGACTGTTGAGGGGTCCATAACCGTCTCCTGTGGAACGGATACCTTGGGGGTCGCCGGACCAAAAACAGCAATGGAGCTGGGGTAAAAAACCTTGCGGATGCCTAGTTGCCGGGCGCATTCCAGCACATTGAATAGCCCATTCATGTTCAAATCCCAGGTTCGACGGGGATTCTGTTCGCCCTTGGCAGAGAGAATAGCGGCCAGATGGTATATCTGTGTAATTTTGTATTCCTTGATGAGATGACTCAGCCGATCCTGGTCCAAGATGTCGAGCTGCTCGAATGGACCATCCGCTTTGGTAAGGATACGGATGTCAGTCGCTAAAACACGATCTGTACCGTAGTGTTTTCTCAGTTCATCCGTCAGGACAGAGCCAATTTGGCCATTTGCCCCCGTGATGAGTATGTTGTCGTTTGGCATGGTTAGGATAATGGTATAAAATGGCACATAAACCATCGCCAAATTACATAATCTGCGGCGAATTTTATACCGCAGGACCTTTTTTTGCCGCTTCTTCTGGGTAGTCTGGCAGCTGGTCTAGGTACTCATAGTCCGATTGCTCATAGTGAATCTGGCAACAGAGGTTGTGCCGGCCATTGGACACCAAAAGATAGGGTACTTGCAGGGGCATGTTGTAACGAGCGATCTGGTCAAAGGTGTCTTGGGAAAGCGGGACATCTGGCGCCTTGCATTCTATCAGCAAAAAAGGTTGTAAGGCCGGATCGTAAATCAATATGTCGTATCGACGGGTGCGGCCGTTGACCAATAGTTGGCGCTCAATGCTGATTCGATTGGGATTGTAATGGAGGTCGTGGATGAGAAAGTGAATCAGAAGTTGGCGGACAAACTCTTCCGGGCTGAGTACCAAGTATTTGCGCCGTACAGGATCGAAGATCATCCTTTGCTTGTCTGATGTCTTGATCTTCAGGGCTGAGGCGTATTGGCTGAAATCTATGTCGAGTACCTTCATGCAGAAGCTTTTTAGCGCTCGAAAATACTCAAATATCGGGAGCATTTGCTCTGTGGAAGAAGAATGGCTGTGCGGTAAATGGCTAACAATTTGATTTTAAGACGCTTATGGTGAGGGAAAGCCTCAACTTTCGAGTTCTTCGAGCTGTTTGCGCAGCAAAGAGTAAGCCTTCTGGGTCTCGTTGATGAGGTGTAGGGCTGTCTCGCGGATGTCGTCCAACTCACCGGAGGAAGTATTGATCTCGTGTTCGATTTTTTCGGCCTGGTCCTGCTGGCGCTGCATCCCCATGAGTTTGTAGCCCGATTTAACTTTGTGAGCGACCATGGCGGCGTTGTACATATCTTCTTTTTCGAGGGCATCCGCCAGCCGGTCGAGATCGCGCGGGTTTTGTGCCAGGAAGGTCTGGATCATTTCTTGAATCAGAGAAGCATTTCCGTCAAAGGTCTTGGACAGATAAGTCAGATCAATGCATTTATTGCCAGAGCTGGATTGTCTGGAAGTATTGGGATGACCATTGTGGTGCGAACCCGTAGAGCTGGAGGCGATGCCAGCTTGTGCCTGAAAGGTTTCTTCTATGATTGCTGGAAGGCTCCGGATGTAGTTGAGTTTATTGTCTTTGATGAGTACCTGCGCAGCCCCTGCCATTTTGAATCGACGAATGGCATCCGAGTCGTTTAGGCCGGTGATGAGGATGATGGGAATCTGCTGGTAGTTTTCCAACAACTCCATAGCGGAACCATCTCCGAGGTGGTAATCTGAGATAATCAGATCGATGGGATCGTTTTCGATGATTGGGATCGCTGCAGCCAGGGAATCGGCCGTTTTTAGATCGTAGGCATGCTTGTGTTGCTTGACCATGCGCCAGATGGCCATTTGGTCTACCAGATCGTCTTCTATGAGCAGTAAATTGATCATCAGTGCTTAGGGGAAGAAAGATTTTTTATAATGGCTGAGCTGCAATATGAAAAGAAAGGTCACAGAGGCAAGTGTTTCATACCAATATGCAATTGAAAGTCTTTTTCTTAATGAACTGCAACTCGAATTAAAATAGCATTTAACGGTATACCATTGGATCGGTTCAGGGAAATTCGCTTTGCGACCAATAGTTTGAAATGTTTTTCATCATTTCTACAAAGTTCTCGTAATCAATCGGTTTTACCATGTAGCCAGCGACGCTGTAATTGAAGCTCTCGTGTCGGTCCTTGTGTTCTGTAGAAGTCGTCAAAACGATAATCGGTATAGAACGCAACTGCGCATCCATCTTGGCTTCCTCCAAAAACTCGATGCCATTCATCCGCGGCATATTTAAGTCCAAAAGGATGATACACGGCCTGGGCTTTTGGGTGTCTCTTAAGTAGCTGAGTGCTTCTTCACCGTTTTCAATGTGTATCAATTCGTTTCTAACTTCAATATCTTTGAGCGCACGTTGTACGGTAAGAGCATCTACAAAATCGTCCTCCACCAGGAGGATTGGATCAAGTCTTTTCATTATTCTCTTTAGTGAAGTTTTAGTCAACAGCTTTTGAGCAGAAGACTGTATACTGCTACCAATCAATCAAAGCTTTCAGGGACTTTTATCAAATCTACTGAATGCTTGAATTATAAATATTTAGAGCGTGTTTGAGCTTTGGTCCCTAAGTCGATAATCGTCAAAGTACGAGTGGAAAGTAGCACCTGCCTACAGACTCAATAGGACCTCAAACGTGCTCTTAAACTAAAGTTAGTACTTTTTTAAGCTAAATTCAAACGTACATCCTTCTCCATACACCGAATGAACATCTATCTTACCGCCATAGTGCTGTACGATCCTTTTGACAATGGTCAGTCCAATGCCCGTACTTTCGAACTTGTCACGAGCCTGAAGGGTCTGAAATATCTGGAAGATTTTCTCGTGGTACTTTTCTTCTATACCTGGTCCATTATCGGCAAAGGCGAATTGGTAAGCGTCTGCTTTTTCGGTGCAACAGATGCTCAAGTGTCCCTTCTCCTTGTCATTGTATTTGATGGCATTGCTGATGAGGTTTTGGAACAACTGATTCATTCTGATTTTTTCAGCATAAATTACCGGTAAAGGCTGTTGCACTTCTATGCAAAAATGTTCAGGAATATCCAGGTTTTCCCTGATTTCAGCTACCAAGGCGTTTAAGTCGACCTTTTCCTTTGCTATTTGAATACGGCCAATGCGGGAATACTCCAAAATGCCCTCGATGAAGTTGTGCATTCGATTGACCCGATTGATCAGCAGCTCAAGTTGGTGGCGACCATTGTGGTCCAAGACATCTTTATAATCTTCTGCAATCCATTGCGACAAAGACCCGATGGCCCGTAGGGGCGCTTTTAGATCGTGTGAAACTACGTAGGCAAAGTCTTTTAGCTCCTTGTTGACCTCCTCCAATTCCTGCAGGAGTTTCTCCCTTTTTTGGGCAGCCTCCTTCAACGCTGTCACATCCCGTACAATATCCCTGGAGCCTGCAAATTCCCCTTTTTTGTAGATGGCATTGGAATTTACTTGCAGATAGCGGATTTCATTATTCTTAGTGACGATCCGCCCTTCATAATTGCTGTAGTAGCCCTGCTCGATGAGTTGGTTGAGGTACTTTTTCGATTTTTCGACATCCTCCGGATAAACAATGTCTGGAATGCGAAGTTGAATCAACTCTTCCAGGGTGTAGCCCAACATCTTTTGTGCAGCCTTGTTGGCATCCAGGAAACGACCTTCGGCATCGGTGATGATCAGGGCATCGTACATGTTTTCAAATAGGTCGATGTACTTGCGGTTGGTTTCGAGTATGGCCTCCTCGAACATCTTCTCGGTTGTGATATCCTGAACGGTACCGACCAGTTTGACGACCTTTCCGTCTTCATAAATTGGCTTCCCTCTACCGATGGTATAGTGCAGTTGACCACTCTTAGAATAATGCCGCAGGTTCAACTCGTAGTGATCCCCTTTTTTGATGGCATTGCCAATTGCTCTGAGCAGCAGCGGCCGGTCCTCTGGATGTATTCGCTCAATGTAATCTTCGTAAGACGGTTCTGATTCCTTGGGATCGAAACCAAATAAGGAGTAAATGACCTCTGACCATTCGATGTTACCATTGGTCAGATCGTAGCCCCAACTACCGACATTGGCCATACGTTGGGCCTCTCGCAAGTTTTGCTCACTCTCCTGAAGGGCTTCAAAAAGCTGGCGGAACCGCTGCTCGCTTTCTTTGAGGATTTGCTCTGTTCGCTTGATCCGGCTGATGTCGATGTGGATACCGGTGGCCCGCAGGGGTTCGCCTTGCCTGTTGTAGGCCGTCACCTTACCGAGGTCATAAATCCATTTGATGCTGTTGTCCTTTGCGATCATCCGGGTTTCCAGTTCGAAGAAAGGCGTTTTTCCCTGTAGGTGTTCGTGAATTTTTTCCAGTACGCCTGCTAAGTCTTCCGGATGGACTAGGTCGTTGAAAGAAACATCAACGGGTTTGATTTCTTCCAATTTGTAACCAAGCATTTCTGCCCATCTGTCGTTGTAGAAAGTTTCTCCGGTTTCTATGTTCCAATCCCAGGTACCCAGTTGGCCGGCTTCCAGTGCAAGGCTGAGGCGTTCTTCCTTTTCTTTGAGTTCCTTCAAGGCCCTTTTTCGCTCGGTAATGTCTCTGAAAAGGACGGTGCGGTGTTTGGTTTTGTGAAAGGGGAGTTGGAAGGAAGATATTTCAGAGTGCAAAATGGTACCGTCGGGCAGCTGGTGCGTCCATTCGTAATGCACCTGTCCATTTTTTTCCAATTCTTCCAGAATCTGGGCTCGGTATTCATCAGAACGGAGGCCATTGGGTTGGTAGGTTGGGCTGAGGCTGAGTGGCGTACGAGAGAGGAATTCCTTTTCGGACATCTTAAAGTAGTCCAGTATCTTCTTGTTGCAGGAAACTGGCCTTTTCTTGCGTCCATCAAAGACGATGATCCCATCGAAGGCATTTTCGAACAAGGCGCGGTAGCGTGCTTCACTGGATTCGAGCTTGTTACGGGCATTTTTCAGTTCTGTAATGTCGATGATGGTAGCGATGCTGCCGATGCTGTTGCCCCGCCGGTCTTTAAAGGGCCTTATCTTGACGAGCGCCCACCATTTGCGGCCTGAGGGTTTGTGGATGTGCCAGTCTTCAAACTCGACCATTTGCCCTTGGATGCCTGATTTGATGACCTCCCTTATCTCGGGCGTTTTCTCCCAGTTGTACATAATGTCGAAGACGTTGTAACCGACAATTTCGTCCTCTTTGTAGCCCGACATGCGGCAGATTTGCTCATTGGCGTAGGTGATGGTCATTTGCGAATCGGCGAGTATGTAACCTTCTCCTGTGCTCTTCAAAATGCTGTTGTTGCGTTTGTTGGTTTCATTCAACAAGGCAATGCGTTCAAATTGTTGTTTGGTTTGTTGATCCTTGATCCACTGTGCTTTGCAGAGTAGTAAATGGCTGCCAAAGTTTTTGATGAGTTGTCGGAAAGCGGCTTCGTCGAATGGCAGTGATCCCTGGGGAATGTAAAACTGCAGGATGCCGGATTTTTTCAATCGCCACAGCTGAAATTCTCCCGAATGGATGTTCTTTCGATGTTTGACGGCGGCTGCTTCGGGTGCATTTGCACAAATGCGAAGGCTTTGCTTTTTACCCAATAACTGAAAGACGGCCGATTTATCTGATGGCTTTACAGCATTTTTGGTGTCTGTGCGATAGACAAAATGAGGTTTTTGACTCTTCCCATCCAGGGCGTGCATTAAAATAAGGGGCTGCTTTAGGTTCGGAATTTTTTGAAGCGCTTCCAGAAATGCAAGAATGCTGTCATCCAGCTCCAAGGTGGAACCAAAAGACATACTGAGTTCAAAAAGTAATTTGAAAAAACTTTCCGTTTCCGAATTTGACATCTACAAATAATTAATCAGACAACCCCTCGCCTTCGTTTTCTTCTTTAAGCATTCGATAGATCGTTGATTTTCCAATATCAAGTTTTTTGGCGACCAATAAAACGTCCCGATCGTATTTTTTTAAAAAATAGTGGACGATTTGCTGGTTGTATTCCTTCAGTGTCAGCTCTTTGGATAGGAAAGACGCCATTCTGCGAGGGCTCTTAAACTGAATGTCGTCTGCTTGAATGACTTCGTTTTCTGCCATGACGGCTGCCAATTCAATGATGGCTTTGAGCTCGCGGACATTCCCCGGGTAGGTGTAGGTCAGCAGTTTTTCCTTGGCTTCCTTGGTAAAGCTTTTCTTTTCGAAGCGATTGGTCGTACAAAATTCATTCAAAAAGTGCCGGACCAGTAAGAGTATATCGTTGCCCCGTTCTCTGAGCGGAGGAATTTCGACCGGCAGGCCGAGCAGGCGGTAATAAAGGTCCTCTCTAAAGTTGCCGATGTTTACCTCATTGACAAGGTCTTTGTGGGTGGCAGCGATGATGCGTACGTCGAAAGAAATGGTATTGTTTCCGCCGATGCGGGTGATTTCGCGTTCTTGTAGCGCCCGGAGCAATTTCGCCTGCAGGTTGATGTCCATTTCGGCAATCTCATCGAGAAACAGCGTTCCTTTGTCCGCCAGTTCGAATTTTCCAGCCTTTCGGGTTGTTGCACCGGTGAAGGCCCCTTTTTCGTATCCAAACATTTCACTTTCCAGCAGATCGCGCGGAATGGCGCTGACATTGACAGGAATGAAGGGACCCTTGCTACGGTCCGAGCTGTAGTGGATACTTTTGGCAACGACTTCCTTTCCCGTGCCTGTTTCGCCTGTGATGGTGACAGAGATATTTGTTCGTATGGCTTTTTCGATCAGCTGAAAAATCTTTTGCATGGCCCTGCTGTTGCCAATGATCGTTTTTTTGAAGGCGTATTTGTCACTCAATTCAACTTTTAGCTGCTCCACTTCCTTTTTCAGATAGATGTTTTGATGGAGCTTATTGATGGTACTCAGTAGCCTTTCCTTGGTATCATCGTCTTTGACAATGTAGTCGTAGGCGCCGTTTTTCAGCAGTTGAACAGCGACGGAGATGTCTTTTTGGCCAGATAGAATGATGACTTCGATGTTCTTGTTGTAGCTTTTGATCTTTTCCAGCACTTCCCGCCCGGTCATGTCCGGAAGGCTGTAATCCAGGGATATGATGGAAGGGTTGAGATGTAGATGGTCGATGCACTCCTTTCCAGAGGAAAAGATTTTAATTTCGTAGTCCGGATTCATCTCAAAAACGTAGCGAACCAGTCTGGTGAAGAGTGGATCGTCTTCTACGATAAAAACTTTGGAGGCGGAAGGTTCCTTTGCCATTACCTTCTTACAAATTAAATTAAGTTGACGTACAATAGCATACGGAGTCGTCCTACCAGAAGTAACCGGGTTTACAGTGGGTACCAGCCTTTCGTTTAAGGTAGAACAAGTAGCAACTTATAAATTGTTAATGTCTTACTTTAATGTTGAAACAACATTCTCTCTGGTGCAAATCTAAATTGTTTCAGCGATTAATTCCATAAGAACATAACTAAATTAAAAATAATATTTTCTTTTTTGGCCGATTGGAATAATTCTAGGGCTAAGTTTTTGAATGCTCTACAGTATGAAATACTCAAAAAAGGATAATGTTTTGATTAGAATGAATTTGATGTTTTCCATGTCACAAAATATCTAAAATTTTGATTTTCAGAGCCCTTCAAATGGCCAAATTGATTGGAAAACAAACTGTTTTTGGTGCGGCTTCTCTGATAAAGCGACCAAAACCCTCCATTTAAAAAACGTCTAATACTGCAAATTAAATTCTGGGACTTTAGTCTCTGACCCAATTTGAAGTATCCACAAATCACTACTATTATGACGTTTTTTAACATCCTTTCTCTAGCAGATTTTCTTTCCGAAGATGAGATCGATACCGTAATGGAATCCTTCTCAGATTTTTATTTCAAGCTCACTTCCAAGCACCATCGCCGCATCCGGCTCTATATCGTTGCTGGCGAGATTGCAAAGATTCACGTCCTGCAGTCTGCAAAGAAATACCAACTCGATAAGCTGGTCGAGATTATTCCAAACGAAGACAAAAAGCTCATCAAGAACGTCTACCAATCGGCTTCCGTGATGTTTTTACCCATTCAGAAAAACATTGGCGAAATTGTACCGGAGGCACTTGCATTCGGGCTGCCCGTGCTTTGTTATGACACCGAAGATATGAAGGAATACCTCGACCAAACCTGTGGCATGTTTGTACGTCCCAAAACCTTTTCCCAATCCATGCTCGACTTTGCCGAAAAGATCCACATGCTGTACTTCGACCCGGAGGCTCGCAAGTTGCTGAAAAAGGGCGCCAAGCGGAAGTTCGGTTTGACCTTTGGTTGGAATCGCTATGAGAATTTGGAGGTGGTGAATTGATTGGGTGAGTGGTGAGTGGTGAGTGGTGAGCGGTGAGCGGTGAACAGGTGAACGGTGAACGGGGATTTGGTGATTGGTCTTTGGCCTTGTGATTTGGTGAGTGGTGAACGGGTGAGCGGCCTTTGGTTTGGTGGTTTAGTGATCGGTGATTTGGCTGACAAAACTTTGTGAAGTTGAAACCTTTGACCTAATGAAAAAATTTCCCCTAAAATCACAAAATCACAAAATCACAAAATCACAAAATCACAAAATCACAAAATCACAAAATCACAAAATCACAAAATCACAAAATCACAAAATCACAAAATCACAAAATCACGAAATCACAAAATCACAAAATCACAAAATCACAAAATCACGAAATCACAAAATCACTTCACCTCCTTGACCTTGACCTCCACATCGTGTTCGATTTTCAGGAATTCGATCATTTCTAGGAGCTTCTCTTTTTTGCGAGGGCTGTTGATGTCCAGTTCACATTCGAAGATGCCTTTTTTGGTGGGGATTTTCATGTAGCTGCCGCCAAAAAGTTGGTCGTCGTTTTTTGGCTGGCCAGAGGGGAGCGCCTTTAGTTGGAATTCCATCTGCTTGAGTTGTTCTTCGGGGATGCGGTATTTGTCCTTGCCTTTGATGATTTCGAGATGCTCTTCATCGAAAGATACATGGCCACCGACTACGGTCTTTTTGCGGAAAATGGTATGGATGGCAGGAACGATCAATGCGATGAGTAAGGCAAACACACCTAGGTATATCCAGCTCATATAGTCGTACAAACCGATCTGACCGACCAGTTTTTCAAGAAAGGGTACATACCCCAAATCGAGGTAGGTCAATCCTATGTAGCCCAGCCCTGCGGCGGCCAACAGGCCATAGAACAGGCGGCTTTTACTGATGCGTCTTCTTTTTACGATGTTTGCTTTGAAGTTGAACATAATGCCTTTCTTTCTTCCCTCCTCCGGGTTGTGATGAGTAAAGATAGAAAATAATCAATTTGTCACAATAACGACCACCTTTATTAGACTAAATGCTTGATCTACTCGCTTAATTGTATTGCTTCGTAAAGAATCTCTCTGTATCATCTGGCCAGTAGGCAGGAATCGCAACTTGCTTGAATTATTCCGTTTTCAGATACGGTTTTCTTATTATCTTCGCCTTGTGCCATATCAACTAGACATACCTTTCCTGGCTGTACGAATGAAGCTTTCTGGTGGTGGAACCCTCCTAAGTCCTCTCTTCAGTGGTCAAACCATTCGAATCAATGAATCGATGGAGCTGATGGAGGGAAAATATGCTGAGATATTCCAGCGACTGGTACTCAACAAGGGCAACTACCGAGAGCTACTCAATGTTCTACAGGACGGTGACTACTACAAGGCAGCCGTTCAATTGGAGTTTCGGGCATCCAAAGATGGCATCAGTCATCCCGACTTCCAACTAACTTTTGATTATTATTTTAAGATTGCTCCCAATGGCTACTGGGCGATGGTGCCGGCCTTGGGCATAGAGGCTTTTGCGCCGGATATGGAATCCTTAGACAGCGTGATTGCTCAAAACATCCGGCTGGATTTTACCCGCAACCGACGACTAACGGCCATGCAATCGGTTATTCCGACCTTTTGGTTTGGCCAAATTGAGCTGCGTTCCCGCCAGATGCAGTTGTCTATTCCTACAATGAGCGAATTGGAGAAACTTCGGGAAGGAAAGGAGGATTCGCTCATCGAAAAGGTAGCTCGCGAGCTGAACATCGATCGCAAGGTAACCTACGGCCGAAAGTCGGAATTGCAGCAGCTCAGCCGTGCCATCAAAGGAAAATTCAACCGCAATGTCATTTTGGTGGGGCCTTCCGGAGTTGGAAAAACAGCGCTGGTGTGGGAAGTCGCTCGCCTGCGCCGCAGCAAACGCATACAACAAAGATTCTGGGAGACGACGGCCTCAGCCATGATCAAGGAGCTAACAGGCGATACGGGTTGGCAGGATAATCTAGCGATGCTTTGCCAGGAATTGGCCAACAGCCGGGACTTTTTGTTTGTCCGCAATCTACTCGAACTATTCGAGGTCGGGCAGTACGTTGGCAACGAAGTGAGCATCGCAGAATACCTGCGACCATTTATCAGTAGGGGAGAAGTCAATATTTTGACGGAATGTACGGAGGAGGAGCTGGCGCGAATTGAGTTGCGAAGCCCTAATTACTTATCTTATTTTCAGGTCATTCGCCTGGGAGAACCTCGGGACGAGTTGGAGAACATCATTCTCAGCAAAGTTGGTGATCTGGCTCGTGTGCGCCAGCTACAAATCGAGCAGGACGCCATCAAAGAGACCATTCGACTCAATAAGCGCTTCACGCCCTATGCGGGTTTTCCAGGCAAACCCATTCGTTTCCTGGAAAGTATTCTGATGAATCGACACCAGTCTATTGGTCAGGAAGTGAATCGAACAGAGGTCATTTCCTATTTCTGTGAAGAGTCTGGTATGCCTCGTTTTATGGTCGATCCGCAAATCCAGATGAATCCTCAGCAGGTAAAGACGGATTTCAACAAGCAGGTTTTTGGTCAACAAAAGGCAGTAGACAGTGTGGTCAACCTCCTGGCTTCCGTCAAAACGGCGCTGACGCGCACCGGCAAACCCATTGCTTCCCTGCTCTTTGTGGGTCCTACGGGGGTCGGAAAAACGGAGTTGGCCAAGGTGCTGGCCGAGTTTATGTTTGGCAGTCGCGATCGCTTGATCCGTTTTGATATGAGCGAGTACTCAGACCCCTACGCCGTACAGCGGCTGACGGGTGAAGCCTACTTTAAAGACGGATTACTGACGGCGGCTGTTCGTCGTGAGCCGTTTTGTGTTTTATTGTTCGATGAAATTGAGAAGGCTTATCCCAGCTTTTACGACCTTTTGCTACAGATGCTCAGTGAGGGTCGACTGACAGATAGTAGAGGTCGACTGGTCAATTTTTGCAGTACCATCATCATTATGACTTCGAATATCGGAGCGACGAACTTACAAAACAACCGGATTGGTTGGCAAAAGGGCTTGGATGTAACAGCCATTACAGAACACTTTCTCTCTGCGGTTCAAAAGCATTTCCGTCCGGAATTGTACAATCGCATGGATGAAGTCATTCCTTTTGAGCCGCTCAAGCGCGATGTGGTTCGGCTAGTTGTTGATCGGGAGATCGCACTTTTTCGGCAGCGCGAAGGGGTTCGATTCCGCCCCTTGGATTTGCACATTGAGGAGGATGTTTACGATTTCCTGGCTGAAAAGGGCTATGAGCCGCGCTACGGCGCTCGTCAGTTGCAACGTGCCATTCGGCGCCTATTGATTGTCCCATTGGCCAAGCAGCTCAATCACCTGGATTACGATGAAAAGCTGATCGTTCAGTTGGCCATCAAAAAGGATAAAATAAGCTTTCAGATCGAGTCGGACCCGCTGGGGTTGGACTTGTTGCTGGAAGAGTTGGATAAAATCAATTTATCGGACCATGCCAGTGAGTTGCGCCGCCAACTTGTCCGCATTCAAGAAGGGCATTATTACATTTCCTTACTGAGCCGTCGGGATTTGCTTGAGCGCGATAAAAAGAAGCTGAAACAGAAATTTTGGGAGAATACCCAAAAGGCCAATGCCTACAGCTACATCCTGCAGGCTCAAAAAGATGTGGCCGATTTGAAGCAGCGGGTCGAGCAGTTTGAGGAGGAACTTTCAATGGCTTGTTTGGACCTACTGCCCTACAATCCTGCCTTGGAAGAAGATTTGAAGGAATGGGAAAAGGATTTTTTCCGCCTCAAGCAAGACATATATACGCATGCCAATCCAGATGAAAATTATTGCTTACTGGCTATTTACGGCCGATCCTTCGAGCCGATTCTCAACATCTACCTCGACTGGCTGAAGCAAAAAAATGTGATTGTCGTTGGCCACGCCGTTTGGTATCGCGAAAAGTACTACAATGAAGAAATTCTAGATGTAGAAGAACATACAGACGAGACTGGCCGCGTTTATAAAACAGAAATTCGTCGTCGGCGGCAGGAATTCATTAAAAAGCTGTTCACGCTGAAAGAGGAAGATCCACTAAAGGCCCCCGAAAAGGGAGACCTGCTTTACGGTGTAGAGCTGGAATTGGTATCTCCGGCCATCTACCTTTACCTGCATGCAGAGGAAGGGATTCACCGATGGGCAGACAGCGAAAAAGACTTTCGGGTGTTTCGGATCAAGACGAGTAAGCGATCTGAGTCGACGCCCGAAAACATCATCCGGAAAGATTTTTACAAAGGCAATGCCGTACGAAGCTATGAGCCAGGCTTTTTTAAAGACAGCCGCCTCAAGATTGCCAAGGAAGTCAACCGCCGAAATTATGAAAACCTCCTGTGGGATGCCGTCGAAGAACGCTTCAGAATGGCTCTGGATCAGGCTTTATTTATTGGAGATGGATAGCTTGTAATGCGCTGAGAGGCAGTAACGATAAAAGACATCAGCGGCTTTGACCGCATCAAAATACAAACCATACATTATGATGATGAGGCAAGTTTTGACACTTGTATTTTCCTGTGTGGCCGTGCTGCTCATGGGGCAGGGCGCGAAGCCTGCGAAGTATTGGGTTTCTTTTAAGGATAAAATTGGAACACCTTATTCCACCGATCAGCCAGAGGCGTTTTTATCCCCAAGAGCTTTGGAAAGGCGGTTTCGACATGGCATCGAAGTGACAGAGGAAGACTTGCCAGTCAATCCCGCGTACGTCCGCAAGCTCACAGAGCAGGGCGCGAAGTTGCACAATGTTTCTAAATGGTTGAATGCCGCCGCTGTTTTGGCCGACAGTATGGTGGTTGATAAATTGATGGGATTGCCTTTTGTGGATTCTGTGGAATACGTCGGACCACACATTCGGCAGCGCGTGCGTACCCGCACCAAGAACAAAAAGCGCGACCAGTGGGAGGACTACAAGCGACTGCCCAGTTATTATGGTTATGGGGCTCCCCAGATACAAATGCTTTCTGGCGATTTGCTGCACGATAAGGGCCATCGCGGACGTCATATGTTGGTGGCGGTCTTAGATGGTGGTTTTACGAATGTCGACATTATGCCTTTTTTCGATTCCCTGCGGCAGGACGAGCGCTTGTTGCAAGGGCGAGACTTTGTTGGGGTCGATAAGCATGTTTGGGAATCCAGCTCTCATGGGTCGCATGTGCTCTCCGTAATGGGCTCTAATTTGCCCGGACTTTTGGTGGGTACGGCCCCCGATGCTTCCTACGTATGCATCAAGACGGAAGATACAGGTGGGGAGTACCTGATCGAAGAATGCAATTGGGTGGCCGGAGCTGAGTATGCCGATAGTATTGGTGCCGATGTGGTCAACTCTTCCTTGGGCTATACGACCTTCAACGATAAAAGTATGAACTATACTTTTGAAGACCTCAATGGGCGCAAGAGCCGGGCGACCCAAGCGGCCAATATTGCCTTCAGCAAAGGCATGATTATGGTCAACAGCGCTGGAAACTCTGGCCGCGGTCCCTGGAAATACATCGGCGTTCCCTCCGACGCTGAGAAGGTCTTAACTGTGGGTGCCACAGATTTTACCGGGCGCCGGGCGTCCTTTTCTTCCTTTGGCCCTTCCTCCGATGGCCGTGTCAAACCAGATGTCGCTACAGCCGGACAGGCCGTGACCGTGGCCTCCATCTATTCCTACGATGTACAGTTGTCCAACGGGACCTCCTTTTCTTCTCCGATGATGGCCGGGATGGTAGCCAGCCTTTGGAGTGCCTTTCCCAATAAGACCAATGAGGACATCGTTGCAGCCATCCGCAAATGTGGCAACCAGGCGACTCGCCCCGATGATGAACTAGGGTATGGTATTCCCGACTTCTTCAAGGCGTACCTCTACCTAGAGTTGGGGCAGCTGACCACAGAAGTCTTGAGAACCAATCGCTTACAATTGTATCCTGTTTACAGAGGCGAAGATTCTCAATTGTATCTTCACCTGGCCTCCGAAGGGAAATTTTCCTATACCATAACCGACTTAGCCGGTAAGCAACTTGTCCATCGGACGTTTGAAGGTCAAAAGGGCGACATCCTAACGGAAGGTCTACCGGATTTACCTGCGGGTAGCTATCTGATGACTGTTTTTGACGGTGAGCAATTGGCGCATCAGTTGTTGCATGTGCCAGAAAAGGAGGAAGGGATGATCATACCCTAGCTCCTTCGTAGCACTTCTGTATCCATCCACTATATTGACTCCATCAGCAGCTTTACGGCGGCTTCTGGTTGAATGAGCTTTCCGGTTTGTCGACCGCTCTCCAATTCTTTGCCTGTTTCGTGGATGATTTTGTAGGCCCGATCGGTATCCAGGCTGGGGTCAAGGCTTTTGAGCAGTCCTAGTAGACCTGCTACGTATGGCGTGGCCATCGAAGTGCCATTGAATGCCGCATAGTTATTTTTGGGCGTCGTGGAGTAGATGCTGACGCCCGGTGCGGCGATGCCTCTAGTGAGGTCTTGGACGCGATTGGAAAAGGAGGCTCTGTTCAGACTGGTATCTATGGCGGCTACGGTGATAACGCCAGGAGTGTTGGCGGGGGCGTAGCCGGAGGCGTTGGCGTTGCTATTTCCGGCGGCTACGACGACGATGGCTCCCTTCTTGTTGGCGTATTCGACGGCTTGTTGGTAGGCGCGGGTCCGCTGTCGGTTGGCTGGTCCGCCCAGGCTCATGGAGATGACATCGGCCCCCTTGTCGGCTGCTTCTATCATTCCCTTGATGATCTGGCTTTGGGTTCCGCCGCCGAAGGCTCGCAAGACTTTGATGCTCGATACGGTGACAAATTCATTGTTGTAAGAAAAGGAGGCGATGCCTTTGCCATTGTTGGAAACTGCTGCCGCAATGCCAGCACAGTGGGTTCCGTGGCTAACTGGGTCGTTGTCGTATCTGGAGCGAATGGATCGGTAATTCGCTTTTAGGTCTTCGTGTTGAGCATCCACCCCAGTGTCGAGGATGAAAATGGCTGCCTTTTTCTTTGGCTGTAGGTTTTGAGCCTTCAGGTATTGATTGAGGCGATCTACCTTCATCGCTTCAAAACCCCAGAGGCGGTTCAACGCCGGATCGTTGAGTTGGTAGTCAGGCTTTTGGCGGCTGATGGCTGTCGATAGCTTGGGATCATCGATTTGGACCCATTCATTCTCTTCAGCCCAATCTATCAAGCCAGAATCGTAGAGGGCTTGCATAATTTCAGAAAGCTTGGAAAGCTGTTCTGTGGGAACATCGATGAGGACGTAATCATCTAAATCAGTGATTTGACCATCGGCAGGTTGGAAGCTGCGCTGGTATTTTAGCTGGTATTGATCGGCCAGTTGTTTTAGGGTTTCCAATTGTTGGTTTTCCTTCAATTCGACCAATAATTCGCCTTTTTTTGCCAGCCTTAGTCCATCTACCGTTTGCCAAGGTTTCCGATCGGTAGTGGTGGGCGCTTGTGGTGGATCGACTGTTGCCTTTTCAGACACGCTTTTTTCTATGTGTTGCGGAAAAGAATCCTGCATAACCTGCTTGTACTTGAAGAAAAAGGCACCATATAGCACGGCCAGCATGGTAAAAAATACCATCTTATGCTTTTTAAAGAAGGAAAAAAACTGCGAAACGAGGCCCAAAACCATCAAATCCCGGAATAAAATCAACAGTTTGTAACTCAGTTCCCCCTCTGAAAAGGCCAATGAAAACAGATAGACAAAGAAACCTCCGAGAAAAACCTGGCTCATTCGGCGGCTTTTTTGGCTGTCTCCCTGCACGTAAAACCAAGTAATCAGGCCGGTCAAACTGGCCAAAAAGCTAAAGGGATAAAGGATTTCCAGCATGGTAAGTCAAATTTGATTTGAATGGCGATGGAAGGTAACAAACTTTGCGTTTGCTACTGCTCGTTTACGATAGATAACGAAATATAAGCAAGTATCCTTGTATTTGCTGCTTCGATCGGCGAAATACCGTATTGGATAGACCAATGAAAAGGTTTTTGTTGTTGCTGGCAGATGTGAAACAATAAAGCAGGGATGACCTCGAGCCATCCCTGAGCTCAGAAGCCGTTGACACGGCTATATTTTTTGTTGTTTAGCGCCCTGGTTTTTGACAACTTCATTCATAGCTTTATAAAATACTCTAAGCTGTGATCTCACAATAAGTTACGGATAGAAATTAAGGTAATGCACCTTCTTAAAGGAGAATCTCAGCTCGGTTAAAAAAGGAAAATAGGATCGCTTTCTGAGCATTTGATTGATGCAAAGATGTGCGAAAAATAATCGATGTCTCTTTGAGTAGGTTTCACTTTTCTTAGAAAGCGTTACAAGGCTGCTAATTGATTGTTAATAAGCAGATTATGTTTTAGGACCATCAGTAATTGATCTGTTAAAATCGATAAATCTTCGATCAGGTTACCATTCAATAGGGCTGAGTAATGGAGATGTTGTGGTCTTTTGGGTCACTTGTTTTGTTGATCTTGACGAGGAGAGCGTTTGAAAAACTGTTTGTAGGCCGTACTAAAGTAATTGGGATCCGAAAAGCCTACACTAAAGGCAATTTCTGCGATGGATTGGTTGGTATGCTTTAGTAGATGATGTGCTTTTTTGAGCCTTTCTTCCCTCAAGAGTTGGCTTGGACTTTTGCCCGTCAGATTTTTCAGTTTTCTAAACAGCTGAACACGGCTGAGGAACAAAGCTTGCGCCATTTTCTCGACAGAAAAGTTTTCTTCCCCCATCTTCTGACCGATCAAATGCATGGTTTTTTGAACGAATTGATCCTTCGGAGCTACTTCCGGGCTGGTTTTGTCAGCTGTCTCAGCCAGCTTTTGCTTCCACATCATCCGATTGTAGCGTTGCTGGTGGAGAATGGCTTCTAGTTGTTTGGATAGAAGGTCCAACTGAAATGGCTTGGACATCCAGGCGATGGCACCAGCTTCCAGGGCCATTTGCTTGTGGGATTCATCGCTGTAGGCAGTCAATACCACAATGGGGATATGGGCCGTTAACTCGTTGTTTCTGATTTGTCGGCACAGCCACCCACCATTGTAGTCCGGTAGTACCCAATCGGTAATGATGAGGTCTGGGATGCGACTGCAAGCAATGGCATAACCGACATTGGCAGATTGTGCCAGGGTGATTTCATAGGTATCTGCCAGAGCCGATTGGAGGAATTGGGAAAGGGCTTGTTCGTCTTCAATCAGTAAGAGCAGCGGCTTTTGTTGGTCTTCTTCAGCTATTTCTGTTGGATGATTTTCCTGTTTTATCTGCGGTGGAACCATCTCGGCGACGGGTCGTATTGGCAGTTCCAGCTCGAAGGTGCAGCCTTGGCCTTCAGCAGAGGTCAGTTGTAGTTGGCCATTGATGATCTGGGTGAGTTCCTTGACAAGTGCCAGCCCGATGCCACTCCCACCTTTGTTTTTTCCTATTTTGCCTTGGAAGTAGTGTTCGTACAGATGAGCTTGTTCGTCGATGGGAATACCCGGCCCATCGTCCTGGACTTTGAGCAGCAATTTTTGATCGTCGGATAGGGTCGCGGAGAGTTCGATTTTATGTCCAGGCTCACAAAATTTTATGGCGTTGCTGAGCAAGTTAGACAGTATTTTATCTAATTTGTCGTAATCCAAGGCATACTGCCCTTCTTCCAATGCCAAGTGACTCCTGAATCGGATGCCCTTTTCGATGGCTTGCTGAGTGTAGCGTTCGCTGAGGTTGTGTAGTGCCAAGCGGAGTTCCCCTATTTGTTCATTGAACTGTAGGGCTTTGGCTTCGGCTTTGTTCCAATCCAAAATCTGATTAAACAACTCCATGAGGCGCTTGCCGTTCTGTCGGGCCAGTTGGATGTCGGCCTGTACTTGAGGTTGTTCGGTCTTGTCGTGGGCTCGTTCCAAGGGGGCAAGCATCAAGGCCAATGGGGTGCGAATATCGTGAGAGATGGAAGTAAACAGCCGATCCCGATTTTCAGCAATGAGTCGGTCGCGTTCCATAACGAGGCTCAATTGCCTTTGGCGAATGCGGTTGCGATTCAGAAAAAAGGAGAGAAGACCAATGCCAATAAGGGAGAAAAAGCCAAGGGTTGCCAGGCGCGTATTGTAGGACGATTGTTGAATCGATTGTTCTTTTTCGAGTCGTAGAATCTCCGCTTCTTTTTCAGAGGCTTTAAATTTGGCCTCCACTTCTAAGACCGCCTCCTTTTTGCGTGCCAGGTACCACTGTTTTTGTAAGTCAGAATAGGTAGAATATTTTTCAAGTGCCTCTTTCAATTGACCATTATCTTGCAGACAATCAATATGATAGGCGTAAAAAGATAATTTGGCGGCTGTATTGTCAGAAGAATCGATTTGTTCTTTGAAGTCCTTAAACAACTTCAAGCCTTCTGCCCGCCTGCCCAATTGGCACAAACCCTTCGCGTAATAAATGGGGGTGTAGTATTTGAATGCGGAGTTTTGTAGCAAGGAATCCTCGTTGGCCGATTTGTAATGTACCAAAGCTTTGTCGAGCATGTTGTTGTATTCGTATACCAATCCTTTGTAAAGCTTCAGTTGAGAACGCAGCCTATCGGACCAGTCAGACATAAGGTTGGGACCTTCCATGGCATCGATTTTCTGGACAACCTCTAGTGCTTCCTGGTACTTTTGTTGGGAATACAGCAGGCAAACTTTCAGCATAAGGAGATTCAGCAGATAAGTATCATCCTTGATGTTGGCATATTCTTCTTCTGCCAGATTTATGTATTTTTCCATGCTATCCAGGTCGGAATTGGCATAGTGGAAGCCAGCGAACTGAAGATACCAGATGAGCTTGGCGGGAAGGTGGGGTTTGTCCTGGCCGATGGTCTTACTGATCTGCCAGGCCCGCTCGAATTGCTTGGCAGCTAGGCTTGTTTGCTGATTAAAGTTGAATTGGGTGGCCAGTTCGACGTGGACTTCGAAGCACCGGAAGGCTGCCGAGTCAGCTGGGAGTAGCTCGTGCATAAAATCGCAAACCCGATCGATTTGGTCTAGGCGACTTTGGCTGTTTTGTACGGTGGTGGTGGTCAGCCAATTGCCAATGCTGTCCATATGCGCGTCCACGGAATGCTTTTCTTTGTTGGCAAAGAGTTGATCGGTAAAAGAGGAATTTTGCGAAAAAGTGGAAAAAGAAAGGGCTAAACACCATAAAAGTAGACAAGTGCATCGTGTAAATCGAAAGCAATCCATAGCTTAATCAGAATTTTTTGTTGTGTCGGCAAAGTCGCTTTGATGAAAAGGCCGGTAGACAAATATAACTAATCCATCTGGTTGAATCGTATTTGTTTTTTATAATTGTACAAATTGATAGCTGATTCTTCAGTCGGTAGCATATTTTATTTGGCTCTTTTGACTGCCTTTGGATGACATTCTGCGATTGGACAAGGGAGTGGGCCGATCAATGAACAAATCTTGTAGTCAACGCATTAGGGAAGGGAATGCTTTTTGTGCAATGATTTGCTTATTACAGTGAGTCGAAATTGTTACCTTTGTTCTCCAAAATTGAATACGTCTTATTTTATTGAACAGTCATAATTAGATAAAACCATGTCTGAATCAATCGAAACAGTAAAATGTCTTATCATAGGTTCCGGTCCGGCGGGTTATACGGCTGCTGTATATGCGGCTCGCGCCAATATGGCACCTGTTTTATACACCGGCCAAGAACCAGGTGGTCAGTTGATGATCACGACCGATGTAGAAAATTACCCAGGCTACCCAGATGGCATCATGGGGCCTCAGATGATGGAAGATTTCCGCAAGCAGGCGGAGCGCTTTGGGACCGATGTACGCATGGAAATGATCACAAAGGTCGACTTCACCGGCCCGGTACACAAAGCCTGGACCGAGTCTGGTAAGGAGATTCACGCCAATTCCATCGTGATTGCCACCGGTGCTAGTGCCAAGTGGTTGGGCTTGGAGTCTGAAAAGCGTTTGGCCAACAAAGGTGTTTCTGCCTGTGCTGTCTGTGATGGTTTCTTCTTCAGAGGAATGGAATTAGCAGTGGTTGGCGGTGGTGATACAGCTGCCGAAGAGGCGCTCTACCTGTCTAAGTTGAGCCCCAAAGTGCATATGTTGATTCGCCGGGATGAAATGCGTGCCTCCAAGATCATGCAACAGCGAGTGATGGACACCGAAAACATTGAAATCCACTGGAATACGGAAACGGTAGAAATCCTGGGTGCGGAAGAGGTAGAAGGTGTGCGTATGAGAAACAATAAAACAGGGGAGGAGTCCGACATCGCGGTGAAAGGCTTCTTTGTCGCCATCGGTCACAAGCCAAATACAGATATTTTCAAGGATTGGCTCGACATGGATGAAACCGGCTACCTGGTCACCAAGTCTCACTCTACAAAGACCAACATCGCCGGGGTATTTGCCAGCGGAGATGCCCAAGATAATGTCTATCGCCAGGCCGTTACGGCTGCAGGGACAGGTTGCATGGCCGCCTTGGATGCGGAGCGTTACCTAACCGAAGAAGGTATTATTTAGACCGTCTTGATTGCTTTTGTTAGTGGTAAAGTGTTGGTCATTGAATTTACGAGGCCGAAAGAAATTTTGGATGTGGGATATGATTTCTTGCAAAAGCTGGTTACTTTTGTGGCTAAAGTCCATCCTAACCACTGAGACCATCCATTCATTAACCAAAAAGTAAAGAAGACAATGTCTACGACCACAGCAACCCGATTTCGCGCAGGTGTCCTGCATGGCGATGAAGTAACGGAATTACTCAATTATGCCAATGAGCAGAATTTTGCAATGCCTGCCGTCAATGTCGTTGGAACCAATACTGTTAATGCTGTTTTGGAAACTGCCAGAGAAGTGAATTCCCCGGTGATGATTCAGTTTTCCAATGGTGGTGCTCAGTTCTTCGCCGGCAAGGGATTGTCCAATGAAAATCAACGCGCGGCCATCTTAGGAGGTATCTCCGGGGCCATGCACGTACATACAATGGCCAAAGCCTATGGCGTACCGGTTGTTTTGCACACCGACCACTGCGCCAAGAAGCTCTTGCCTTGGATCGACGGCCTGCTGGAAGCTGGTGAGCGCTTTTTTGAGTCCAGAGGCTATCCGCTCTACAGCTCCCACATGTTGGACTTATCAGAAGAACCCATCGAAGAAAACATCGACATCTGTAAGCGCTATCTCGAAAGAATGGCAAAAATCGGAATGACCCTCGAAATCGAGCTAGGGGTAACCGGTGGAGAAGAAGACGGTGTCGACAATACAGATATTGACAGCTCCCGCTTGTACACCCAGCCAGAGGAAGTAGCTTATGCTTACAAAGAACTCAACGCGATCAGCAACAAGTTTACTGTCGCAGCCGCCTTCGGAAATGTACACGGTGTTTACAAGCCAGGCAACGTAGAGTTGAAGCCCATCATTCTGAAAAATTCTCAAGACCACATTCAGGAGAAATTCGGAACAGGCGCCAACCCCGTCAACTTCGTCTTTCATGGCGGCTCCGGCTCAACCCGCGAAGAAATCCGCGAAGCCATCGAGTACGGCGCCATCAAAATGAACATCGATACCGACCAACAGTGGGCCTTCTGGCTCGGCGTCCGCGATTACTACGAAGGAAAGCGCGACTACATGCAGGCTCAAATCGGCAACCCAGAAGGCGACGACAAGCCCAACAAAAAGACCTACGATCCACGCAAATGGCTACGTGCAGGTGAAGACACCTTCAAAACACGCCTCAAGCAAGCTTTTGAAGACCTCAACTGCATCAATCGCAATGCCTAATAAAAGAATTTAACCAAGATCATTTGGTTTAAATATTTGCAAGACGGTCCCGGACTTTCGAAAGAAGGCTCGGGATTGTTCTTTTGGAATGGTTACATTGTTCCATTGGCCAGTTCCCCAAAAAAAATCACAAAACCACAAGCCGCCCCGCCGAAATCACCCAATCACCAAATCTCCATTCACCCGCTCACCGTTCACCTGTTCACCGTTCACCAGTTCCCCGCCCGCCAAATCACAAAGCCAAAGGCCAATCACCAAATCCCCATTCACCCGTTCACCGCTCACCAGTTCACCGCTCACCGTTCACCGCCCCCCCCCCACTCCTCACAATCCCATGATAACTCCAAATAAAATGTCTTTTTTCCGTGATCTTTCTGTGATAGACTAGACCTAATTTTGTGGTGTAATTAGAATTTAATTAACCAATGATCAGAACAATATCATGAAATTAGTAAAAGGAATTTTTGCAGCATTAACGATCAGTATTTTAGTCGCTAGCTGCTCCAAAGACGATGACGATGGGGCGACACCTGCTCCAACAACCCAATTCAGAATCACCCTGACCAATACCATCAATTATCTCTCTGCACAGGTCTTCAACACACCCGACGGCGCCAGCGCTCCCGGACCAGTCGCCCAGCAAGGAGGTTCCTACACAGTGAGCTTTCAGGCTGCAGCTGGCTCCCGACTCAGCTTTGTTTCGATGTTGGCCAATAGCAACGATTGGTTCTTTGCTCCAGGGGAAAATGGCCTGCCGCTCTACGATGCAAACGGTGCGCCCGTCACCGGAGACATCACGGCCAGCGTTCGATTGTACGACGCCGGGACGGAGGAGGAAGACCCCACAACCATCGCAACTGCACCCGAAGGAGGCACCAATGGCGCTCCGGACGACGACACTTCCGTACGGACCGAACAACAGGACGTCTCCAACTATTTGACGGCGACACTTTCCCACGACAATGGCCGCTTTACACTCCAATTGACCAAAAACGAAGATGGTATTCTCACACCGGGCATCGTACTGATTCACGCCCAGGACAACCCCATTTTTACTCGGGGCGAAGCCGACCGTGGCCAAGGACTCAAGCTGATTGCGGAGGCGGGCATGCCCAATGAGCTGTACGATTTCATCACAGAGGTCGGAACGGATGGCGCTCCCTTGAGAATGAGTGCTGCCATCACGCCACTCTCGCCTGGTGTTGTGTATGCATTCAACAGCGAAAAAGATCCGCTTTTTACCCAAGGAGAGGCGGCCAAAGCGGACAGTGGTTTGGAAGAATTGGCAGAGGATGGCAACAACAATGTGATTTTCGACTATTTGGAAAGCCTGAATTTACCTGTCGCCAAAAGCAATGAGCCAGGTGGCGTCGGACCAGGGGGCAGCCTGACGTTTGACATCGAAATACCAGAGGGCTATAAATTGGGATTGGCAACGATGTTCGTTCAGTCCAACGATTGGATCATTTCCTTTAACAATAATGGTGCAGCTATTTTTGATGCGGCTGGAAACCCACAAAGTGGTATGGGCGAAAGCGAGCAATTGTATCTCTACGATACAGGTACCGAAGTGGATGAAGGCATTGGAATCGGACCAAATCAGCCTATGCGTCAAGCCAGTCCAAACAGCGGGGGCTCAGATGCAGACACGGCCACTCGTCGGGTACAGGAGATCGAAGATATTCAGTTCAACGGAGCAACCATTCAGTCTGCGCCAGGCGTTGTTTCACAGCAAGATGCCAGAGGAGGTTACAACCTAGTACAATTGAATGTCGAAGCCCAATAAGCAACAACGAAAAGATACGAATCTACCCCAACAATAAGTTCATTTAACAATAGAGTTGATTTTCAAAGGGCAGTCTGATTGGGCCGCCCTTTGCTTTTGTTTATCGCATTTTCTGCCACTTGCGCTGCAAGATTCCTTTAGGCCCCTTCAAAAGAATTAGATAGTTGCCGTCGGGAAGTAAGTCGGTTGCTAAATGCATCGAAGAGGTGTTTGAGGGAATGTTTTTTTGCAAAACAATTCGACCGTGAATATCGATCAAAAATATTTCCTGAAAGTGATCTCTGGCAGCGGCATTCATCCCAATGGTCAAACTGTTTCTTCCAGGGGTAGGGTAGACCTTTACAACGGACTCGGCCTGGCTTTCAACACCGCTGGTTTGTTCGATCTGAATTTGAATGCTGTCCGTTCCCGTGCATCCCCATTTATCGGTGACCTCTAAGTGGAAGGTGTAAAGACCAGGCGAAAAATCGGCTCCTTGGATGTCCAGACTGTCACTTTGCTCGCCGGTCGACCATTGGTAGCTTTCATAAGAATCTGCCGGTTGAAGTACCAGATTTTCTGTTTGGAAAATAACCGTATCTGCGCCCAAATAAGGAAAGGGCATCGAAACATTGGCCTCGACAGGCATCAAGTCTGTTGCGCAATCCCCCAACGGACGCTCGCCATAGTGGTAATACAGTCGGCCGTTCCACTCTCTTGGAAAATACGGCCCACCAAAGTTGTAGTTGCTGCCACTGCCCAGGTACAAGCTCAGCGCTTTGCTTTCTCTGACCAGCGAATCAGACAGCCTTTGGTAGGACAGGGTCGCGTTGGAATTGGCCATCTGGATGTAGAGTGCCAAACTATCGCCGACCGCCATCTGCAAAGGTACCGTTGGGACCAGCGTCGTGTAGGCATTGGAGTCGGCCACAAAGACACTCAGAACTTCCCATTCTTCCCATGCATCCCGATCGCGCTCAAAGCCCCGATGGCTGCCTTGCTTTCGGTACAGTCGCACATCTTGCGCGCCAGTGCTGTGAATTTTGATCGCCAAGCTGTCGATTGATAATGCTTCTTTGGCCAGCACATCAAACATGTAGCCGTTCCATTGTACTTCCGCAATATCGGTCGAACTGGTCACAGCAGAAAAATACGGCAGACCCGAAGCCAATTGTACATAAAACAGGCTGCTGGAATCCAGTACGTTGGTCATCCACTGAAAGTCCTCCGATAACAGCTGATTGCCCTGTGCGTCGCCATACCAAAAAATGCGGTCGGTATATTCCGCCTGGGCAGTTAGTAGCGCCGTTTCGCCAACGCATACCGTATCCAGTAGGAATTGAGCAGTGGGGAGGCCGGAGAAGAACCGTTGGTGAAAAAAGGCAGGGATGCTGGGAAGCGATGTATCACTGGGCTGTATAAAGCTGTTGATTTCATAGTTTCCGGGTGCCACCAGTTCGATGGGGACGCTGAAGGTGTCGATTTCACAAAGAGCGTAAGAATCGGTAGGTACTGTATCGGTATAGGCTATGCTGCTGCCGTCCGGCCGCTTCAGTTCGGTGGTCAGTGTGATGGCGCCCTGGTTGTCATCGTTCAGGTTGATCCAGGACACATTCAGGCGGGCTTGATCGCCTCCACAACTGTTCACCTGGCTAAACCAACTATCCACAATTCGATAACCTTCCAAAGGGGATAGGCTGTACAGATAGTCCGGAATCATCGCTTCGATCGCTTGCTCGAACAGCAGTCGGTGGCCTGTGTTATTGACGTGAATACCATCGCCAGAATCGTAAAGGGTATCGATGATGCCGGCAGTATTGGCAATGGGTGACCAGAAATCCATGATGAAAGGAGCATAAATGCTTTGCAGGGAATCGCGCATTTCCAGCTGTTTGGCAATGCCAGCGGCGCTAAAGTTTCGAGGCTGGGTGGTTGTCAGCCAAATCGGGACATTGGCCTGTAGGGCCGCTTGGACGATGCCTTCGAAGTTGCTCAACTGCTCGGCCACGCTGAAGCCCGAGCCGGTATCATTGGACGGTAGGTTGAGGATGATGGCGTTGGGGCTTTGGCGGAGGGCGGCTGAGACATTGCGGCTGCTATCGACCTGTGGTCGGTTGGTGGGCGCTTGGAAGTCATCGGGCATCAATCGATAGGTATTGTATCCACCCCTTGCTAAGTTGATGACTTCATTGTCTGGATGAAGCCCTTGGAGGTAGGTTTGGTAGCGATTGACCCAAGAGCTGTCTCGGGGGTTGGCGCCCGAGCCGGCAGCTGTGGAAGAGCCAATGACGACGATGCGGTAGCTTTGCAAAGCCGCGCAGCCGCTATCTTGTGCATACAAAAAGGAAGATAAAAGCAGAGCCAGGCTGCAGAGGAGAAAAGATCGAAAGGAGATCATACGATGGAATCTACATTATTTAAGCGTAACAGTGGAGCCAAACTTTTTGGCCAATTCGTTTCTAATGTTGTTCAGTTTTTGTTGGACCATCAATAATTTGCGAAGCTCATCGGCATCGCTGAAATCCATCGTTCGGATTTTCTCCTGGTTGCGTTGACACAATCGAATGATTTTCTTGAGCTTGAAGCGTTCGATGGACTTAATACTGTCTTTGGTGAAATTTTTCTCGGGATTGAGTTGGGTTTGCAGCGTAATGTCCCACTTTTCGGCCCAGTTGGGGCTAAAGTCGAAGGGGGGATGCAGTATATCTATGGCAAGGCGGCGGACGTCTTCATCTGTGTGGTTGAGGAAAAAATGGGGATTGATTTCCTCTTTGTTGAGCAGCCTCTGGTAACATTCTTTGGCAACTTGTTCGTATTGCTTGTTGTCGAATTCGTCCAAAACGTCTTCGATGTTTCCCAATATGTAAGCAGCCACGCTCAGTTGATCCTCCGGATCGAATATTTGGTCTCCGAAAGTGATGAGTAGGCGAATGATGTCCTTTTCCTGGAATTCATCTCCGCTGGCACTGGCGCGCGATTGTTCCTGGGGTGGGAGTGGACGATCTGCATAGTTCGACCCTTCTTCTTCGCTTGGTGGAGGCGGTTCCTGCGAGCTCAGACCACTCCAATCAGATGGGGGAGGAGCCGCCCCGGACTGTCGCCGATTTTTTTGCCGTTCATCGATGCGCTCTTTCTGCCGCTTGCGCCGGATGTGGCCCGTTACCATCTTATTGACTTCGACCACGAGAATTTCTTCTTCTACACCTACTGCATGAGCACACTGCTTCACATAGACCGAGCGCTTGATCGGATCGGGTATGCGAGCGATGCTATCGACAATATCCTTAATGAGTTGGCTCTTCTTGATGGGGTCATTGGCCGCCTCTTTGAGAAGTAAGTTGGTTTTGAAGAGGATGAAATCCGATGCCTCCTTATCGAGGTATTCCTGAAAGGCTGTTGTGCCGACACGCTGTAAATAAGAATCCGGGTCTTCTCCTTCTGGCAACAGTACAATGCGGACGTTCATGTCTTGTTCGAGTACCATATCCAGCCCTCGCAAGGCAGCCTTGATGCCCGCCGCATCACCATCGTAAAGGATTTTGATGTTTTGCGAATACCGCCGAATCAATTGTATCTGACCTTCCGTCAAAGAAGTACCGGAGGAAGCTACGACATTTTCAATACCCGCCTGATGCAAGGAAATGACATCCGTGTATCCTTCGACAAGAATGCATTCGTCCTGCTTGCGGATGGTTCGCTTGGCAAAATTAACACCATAGAGTACCTTATTTTTAACGTAGATGTCGGTCTCCGGCGAATTGATGTATTTGGGTGCTTTGACATCCTTTTGGAGGATACGCCCAGCAAAAGCAACGGGCTTGCCACTAGGATTAAAGATGGTAAACATGACGCGGTCGCGGAAAAAATCTCGACCGTACTGCGAGGTCAATCCAAGGCTCTTGAGCAAATCTACCTTGTAGCCATCCGTGGTGGCTTTTAGGGTGAAAGCATCCCTGGATTTGGAGGCATACCCTAGGCCAAACTTGCGAATGGTCTCTTCCCGAAAGCCTCGCTGTTTGAAATAGCTCAATCCAATGCTCTTGCCTTCATCGGTATCAAACAATTGATCCTGAAAATACTTCAGGGCGTATTGGTTGATTAGAAAAAGACTCTCCTGTTTCTGCCGCTCCTGAATGTTTTGGCTGGATGTCTGCGTTTCTTCTATCTCTATATTGTAGCGTTCGGCCAACTGGCGAAGGGCCTCGGGATAAGTGAGTTGTTCGTGTTCCATGAGGAAGTGAACAGAATCTCCACCTTTGCCACAACCAAAGCACTTGAAAATGTTCTTGCTGGGCGAGACGGAGAAGGAAGGCGTTTTCTCTCCATGAAAAGGACAAAGCCCTTTGAGGTTGGAACCTGCCCTTTTCAGATTCACATAATCACCGACGACATCCTCTATTCGGGCCGTTTCGATGATCTCCCGTATACTCTTTTGACTAATCATGCTATGAGTGAAGATACGACAGCTGCGATAAAATGGCGAAAACAGAGCCCTAAAACTCGCTAATTGGGCCTAAAAAGGGCCTTTAGAAATATCTTAACGCATGTTAAAATACTTTAACTAATACCCTTTTTAAGTAAAAGTATATTGATAATCAGTTTTTTATGAATATTATTTTAACATACCTTAAAAATGATAACATACAAGCGTATACCCATTTGAGGTTTTAGAGCGTCTATTAGATGTAAGTATGACACAAACAACAAACACAAAAACAAATGCCAAACAAAGGAAAGAAAAATGATGGTTAGAAAGACCATTTAAAGATAAGAGAATAATGGGTGTTCTCATAGTGTGTGGGCTGCCCCTCAACCAAACGTGGTTGCAGGGGTAGTTTTTTTTGATTAACTAGGGACTTCTCCCAAAACTGAAATCCCAGAAAATGTATGGCCTTCCTTGACAAATATTTTTAATTTACTTACTATTGTAATATTATCACTTGTTATTCCTTATCATTGGTGATAGTTTTAAAGCATTTAAGTTTTCTCCAGCTCTAGCAAAATGTCTTCTAAAATTTACACAGGTATTTAGTGCTATTGTAAACCTTTTAACACTAAATTGTGAAACCACGTAATTCAACTTCCGACAAGGGAGTGAGTGGTCTTGTGTCCTTGCAACAGCGAGGTTCAATACAGTGCGTTGATTGGCAAGAAGAGGGACTGAACTCTGATGCCCTTTTGCCACATAACCATGCTTACGATGAGATATTGTTTTTCTCCTCAGGAGATGGAACATATCTATTGGAAGAAACCACTTACCCCATTACCCAAAGCTCTGTTCTTTTCATTCGGAAAGGACAGCGACATGCCGTACGGCCAAATCGTTATCTGATAGGTGGACACATTATTTTTGATGTGGACGATTTGATAACTGATCGCGATTTACCATTTAAAAGTTTTTTCTATGACCATGATTCATCTCTTCCTAGAATAGATTTGAAAAAGGAGGTGTACAAAGAAATATGGTCTATTTTCTTGCAGATAAAAGAGCTACTCTCCGCTCAAAATAAAACCTACTTAAAGGAGTATTCTCTAACCTATTTTAATTTGCTTTTACTCAAGTTAGCGGATGCACTCTCGGTGCAAGGAAAGCCTATTGACAAGCCCCAAACGTTCACACCAGCGCAGCGGTTCAAAAATCTTGTGGCATCTCAATATCAAACGATGCGGAGTGTAGAAGAATATGCGAAGCAGTTGCACATCTGTTCGAAGTATTTGCATGAACTCTGTAAAAAAGCGTATGGACGATCCCCCAGCCAAATCATCAATCAATATTTGACCGATGAAATTCGCAGACGGCTCATTCATTCAAATCAATCCCTTAAGGAGATTGCTTACCAGTTGCAATTCAACGACCAAGCTTATTTTAATCGATTTTTTAAGAAGATGACCGGAATGGCTCCCGGCTATTTTCGAAGAAAAAGTAAAAACTGAAATTTGTGCAATTAATTCAGTAAATTGTACCTACTAGCAATAAAGCGTTTTGATTATTTTTACAATAGTAATGTGAAATGGTGTTATACTAGTAAGCCAAAATATTTACCATCTTCGGTTGCAATAAATGAAAGGCTTTTTAGAAGAATCTCTGACCAGCTTTTAGTTGAAAATTGTAACTTGGAATATAATAGATGTTTTTTGTTTTTTGTTTTTTGGTAAAGTGTGAAAGCTGAAAAAGATGTTCGATACGAACAAAAGTTATAGAAAATGTTTCCTAAAGCTACCATAAATCGTTGTCTCTTCTTTTTGATCCTATCCACCCAATTTTTGCAATGCAATAATGGCCAAACCATTGATGCTATTCCCAATCTAAATTTTGAGGAGTGGGAAGAAAACAGTTTGCAAGACGATCCTTTTTTGATGGCTGATACCACTCATAAAATAGCAAATGCTAAGGTGGGAAAATTGACAGGCTGGTCTGCCTTCGGTCAATCTGCTGTGAGAACAACCGATGCTTTCGAGGGAGATTATGCCTTGGTTGTCAACAGTTGGTATGGTACTGGGCCAGGGGTGGTCGATCTTGGCCAGTGTCGGGTCACTAATAGGTCTCAAGCTTGTGGGATGCCTTTTCAGGGACGTTTGAATAAGCTCAATGGCCACTACAAGTTGGTAGCTGGAAGTACGCAGGACAATCATGTTCTTCGGGGAAGTGTGGCCGTTTACAGTTTTCGATACAATGCTGCCAGTCAAAAACGAGATACGGTTGCTCTAGGGCAGCTTTTCCTAGAACCAACAGAGGAATATACTCCATTTGAATTTAAGATAAATACCATTTTAGAAGACGTTTTGTCCGACTCTATTGCAGTGGTTTTTAGAGTAGACGGAAGTGATTGCCAGCATGGAAAATGCAATTATTTCTACTTGGATAATCTCGAAATACAAGGCGAAACGACGCTCGAATGCCCTTATCATGGCTGGCGGTTCGGTACCGATGGCGTGTGTCGCTTAATGCCGAGTTTGA
>JBCCSZ010000047.1:0-32184 GCA_039199225.1 Bacteroidota bacterium
CTTCCGACAGCTTTACAAACAGCCAATTGTCATTTACCTTACCTAGCTCTTAGGTATACATTGTTATAGGTTGCCTTAGCGATTAGCGTACCGCCACCACCATTTATGTTGGCCTTAATGCGGCCCGTTCCAAACCGGCCTTCGTCGAAATCCTGCACATCCAGTTCCATGTCCGTGAAAATTTCACCGTAATCAGTTTCCAAATCCACTTGTGCATCAGAAGATTTTGGCAAGTGAATATCGACAAAGCTGTAGGTAGAGGTCAGCTTGATTTTGTCGGAAGGGCTGATCTTTTCAAATATGGCCTCAACCGATCCATAGGTATTGCGTATCTCCAAAGGTGCTGATACGTTTTCGATGGCAATGTTGCCATAGGTTGAATGTACTTCGGTCGCCATCTTTCTCGGTATAAATACTTCCAACTCAACATCTGTGTATACTCCGGAGGAATAACCCTTTTTTCCCTTTATTTCTTCTTTCGTATCATAAAAAACCCGCTTGCCGTCAATTTCTTCCCAATACATTTTTGGAATGTTCTTAATATCTGGAATGTCAAAAGAGACGATGAGTTTATCGTTTTTATACTTCGCTTCAATTTTGTAAGAATCATTGTTTTTACCATCGTTGATGATGACTTTCCCTTTGATGAATACGCGATCTTGATCCCAGCTTTGAATTTTTAGATCGCCATATTCGACCTGAAGGTCAATGCTTTGTGTATTCTTTAGTGGAATTGATTTTTCAAAATCGGCCTGAGCAAAAGCCACAGAGATACTGGCCAAGACGGCAAGCGCCAGGCAAAAAAACGCTTTCATAATCAAATGGTTTGAAGAGTGGAAAGAATGGAAGTGGCCTTCCAATGTCAGTGATTGTTACTTTTTCTTGCGCAAATAGATGTTTTGATAAGTAGAGCTAAGGTCCAAGAAGGTTCCACCACCATTAATGGTACCAGTGATCTTGCTGGAGCTCAGTTTGTGGAGGTCGCCTTCGGAAGACTCTTGCTTCAAATCAAAATCGGTGTACATTTCACCATAGGTGGATTGGAGTTTGACATTGGCCTTTGCAGTGGCTGGTAAACTGATGTCGATCAATTGATAGACAGAATACAGCTTGATCGGTTGATCTTTGGGGAGCCGGTCGTAGATTGCTTCGATTTTGCCATAGACCGTACTGACTGCCACGGGGCCGGAAACATTTTCGAGATAGATCGAATTGTAGTTTGCAGATACCTCAATCTCATTGGGCAGGCTGTGGAAATTAATCTTTCCGCCATTGTTGCTCGAATGTTTGTATTCGATACTGACGCCGGGAGGTACCTTGACCAAATAGCGTTTGCTCTTTTTAGAGATGCTGCTGATGCTTAGTTTATCTCCTTCCTTATGGGCATGCAATCCAATATTGGTATTATCGACCTTGCCGGAGGCGCTGATGGCCCGCAGCCCCTTGGCTCTTTCGGGAAGCTTGTAATCTGCATCTTCATGCAAGATGATCACTTCATTGCCCGAGTGAGCTTCGAAAGTCACTTTGCTGACTCCATCAAAGAGCAACTTTCCACTGCTCATACTAACTTTGTATTCTTGTCCCTGTACTGTTGGAAGGAAACTTCCCAGGCACAAGGCCAGCATAAAAAAATGGCTGATGATTTTCATTTCATTAGATTTAAAAGTTTAACTAATCTTGAACAAGCCGATTTGAGCTTCTTCTTTTACTTTTTCGAAAGTGTCGCTTTTTTCAATCAATTCCTGAAGTATGGGAATGGCTTGCCTTTCGCGCATCTCTATCAAGGCATGGATCAAGGCAATTTGTACAATCGGATTTTTCTGCTGACCCAAGGAAGCGACCAGTGCAGCTCGCACCTGTAGCTCGCTGCTCAACAGCAGTAAGGCATCCATTGCTGCCAAGCGAACATTGACACTTTCGTCTGTATTTAAGGTCTTGAGTAAAGCTTCTGCGATTTCTCTATCGCCAGATGGCAAATTATAGGTTTGATTCACCGCTTTGATTCGGCCACTGGTTGATTGCTGGTGCAACATTTCCAATACCAGCTTCTTGGTCTGTTCCATTTCTCGTTTTAGATTCGAGATTTCCTCTTGGCCATTGTAGTGGTTTGACAGGAAATAGCCTCCTCCGGCACCTAAAATGAGCAGTGCAACGGCAGCTGCAATCTGTCTGTAGTAGGAAAAACGTGAGCGACGGGTCTTGGCCCTTGCTTTGGTCGTATCGGGTGTCGTATGCTGGTCTAACATCTGGTAAAAGGCTTCATCTACCTTTGGGGATGGGCTTGGCTCCGAAAGACTTCCGAATCCTTCTGTCAATACCCTTAGTTGTTCGAACAGTGCTTGCAATTCAGTTGACTGTTCGAGCTGAGCTTCCACCTCTTGGCGCTGAGCCTCTGTCAATCCGCCATCGATGTAATCCAGCAACCTATTTTCCCAGTAATTATCCTGCTTCATAAGGTATCGATTTTAAAAAACAAGCGTCGCAACTGTTGGATAGCCCGATAGACTTTCAGCTTTACGGCCCCTTCCGAACAACCGATGATGCGGCCGACTTCCTCGTATTTCAGCTTTTGGTAGCGAGTGAGCAGCAATACCTCCCGGTACGCTGGTGTCAACATGGCCAGTGCTTTCTCCAGATTTTGCAATTGTTCCCGATGCTCAATTTGTGCTAAAACCGAAGTTTGAAGTACAGGGATTTGATTCTGCTCAGTCAGTGGTTGCAATATTTTCTTTTGATGCCTGAAATGATCAAAATGTACGTTGCGTGCAATCTGAAACAGCCAAGACCTAAAGCTGTACTCCTTGTTGTAGCTCTTCCGATAGCGTATGATGCGTTCAAAGACCGTTTGAGTAAAATCATCGCTGAGCCCTTGGTTGTACGTCAGCCGAAAGAAAAAACCATAGATGGGCTTTTTGTACCGCTCAAACAAAACGGATAGCTGTCGAAGGTTACCGCTCTGTACCCTGGACATAATTTCTTCATCTGACACGGATGGCCTGTGCTTACCTATGAGAGTATCTTCTTTCACGAACCTGCAATTGCATGTGGTGTTCGAAAGGGTTACTACACCATCGAGGGATGGTTACGGTATAAGCTAAAAAAAAATTTAAAAGGTAGATGTAACAGCAGCCAAAAGCGAGGCTACTCTGTTAGACGTTCTTCTTTCAGACGTTCGCTGAGTTGTACCAGTTGCTCCATGGGATAACGGTCGGCCAGTTGGTATTCTAAAATCAAATCGGGAGAAATTTCCTTGCGGTAATAGATCAATCCAACATTCCTGGCGTAGAACTCAACGCCATTATATTGGAGTTCCTGAAAACCTTCTTGCTCTGTTTCTATTAATTCTTTAGTTGCAAAGGCAACGCATTCATAGGACTGTCCGTCAATAGTATAGGTTGTATCTCCCAAAAAGTGGCGATTTCGGATATGAGTCGTTTTCATATCTGCTTGCATGGGATCGGTCCACTGCAGGCGAGAAAGGAAGATGCTACCAATCTGAGATACTTGAAAAGGAAAGCCATTGGCTACTTCTATGCTTACAGGAACCGTCAATAGGGAATCTCGCTGGTTGTATTCATATAGAAAATAGTCGCGCAGCAAAGTGCCGTTTTCCACAATGCGCTCACTGTAAAACTGTTTGACATCGAATTTGTAATTGTAATATTGACCCGTAAGTACCAATAGGCTATCTTGATCAAAGCTTCTGTAATACCAATATTCTGGTGTTAATTGGTTGTTGCCGACGGGCTGGTATTCATAGGCAACTCCTTCGTACAGCTGGTCGATGGGAAAATAATAGGGCCGAATATCCCGAGAAGTATCAGACTCACAAGAGAAAAAGCACAAAGATGTGATCAGTGCCGTAAAACCGTATAAGACAGAAGTGCGTTTTATCATCAGAATAGGTCAGATTTTCATACGATGGTTAAGGCAATATGCCATATTGTCGTAAAAAATAGGGTAAATCCGGCTTGGTACAAAATATGCTCCTAAGGAGCAATGACAAGCCGAATGATAAACGTTTAAATTTAAAGCCTGTTTAAAAATAGGGCTGCTTAAAAACAATTGACAGTCATCAGGCAGTAAAATTTAGGCAAGCTCTTATATCTTTGTTAGATCGTAGCCAATACTCGTCGCTGCGAATATTTGTTTCATCAGATAGGTCTGGTTTCTACACGCCGGTCCAATCTTAATACATGCCAGATCATGCTCGATTTCATTACCAAATCACTCGGTAAGATTTTCGGTACAAAATACGATCGCGACATCGCCTCTTACATGCCGATGGTTCGCCTAATCAATGAAGAATTTGAAAACCTCAAGGGGTTGAGCCACGATGAACTTCGAAACAAAACCCTCGACTTTCGCAAGCGCATCAGCGAACACCTCAATGGAATCGATGAGGACATTAAGACCATCACCCAAAATGCGATAGAAGAAGAGGACTTTACCGAAAAGGAAGCGCTCTTCCAGCAGGTGGATGAGCTGAAAAAAGAGCGTGACAAGCATCTCGAAGACATTCTCAAAGAGCTACTGCCCGAGGCTTTTGCCGTTGTCAAAGAAACAGCCCGGCGTTTCATGGAGAATGAAACCCTGGAGGTCACAGCAACCGATCACGATCGCGACATTGCGACTTCCAACAGCTATGTCATCATCAATGGCGACAAGGCGACCTGGAAGAATACCTGGACGGCTGCCGGCGGGGAAATCACCTGGAATATGGTGCATTACGACGTACAGCTCATCGGTGGAATGACCCTCCACGATGGGAAGATTGCTGAAATGGCAACGGGGGAAGGAAAGACATTGGTAGCAACCCTGCCTGCCTACCTCAACGGTTTGTCCGGTCAAGGGGTACACGTCATCACTGTGAACGACTACCTGGCCCGACGGGATAGTGAGTGGGTAGGACCCATCTTCGAGTTTCTCTTCCTAACTGTCGATTGCATCGACAAACATCGCCCGCACTCCGGCACTCGAAAAAAGGCTTATGAGTGCGACATTACCTATGGAACAAACAATGAATTTGGCTTTGATTACTTGAGAGATAATATGGTGCGCTCCACAGACGAGATCGTCCAAGGTAAGCACCACTTTGCCATGATCGATGAGGTGGATTCTGTCCTGATCGATGATGCCAGGACGCCTTTGATCATTTCTGGTCCGGTACCCGCTGGGGCAGAGGAGCAAGAATATATGGCCTTGAAGCCAGATGTCGAAAAGTTGATCGCTGCCCAACGCAAGCTGGCAACCGATTTTCTGGCAGAAGCTAAAAGGGCCTTCAAGGAGGGCAAGCGTGGTCATGACGAGGGGCAAGCAGGGATGTCATTGCTTCGCGCACACCGGGCATTGCCCAAATACCGCCCACTGATTAAGTTTCTCAGTGAGGAAGGTGTAAAAGTTATGATGCAAAAAGCAGAGGATTTCTACATGCAGGAGCAATCCAAGAATATGCACATCGTAGACGAGGCACTGCTTTTTACCATTGAAGAAAAAACCAGAAATGTCGAGCTGACAGAAAAGGGTGCAGAATTCTTGTCCAAAGGCAAGAACGACAACAATTTCTTTGTCATGCCAGACATCGCTACGGAAATGCACGACATTGACGAGCGAGACATGCCAGAGGATGAGAAGTCAGAAGCCAAGCAAAATCTGGTTCAAGACTTTGCCGTAAAATCCAAACGCCTGCATGCAATGAGCCAATTGCTGAAGGCTTACACTCTTTTCGTACGCGACGAAGAATATGTGGTGATGGAAGGGCAGGTCAAAATCGTCGATGAACAAACAGGTCGTATGATGGAAGGCCGCCGTTATTCCGACGGTCTGCACCAAGCCCTGGAAGCCAAGGAAAATGTCAAAGTAGGTGACATCACCCAAACATACGCAACGGTTACTTTGCAGAACTACTTCCGGATGTACCACAAACTCTCTGGTATGACCGGTACAGCCGAAACCGAGGCAGGTGAATTCTGGGAAATCTACAAATTGGATGTGGTCGTCATTCCAACCAACCGACCCATCGTTCGGGACGACCGAGAGGACAAGGTCTACAAAACTTCCCGGGAGAAATTCAATGCTGTCATCGACGAGATTGTTGAATTGAGTAAGGCGGGCCGACCAGTGTTGGTGGGTACGACATCCGTAGATGTTTCTGAGAAATTGAGTCGAATGCTGAAACTCAGAGGCATCAACCACAATGTATTGAATGCCAAGCAGCACCAGCGTGAAGCGGAGATTGTGGCAGAGGCCGGAAAGCCTGGAAAGGTGACCATTGCGACCAACATGGCTGGTCGTGGTACCGATATTAAGCTGGGAGATGGCGTGAAATCAGCAGGTGGTTTGGCAATCATCGGTACAGAACGCCACGACTCTCGTCGGGTAGATCGCCAGCTGCGCGGTCGTGCCGGTCGTCAGGGAGACCCCGGAAGCTCTCAGTTTTACGTTTCATTGGAAGACAACTTGATGCGACTGTTCCAATCCGAGCGGATCGCTAAGTTGATGGATAAAATGGGTCTTCAGGAAGGAGAAGTTATTCAACACTCCATGGTGACCAAGTCCATTGAGCGCGCTCAGAAGAAGGTGGAAGAAAACAACTTCGGGATACGGAAGCGACTCTTGGAGTACGATGATGTAATGAACATCCAGCGAGAGGCCATCTACAAAAAGCGGGACAATGCGCTTTCGGGCGAGCGCCTATCGGTAGATTTGCACAATATGTTCATGAGCCTGATTGAAAACCTCGTGGTGGCCTATCGCTCTCGCAGTGATTACGCCTCTTTCCGTCAGGAGTCTTTACGCCTGCTCGGCTTGGACCCCAAGATAGACGGAGGAGCTTTCCAAGATGGTAAGGAAGAAGAGCTGATCCAGGAATTCCAGCAGCAATTCCTAGAATTCTACGAGATGAAGAGCGACCGTTTGGGTGAAGTATTGCTCCCGGTTATCAAGGGCGTCTATGAAAACGAAGGGCATCGCTACAAGCGCATTGCCATTCCATTCACCGATGGTCAGTCCAATCCACTCCCGATTTCAGCTGATCTGAAAGAAGCGGTGGACAGCAAGGGAAGCTCCGTTATGAAAGATATTGAGAAGGCAGTGGCCTTATCGGTTATCGACGACTCCTGGAAGGAACACTTGCGTTCCATGGACGAACTTAAGGAGTCCTCTCAGGCTGCTTCTTTTGAGCAGAAAGACCCACTGGTTGTCTACAAGATGGAAGCTTATGAGCTTTTCGAAAACCTGATATACAATGTCAATGAGAAGGTGACGGGCCATTTGTCCAAGGGAACGGTCTACTTCTCGGATGGAAGCAGTGTTACAGAATACCGGGAGCAAAAGACGGATTTGAGTCGGACACAGACCAACCGCCGGGAAGAGCAGCAGGCGGCTGCTCGGGCAGCTGCCGAAGGAGTCAGTCGCAAACGCAGCAAACCGCAGACATTCAAGCGCTCCGATCCTAAGGTAGGAAGAAATGCTCCTTGCCCTTGTGGCAGTGGCAAAAAATACAAACACTGTCACGGGAAGTAAGATGCTACAGGCAGCATTGCTGAAAGGTGATTTTTAAATTTTGATGGTCTTACAAACCATTGAACAACAGCTGTTTACAATTGTATTTGGTTGTTTGACCATAAAATAAATCATCAAAAAGACGGCATGGTAACCTAAATTGACCTTTTTGGTTTATCTTGCGGATGGAGCATCCCTGAAAAATACTTTAGATGAACATTGCGAGTTTAATTGACCATACGATTCTACGTCCTGATTGTACGCTGGAGAATATAAAGCAGATTTGTAAAGAAGCTGAAGAATTTGCCTTTCGAGCAGTCTGTGTACCACCCTATTTTGTGCCGGTAGCTGCCAGAATTCTCAAAGACAGCCCTGTAAAGGTGGCCACGGTTATTGGCTTTCCCATGGGGTATTGCACAACGGCCGCCAAAGTAGAGGAAATAAAGCGGGCTATGAACGACGGTGTGGATGAACTGGATGTAGTAATCAACATAGCCGCATTGAAAAACAAGGATTACAGTTATTTGCGAAATGATATAGACAGTACGACCCGAGCCGTACACTTGAGGGGAAAAACCATCAAGTTGATCTTGGAGACGGGTTTGCTGACAAAAGCGGAGATAGAGCGCTTGTGTAGCATCAGCCAGGAAGTTGGTGTTGACTTTGTAAAGACATCGACAGGACTCAACGGAGAGGGTGCATCCATCGAGGTGGTAACCCAGCTCAGGTCCTTGCTTCCCCCAAAAATCAAGATAAAAGCCTCTGGTGGTATACGTACCCACGAACAGGCTCACCAACTCATTGAAGTAGGTGCCGATCGATTGGGAACTTCTGCTAGTATTCAGATTATCCAGGGTAGCACGCCAGCCTAGCAGCTATCATATATCAAATTCGTTCAAACAGTGTTGGATATGAAATCATTTTTGTGCTTACTTCTCGTCGTTGCAACGGTTTCCTTCTCAAAGGCTCAAGCAGTCGTTGTAAAAGAAGACCCACAAATCAGTCGAATGATGGAGCGCATGATTGAGATCAACCGAAACCAAAATCAGGTGGAAGGCTGGCGCATCCAGATTTTGGCTACAACAGATCGCCGTAAAATGGAAGATGCCAAGAGCCGTTTCCTGGCCAATTATCCCCAACTGGCTGTCAACTGGATACACGCCAAGCCCTTTTACAAGCTTAGGGCTGGTGCTTTTACTTCTCGCCTGGATGCCATCCGATTGCTACACGAATTGAAAAGAGACTACCCAAGCGCATATCCTGCCAAGGACAATAACATTGAACCCAGAGAATTGATCGGCGGTTTATAGCCAGTTGATTTTCCTTCTAAAAGAGGCTGAATGAGTAGCAGGGCCACTTCAAGAGCCAAAAGTATTGATTGGATTACCTTTTCCATTTATCTGAGCCTGGTCATTATCGGCTGGATGATGATCTATGCAGTAGGGCATGAAGGGCTTTCGAATGGTTTTTGGAATTCGGCTGTAGGGAAACAGACCCTCTGGATTGGCCTCAGCTTGAGCGTGCTTTTCGTCACTTTCATCATCGACCACAACTTTTGGCGAACCTTTGCCTATCCCATTTATGGGCTGTCGGTACTTTTGCTGATTGCCGTTTTATTCATTGGTCTAAAGGTGAATGGCTCGCGATCTTGGTTTTCATTGATGGGGTTTACCCTGCAACCTTCAGAGCTGGCCAAATTTGGAACGAGCCTAGTGGTCGCCTCCTACCTCAGTACTTCCGGTCTTGACCTCAAGGAAATGAAAACATGGCTGGGTGCTTTCGGCCTGTTGTTGGTGCCAATGGCATTGATTCTACTGCAACCCGATGCTGGTTCTGCATTGGTCTTTACCTCCTTTTTTATCCTATTCTATCGCCAAGGGCTTTCCTCCATACTTTACGTTTTTGGATTCACGGCGGCTACCCTATTTACCCTGGGGTTGGTGTTTGATCCCTTGCTCGTCATCTTGGGGATGGTCCTGTTCATCGTCTTGGTAATGGCTTTCAATCTGAAAAGTCGGCTGTATGCACTGATTTCTCTAGCAGTTGTCACGGCAGCATCCATCTTCGGACTTTACCAGGGGCTTTATTGGGAAATATTTGTGGCTGATCTGCTTTACTTGCTCGGCTTTGGTTTCTACTTGTACAAAGTGCGAAAAGGTAGATTGGTGATGCAATTGGGCGCTTTGTTGTTTGTTGGAAGTATACTGGCTGTTTCGGCAAACTACATGTTTTACAATGTGTTGGAGCGGCACCAAAGAGACCGTATCAACGTGTGGTTAAAACCCTCTGTTTGCGATCCACAGGGAGCCCTCTACAATGTCTTGCAATCGAAAATGGCCATCGGTTCGGGTGGTCTACACGGTAAAGGCTTCCTCGAAGGTACCATGACGAAGCTCAACTATGTTCCAGAGCAGATGACGGATTTCATCTTTTGTACCATCGGTGAGGAGCAGGGGTTTATTGGAAGCTTGGGCATCATTGGCCTGTTCTTCTTGTTGTTGTGGCGCATCATTACCATTGCGGAGCGACAACGATCGGAATTTGCCCGCAACTACGCCTACGCGGTGGCTGGCATCCTGTTCGTCCACTTTTTTGTCAATATCGGTATGACGATGGGGTTGATGCCCATCATTGGAATTCCGCTGCCTTTCATCAGCAAAGGTGGCTCCTCTCTTTTAGGTTTCACCTTGATGATCGGTGTTTTATTGAACCTGGACAAACATCGCCTGCGGGGATAGGGTGCAGTAAATCCCTTTTAAATGACCCTGAGTAGGCTTTTGAAGGTTGTCATTTGTATCTTTGCCTTCCATGAAATTTAGCATTCATCAACAAGACACTCAATCGGCGGCTCGGACGGGGACGATCACAACCGACCACGGAGAGATTCAAACGCCAATCTTTATGCCTGTCGGTACGGCCGGCACTGTCAAGGGGGTTCACCAGCACGAGCTGAAAAACGACATCAAGGCCCAAATCATCCTCGGAAATACCTATCATCTTTACTTGCGGCCCGGCTTGGATGTCTTACAAGAGGCAGGAGGACTGCATCGCTTCAATGGGTGGGATCGACCCATTCTGACCGATAGCGGCGGCTATCAGGTGTACTCCTTGAGTGGACAGCGCAACATCAAGGAGGAGGGGGTTACTTTCCGCTCGCACATCGATGGATCGAAGCATTTTTTCAGCCCTGAGCGAGCCATCGACATTCAACGGGTGATCGGTGGGGACATCATTATGGCCTTTGACGAATGCACGCCCTATCCCTGTGATCGGAAGTACGCAGAAGCGTCGATGCACATGACACATCGCTGGCTGAAGCGGTGCTGCGACCATTTTGATCAGACGAAGGACATATACGATTATCGACAGACCTTGGTTCCCATCGTTCAGGGAAGTACCTACCCAGAGCTGCGGCGCCAATCGGCAGAGGTCATTGCCAGCTTCGACCGGCCAGCCAACGCCATTGGAGGGCTGTCCGTTGGAGAGCCTGCAGAGGACATGTATGCCATGACAGAGTTGGTATGTGGTATTCTACCCAAGCACAAGCCTCGTTATTTGATGGGCGTGGGAACACCTGCCAACTTGTTGGAATGCATTGCTTTGGGCATTGATATGTTTGATTGTGTACTACCAACGCGGAACGCTCGCCACGGCTTGTTGTACACTGCCGAGGGCATTATGAATATGCGCAACGAAAAATGGAAATCGGACCACTCACCCATTGATCCAGAGGGACCTTCGGCCACTAGTCGCTTCCATACAAAAGCCTATTTGCGCCATTTGATTCACTCCAAAGAACGATTGGGTTCCCAAATTGCCAGTTTGCACAACCTGAGCTTCTTCTTATGGTTGGTGGGCGAAGCCAGAAAACACATCGAGCAGGGCGATTTCCTGCCTTGGAAAAATGATATGGTGGAAAAAGTACAGAGGAGACGCTAACTTTTTTTAACCAATATGAAATCGAATTGTGCGTTATTCATAAAAACCACATAGGTTAGCATGAAGATACTCGACAGTTATATTGTCAAAAAATACTTACTGACCTTTCTCTTTACGGTGATGATCTTTTCGATGATCTCCGTTATCATTGATTTCAGTGACAAGGTAGAAGATTTCATCGAAGAGGCTTGCACCATTCGCCAGATCATCTTTGAATACTACCTGCCTTTTATCCTCTATATCAATGGCCTGTTGATTCCTCTTTATGCGATGATCTCCGTGATTTTTTTCACCTCTCGGCTGGCTTATGATTCTGAGATCATATCCGTCCTCAATGCAGGTGTCAGCTTTCGACGCTTATCGGTACCCTACTTGTTGGCAGCTGGTTTGATTGCTGGATTTCACTTGTTGAGCAATCACTACATCATTCCGAGGAGCAACAAGACTCGTCTCGACTTTGAACACAAATACATTTGGAAGTACAGCGACAAGGGCAAGACCAACGACGTACACATATTTGTAGGGCCAGAAACTAAAATCTACATCAAGTACTATCAAAAGAGGGACAGTACGGCGCGAAACCTACGAATCGAAAAGATCAAAGACAATCGCTTGGTCAAATTGATAAAAGCCAATAAAGCTGAGTGGATTGGACCTCCGAACAAGTGGCGACTTAACAATTATGAAATTCGCACCTTCGATGGCCGTCGGGAGACGATCAAGCTGGGAACCAATCAGAAAAAGGATACTACCCTTAACTTGACGCCAAGCGATTTTGTACGCTACCAAAACCTCAAAGAAATGATGGATACGGGAGAGTTAACCGAATTCATCAATACTGAAAAAGCAAGGGGCGTTGGCAATACAAAAGCCTTTGAGATCGAAAAGCATCGACGGACTGCGGAGCCTATCACCATCATTATCTTGACTTTGATTGGTCTTTCGGTGGCCTCGCGAAAGGTCAGAGGAGGGATGGGACTTCACCTGGCGTTGGGCGTAGCCATTGGGGCGGCTTTCATCTTTATATCGCGTTTTTCCAATGTTTTTGCGACCAATGAATCCTTGACGCCTCTATTGGGCGTTTGGATTCCCAATGTAGTTTTTACAGTGATTGCCTTGTACTTATTCTCCAAGGCGCAGAAATAGCATTTTTACTTCTGCCAAACGCTGGTTTCCAATATTTGCTCGTAGTAAGCTTCGTATTCTGGAAGTATGTTGGTAATGTCAAATCGATTGGCTTGCTTGTAAGCGTTTTCGCGAAATTGGCGAAGCACCTGTTCGTTCTTCAGAATGTGAATGGCATTTCGAGCCATGCCGGCTACATCTCCAACAGAGCTTAGAAAACCCGTATTTCCGTGAATATTCACCTCAGGTAATCCTCCGACGTCCGTCGAAATAACCGGTACCTGGCAGGCCATTGCTTCTAGGGCTGCCAGCCCGAAGCTTTCGCTTTCGGAAGGCATAATAAAGAGATCAGAAATGGCTAACAGTTCTTCAATGGCCTCTTGCTTGCCCAAAAAGCGGATTTCATGGCACAGTCCAATTTGTCGGCACAGGTCTTCCATGTTGCGGCGTTCAGGGCCGTCGCCAATGAGCAGCAATTTAGAGGGAATCTGTTTGTACACCTCCTTAAAGATATGGATCACGTCGGCGATACGTTTGACCTTGCGGAAGTTGGACACATGTACCATTATGCGTTCGCCGTTCGGTGCAATCGCTTTTTTGAAGTGATCTTTATTCTGTTTGTTGAAACGCTGGAGGTCGATGAAGTTGTAAATGACTTTGATGTCGTTTTGTATGTCAAAATGCTCGAAGGTTTCGTCTCTGAGGCTGTTGGAAACGGCGGTGACACCATCTGACTTGTTGATCGAGAAGGCTACAACAGGAGCGAAAGAGCTGTTTTTTCCGACCAGGGTGATGTCTGTGCCATGTAGGGTCGTGACGAAAGGCACGTAGCGCCCCTCAGTCAATAGGATTTTTCTAGCCATGTAGGCAACCGTGGCGTGCGGAATGGCATAGTGTACATGCAGCAGGTCGAGATTTTCGTATTTGACAACGTCGACCAACTTGCTGGCCAGGGCAGTATCGTAGGGAGTATATTCAAAGAGTGGATAATCTGCATTACTCACCTCGTGGTAGAAGACATTCTCTTGGAAATTTGGCAAACGGGCTGGTTGCCGATAGGTAATAAAATGTATCTGGTGGCCTTTTCTGGCAAGTCCAAGTCCTAACTCTGTGGCTAAAACGCCGCTTCCTCCAAAAGTAGGATAGCAAACAATGCCAATTTTCATATGTATTTTGGTTTGGTAAGCCTATATGTTCTTTTTAAACCAAGTTGCGACACATGAAAGATCGTTAAGGAGAATACCCAAAAAATCTTTCTATTAGAATGCAGACTTAGTATCTGGCGGAATCGTAAGTTGAATCTTTCAGGCGATTTTACAGACTGCAAATCAAATAACGGTGCGCAACATACACATTTAAAGGCGTAAGTCCCTTAAAATGTTCTAAACAATTTGTGAAGATGAATGTTAATAAGGTGCTATTCAACAAGAAAAGAAGAAACTTTTACAGGCTTAATGCTTGTATGAGCGCCATAGGTCTCTAGCTATTTACACGACAAATCAGTCCAAGTTGCAATGCATCCGACAGAAGCTCCTAATCAGGGTATTCGCGGACCAGATACCTCTATGCTAGCAAATTGGATCACAACTTGTGTAGAATAGAAAAAATCACTCGATAAGATGATGAAATGAAGCCTTTTTTTGGCAGGGATAAATAATAGATTTTGGCTGTTTATTCGATAAGAGACCTAGAGAAATTGTGCGGCATAAAAGCGCACACAATTCGCATGTGGGAACAGCGGTATGGTATTATTGTCCCAAAGAGAACGACTACCAATATCCGGTATTACCACGATGATGATCTAAAGCTTTTGCTTAACGTCGCCCTACTTAACAGAAATGGCTATAAAATTTCTAAAATAGCAAAGATGACAAAGAGCGAAATATCTACCAAGGTAGCAGACATCTCAGAGGTCAATCTGGAATACGATACACAACTCGACGCTTTGACCCTCTCGATGATTGAGATGGATGAATATAAGTTTGATCGAATTATCAATACAAATATTCAACAGCTGGGTTTCGAGCGGACCGTACTGGAAGTCCTACATCCTTTTTTGGATAAACTCAGCATTTTGTGGTTGACCGGTTCCATCAATCCGGTTCAAGAAAACTTCATAAGTTACCTCATTCGGCAGAAAATCATAGCTGCCATCGATCGCGAGCCTTTCGCTGTTGGAAAGAGCGTACGCAAATTCCTCATTTATCTCCCAGAAGGAGAAGGTCAGGAGTTGAGCCTGTTGTTGCTCCATTACATACTGAAAGCCCGGCGCCACCAAGTCATCTACCTGGGAATGAACATAAGTTTGACAGACCTCAGAGATGCCTACAAGATACATAAGCCAGATTTTATCTTTACAATGATCAGTGAAACCTTTGATCGTCAGCCTGTCAAGTTTTACGTAGATGAATTGTCAGATACTTTCAAAGAAAGCCAAGTTTTGCTTTCTGGCTACCAAGTCGTGGCACAAGACGTAAAATCTTCTTCCAATGTGACGGTTCTTCAAAGCCTTGAGGACACCATCAATTACATTGACGATCTCAAGACAGGTGCCGTAAGTGATAGTTAAGATGTGATGCATTCAAGTGTAGACTAGCACATTTTTCCCCTTTGCGGTGGAAAATTCCTTGTTCAAATCCGATTTTAAACTTCCTTTCTAACGGATGTTCCTGAATTCGTTTTGCCAATAGGTGCTTCGTTTCAGAAATAGTCTCTAACTTTGGCTCATATTTCTTAATCAACTCAATAAATAAATGAAAGCCTTATTTCAATGCACAATGGTCTTATTGGCCCTGGGCATTTTTGTTGCTTGTGGCAACAGCCCAAAAGGAGAAGCTGCCAAAACATCTGATAAAACAGAAAAGCCTGCCGAACCAACGGCTGCTTCTTCAAAATACCAGGTAGATGTTCAAAACAGTTCCGTTATGTGGACTGGTACCAAGCCTATTGGAGACGCTCACTCAGGTACAATTAAGCTGAAAGGTGGAGAATTGGCAGTTGCTGGTGGTAACATCACAGCTGGTAGTTTCGAATTCGACATGAACTCCATCGAGAATACAGATATGAAAGCGGGAGACGGTAAAGAAAAACTGGAAGAACACTTGAAATCAGCTGATTTCTTTGATGTAACGGCCTATCCAACCGCCAAATTTACTGTTACAGGCGCTCAACCTGTTACTGGAAAAGCAGGTGTTACACACCAGTTGACTGGTAACCTGACTATGAGAGACCAAACGAAGTCCATTACATTCGATGTCAACGTAGCACAATTGAGCGATCGCGTGACTGCTGTTACGCCTTCCTTTACCATCAATAGAACAGAATGGGGCGTCAACTACCACTCTGGTATCCTCGGAACGGTAAAAGATCAACTGATCAATGACGATGTAGCCTTGGTCATCAACCTTGTTGCGACACCTCAATAAGCTTTGAGCCTCTTTTTGGCCACACAAATCCCGAATCTTTTCGAAAGGTTCGGGATTTTCATTTTCCACAAAGTTTTCCACAGACTGTGAAAAACTGATTTTTTTTAGTTTATTAGGTATCAAGTTGTAAACCTGACCATTGATCGGCAAGTTTGCGGCAATCCTCTGAACATTTTCCAACCGAAACGACAAGCAGAGCTGAAGTCGGCCATCAAGCCGTCTGTACACTGGCTCTCCATCCATCATAGGTAACGAAAAACGGATTATGGAATTTCGGCGATTGTTCGAAATACTGTCTTTTCAAAACCAAATGTATCCTCAAAAGGTAGCCATCGCTTCCAAGGAAGGCAAGCGCTGGAAAAGCTACTCGACCGAGGAGGCATTGGAAGTCGTTCAGCAACTGAGCGCTGGCTTGCTGGACCTGGGCTTGAAAAAAGGTGATCGCGTCGGAATCATGAGTTACAACGGCAGTGCTGTCTGGAATCTCTTCGATCAGGCGCTACTACAAATCGGAATGGTGGTTGTACCCATCCATGCGACCTGCAATCCTCGCGACCTAGCCTTCATATTGACCGATGCAGAAGTTAAGTGTTGCCTGGCATCTGATTTGTTACTCTGCGAAAAGCTAAAGGCTCAACAGACAAATGCCAAATCACTTCGACACATTTATTCCATTCAGGAAATAGCAGATTTTACCCATTGGAAAAGTCTTTTAAAGGTACCGATTGCCAAACATTTGGCTGTCTTTGAAACCATGCGGGCCGCCATCCATGAGGACGATCTTGCAACCATCATCTACACATCTGGTACGACGGGCAATCCAAAGGGAGTGATGCTTTCGCACAAAAACATCATCAGCAATATCAAGGCGATCATTTCTTTGGCACCCGTCAATTGCGACAAGCGGGTCTTCAGCTTTTTGCCTCTGAGCCACGTTTTTGAGCGGATGGCTACCTACTTTTATATGGCTGTTGGTGCGTCGATCTATTATGCTGAGCGGCCTGAAACAATTCTTTCGGACATGGCTACGGTCAAGCCCCACTACATGACCTCCGTGCCTCGATTCCTGGAAAAAATCTACAATGGCGTAGAGCAATCGTTTCGCCAAAAGAGCGCCTTGGTGCGCAAGGTTTTCCGCTGGGCCATTGACCTAGGGAAGCGCTATGAGGAGCGTCGGAACCAGCCCCCGCTGTATTGGCTGAAGCTCAAACTGGCCGATCTGCTGTTTTACCGCCGCTTGCGCGGCTTGCTCGGGGGGCGCTTGGAGGGTATTATCGTAGGGGCCGCTGCTCTGCCGCCCCACTTGGCGCGACTGTTTTGTGCTGCCGGGCTGGAAGTTCGGGAAGGTTATGGACTGACAGAAACTTCGCCGGTCCTCACTTTCAATCGATTTGAACCTGGTGGGGTGCGATTTGGAACGGTAGGTACGACGATTCCGGGGGTAGAACTGCGGATACACGAACCGGATGAAGAAGGAAATGGGGAGATTGTTGTCCGTGGCCCGAATGTCATGTTGGGTTACTATAAACGAAATGACCTGACGGAAGCCGTAAAAAATGAAGATGGTTGGTTTTACACGGGCGATGTTGGAAGGATTGTCTACAAGCGCTTTTTAAAAATCACGGATCGGAAAAAAGATATTTTCAAAACGACCAGTGGCAAATACGTCGCTCCACTTTATGTCGAAAACCACCTACGTCAATCTGCCTACATCGATCAATGCATGGTCATTGGCTTCAATCGGCCCTTTGTATCGGCGCTCATCATTCCGGATTTTATCCAATTGGAGCAGTGGTGTATTGAGCACGATGTACACTGGACAGCTCCGCAGTACATGGTCCTCAATCCAAGGGTCGTACAGTTTTACGATGAGCTGGTTGTTCGGCTGAATCAAGACCTGAAGAAAAATGAGCGTGTCCGAAAGTTTCTTCTCCTGCATGAAAATTGGACGGAAGAAAAAGGAGAACTGACCTTGACAGCCAAGTTGAGAAGGTCCAGTATTGTAGAAAATAATAAAAAAGCGATTGATGCTTTGTATCCCTCCTAAAGCCTCTGGTGAATAAAGTAAAAGGAGTCCGCACCAATCTGTGCGAACTCCTGTGGGAAAAAATTACCTCCTGCGAATGAAGATTTTTTAATCCTTTGATTTATTTTATCCAACTACCAGCGAAGGCTGCTTTGTTTTGGTATTCGTAGCCAGTAACCAGGTTGGTACAAAAGCCCTGGCCAGTCCACTTATTGAATTGCGTTTGGTAGCCACTACCGCTCAGATGGTGTTTGCTGGGGAAGTTCTTAAAGCTGGACTTTCCATACCAGATGGCTGAGAAGTATGGCTGCCCATTGTGTGTGTAGGCATTGAGATAAACCAGCTTCATGCCTTTGTCAGCCCAATGGGTAAATTGCTGTTGGTATTGGGCGGCAGTCAGGCTGCTCTTTAGCATCAAGCCATTGGTTTTCTTCTTCTCGTAGAAAGCGATGTAAGACTTTTTGCCACCGACAGATACGACCGACACATTCACCGGAACCCACCCATTTTTTGTCCAGCTGTCAAATTTTTGTTGGTGTTGCTTGGCAGAAATGCCGTGGTAGGCAGCCTGCACCGGTCCAGCTTTTTTGACAAATACAGCGGCGTACCGAACTTGGCCTTTAGAGATGTAGCTGTCTACCATTTGGAGGCGGTACTTCTTACCTTTTACCCACTTGTCAAATTCTTTCTGATAGCTGCTGCCACTCAGGTTGTGGCGAGCAACCCAAGGCGTGCCATTTTTAGGCTTGAAGATGGCGTTGAAGTAGGTCTTTCCATTGACGTTGTAGCCATCGATCCATACGGGATAGTAGCCGGAAGAAGTGATCTTATTAAATTCTGTCTGATATTGAGCTGCAGAGATTCCATGGCGACTGAATTCCTTCCAACCAGATGGATACCAAGTAACTTTGCTATCAGAAGGCCAGATCAAGCAAGAAAGAGGCGGAATGGTTTTCTTGGCCAGCTTTACCCAAGGACCGTTGGGATTGGGCTTTGGCAGTTTGTTGGCAGCAATGATTTGTGCATTGTGGAAGTTCATAGGTCGGAAGGGCTTGCCGGATACATCTTTGTAAGCGTGCATGTGCAGGTGTGGGCCGGTAGAACTTCCAGAGTTACCAATTTTGGCCAAGTACTGTCCCTTTTTCACTTTTGCCCCTTTTTTCATCAGGCTCTTATTGAGAGAACCAGGGATGAAGTGTGCGTACAATACGACCTCATTGCCGTGCTTTACGTAGAAGTGGTTACCAGCACCGCTCCAATTGGCATATTTGTCTTTGTTGATCTTCTTGGGTGGGTTGGGGTTTTCAATGTGGTTGTTTTTAAACCCAATGACGATGCCGTCCGCCATGGCGTAGACGGGTTTGCCATAAACTCTGAAGTGGTTGTTTTTCTTGCCGCTCTTACCAGGAAGTACATGGGTCCACTTAGAACCATCCCATGCCTTGGCAACGAGGTCGAGACCAAAAACCTGGCTACCACCACCATGCAATCCATTGCTGGTCCAGTATTCATTGATGCGCAGATCCTTTACCTTGGCTGGAAAATCAAAGCTCAGAGCTGGATTGGCGTTTAGGTGGCCTTTCAGTTTTCGAGTCAATACAACAGGGGCATTGTATCCCTTGCAATATACTTTGATGGTCAAGGAAGTCGGAAAGGGTTGATTCAAGAAAACTACATCGCCTTTTTCGTGGTAATCACGGCTGTTTTGCCAACTGCGGGTAGCATTTGGTGGAATGGTGTCGACGTGGGTGTTGATGCCTCTGCCCAAGGTGGTAAAGGTTTTAATTTTGTTGCCATTGCTTTTGTAGAGAAATTGAATTTTCTGAACATTAAGCGTCTTTCCCGATCTGTTGCGAAGGTTGAGTTTGACGGAAAGCTGAGCGGTTGCTTTGCCAGTTTTTACGAAGGGTGCTACTCGTTGGTAGACGATGTAGTTTCCTTCCATCGGAACAATTTGGGTGATGTCAATCTTAGGTTTGACAACATTCATTCTTACCTGTGCGGTGGATAGTTGAGCAATCATTAAGCTCAGTATGAGAAATAAAAAGTGCTTTTTCATTTTTGATAAATTTGTGGTTTGTTGATTTTAAGGAATGTGTCGGTCACCAGTGGTCCCGTACCCAGCACGCGCAAAAAAAATTGAGTAGGCTCGGAAAAAATCCTTTTTTCCAACTATCTTAACAGGGAAGCGTTATTTTAATGTATCCTTGCACAAAAGCAGGAAATTTTATTCTGTGTACTAGAAACACCGCACACAATATGGAAGTAACAAGAATGTTTGATTGCCTGTATCACCAACAGGCAACCCACCCCCTCAACGAATCCTTCGGTTACAGAAAAGATGGAAAATGGGTTTATTTCAGTACGGACAAAATGATCGAGTTGACCAATAAGGCCAGCTGTGGATTATTGAATTTGGGATTGAAGGCAGGAGATAAAGTAGCACTCATCGCATACATCAATCGCCCGGAATGGATCATTATGGATATGGCCATGCAACAGATCGGTGTGATCAGCGTACCAGTGTACCCCACCATCAGCCCGCGCGAATACGAATACATTTTCAACGATTCAGAAGTCAAATATTGCTTTGTTGGTTCAGGTGATTTGCGGGATAAAGTGCTGAAGGCCAAAGCAAACATTTCTTCGCTGATTGATATATATACCTTCGATAAAAAAGAAGGGGTGAACTATTGGGAAGATATTTTCAGTACAGCCGAGCAAGAGCAGGTCGACGAGTTGTCCAAGGGCATTCGTGCAGAAGATTTGGCGACCATTATATACACATCCGGCACAACGGGCAATCCCAAGGGGGTTATGCTGTCGCATCAAAACATCATCAGCAATGTGCGCTCTGTGGAGTCGATCTTTCCGGTGAGCGCCGGAGATAAGGTCTTAAGCTTCCTGCCTCTGTGCCATATTTTTGAACGGACGGGTTCGTATGCCTACATGTACATCTGCGTCCGCGTCAACTACACCGGCACCGATAACTTGGGAGGTCCTAGTGGTGATTTACAGGCTGTGAAGCCCCACTTTTTTACCACCGTTCCGAGGCTACTGGAAAAGGTCTACGAAAAGATTTATACAACGGGCTCGGCTTTGACAGGCATTAAGCGCAGTCTGTTCTTTTGGGCGATGAGCTTGACGGATGACTATCAGTTTGATAAATCGGATGGTGGGCTGACAGCCTTGAAGAAAAGCATTGCTGACAAGCTGATTTTCAGTAAGTGGCGGGCTGCTTTGGGTGGAAACATCAAGGGGATTGTTTCGGGTGCTGCTGCTTGTCCGGAGAAAATCATTCGGGTGTTTTCAGCTGCTGGTATTCCGGTGCGAGAGGGGTATGGGCTGACGGAAACTTCCCCTGGCTTGGCCATCGGGCGTTTCTGGTCGGGTGGAGCTATACTAGGAGCTGTAGGGCCTGTTTTGGATGGCGTTGAGTTGAAGATTGATGCTTCTGAGGGCGATTATCGAGAAGGCGAAGGCGAGATTTTGGCCAAAGGACCCAATATTATGATGGGTTATTACAACAAGGAGGACAAAACGGCGGAGGTTACCAAGGAGATAGATGGGCAGAGGTGGTTTTGTACGGGCGATGTTGGCAAAATGATCAAAGGGCCGGGTGGACAGCATTTCCTGAAGATCACGGATCGCAAAAAAGAGTTACTGAAAACTTCCGGAGGAAAATACGTGGCGCCGGCTCCAATCGAAAATAAGCTCAAAGAGGATTTGATGATCGAACAGGTGATGGTGGTTGGAGAAAAGAAAAAATTTGTCTCGGCTTTGATCATCCCCTCTGAAGAAGCCTTGCAAAATTGGTGCAAGTCCAACAACGTTTCTTGGACAAACATGACCGATATACTAGAGAATCCCAAGGTGCAGGAATGCTTTGAAAACATCGTTAAAAAATACAATCCGAACTTCAGCCACATCGAACAGATCAAGAAGTTCAAACTACTGTCTTGTGCCTGGGAGCCTACCAAAGCAGATGGTTCAGATGCAGAGTTGACACCTACGCTGAAACTGAAACGGCGAGTCATCACAGAAAAACATCGCGATGTGATTGCTGATATTTATACCTGATTTTATGATAAAGTAAGTGCTTGGACAAAATTACGTTATCCTTATTTAATTTGTCTAGGCGCTTAAAACAACAAAGAGTAAAAGAAAATGAAAATTATTGTGAGCTGTAGGGTTTGCCAAGGGCAGATCAGGCTGAAGAATTCTGTCAACGATAGAGCAGAGCTATCGCAGGAGCTTGGAGATCAATTTGACTTAGAATGTAAAGAGTGTTCGAACGTAAAAAGGTATCACGTCAATGATGTAAGGGCGATAGAAAGTAAAGCGGTTGCCTTAATGGCATTTGGTGCCTTCTTTTTCGGAACAGCAATTACTGGCTATCTTTTGAGGGATTATCTCTTTATGCCAAGCAATCCTTACAATGTTTTAGCAGTCGGAGGGCTGCTTTTGGTTCCATCTGCCGTTTACATGATTCTTATAAAACAAGAAGGCGACAACGTCAGCAGGTTTAACCGCTACAAGACATGAAAAGGAAGAGAATGAAGAGGTCTACTGATTAATTGTCACGTAGATTATGATAAGCATCCAGTAGATTGTAACTTTAGTTTCTACAAAACAAAAAACAAAAACTAGGAACTTCTCCATCTGGGGAAGTTCTTTTGCTCTCTCCCTTCATAAACCATTCAAGCATTCCAATTACCAATGGCCGATCGTTTCCTGTCTGAAATGGAGCGTAACATCTCGTAGATTGATCGTCTACTGTTTTGGTATGATCCGCTCGGCGGCAAGGCTGTTTAAATACATTAAAAAAAAACAATACGTATTTTGGGCTGATTAAAGGTGAATTAGTCTAAAAATTAACATTATTTGGTGTGATTTTTGCACCTAATTTGTTGAGTTACTGAACTACTTATACCCGGAAGACTCATAGGTCTTCCCAAAAAACAAAAACATGCGCCCCCCCGTATTTCCTACAACCACCTTGTTGGTGGCCATCCTTCTGATGTTTATTACTTCCTCTTGTCGGGAGGAATTACAGCCCGCCGTCAAACCCAGTGAATTTTCCAAACCCAGCAGAGAGCAACTTGGTGATCGCATCCGCATCGCCATTGCACAAAACCCCGAAGGTTATCCTGTTCTTCCGAAAATTCCGCCCTACAACTCGACGGTTTATTGGTATATTCAAACCCTCTATAATCAACTTAATAGTGAGATTCGCGCTGATCGAAATTCGCCCATCAACAATCGTTGGACGACCGCTCGGAGCTGGGAGATCACAGTATTGGACACTTCCGAAGTCAATGCTTTCATCATTCCAGGTGGGCATTTGTACATCACGACCGGGATGCTGCGCAAAATGGAAAAGGAGTACGAGTTGTACTATGTACTGGCATTCGAACTCAGCTTTATGCAGGAAAAGTTTCTAATCAATCACCTCTTTTCAGAATATACTACGACGACCATTTCAGAATTGGCCGCTTCAGGCCGCGCCGCAGAAGACCTGAGCATCGACAAATTGGCTGAAGCCGTAACCAACCTTTTCATAGAGCCAGAAACCGTTCGCACCTTGGATGAAAAAGCTGCCCGACTGATTTGTCAAACCTCTGCCATGGATCGGACGGGCATCATCCCATTGCTGAATGATACAGATGCGGACGTACCCTGGCTGATCAATCGAAGCAATTACAGCGGCCGGGCAGAATATGTCCGAAACAGCATCACCATCCTGGATGCCAATTGCGGTTCCTTTCGTTCCAATGGTGGATTTAAAGAATATGTTCTAGATGTCTTGCAATAAAAAAATAGCAGCGAACAAGAAGTATAGTTCTCTCATAAATGAAAACAGCGCCTGCTAATAACTTCTGTCCACTGCTATCAAACTATTGTTTTACCATAAACATCTTTTCTACTAGTGAATCACAAACCTCTCAAGCTGCTGGGTCTCTCCAATGGTGTAAGACAGGAAGTACATGCCTGCGGCTAGTTCAGCCTGAATGTGGATCGTCTGACCGGCAGTTGATATGGATTGTATTGCAGCACCTCTTCCGTCTACCGTTAAAATTCTAATATTTGACAAAGCTTGTGCTTCAGGTGAATACAGAACAATCTCTTGTCCCTTTTCAATAGGATTGGGAGCCAAGTGGGTGGAAGAGACATCTCTACTCGCCTGGCGGAGTGGCAGCTGAATAATACCCGGAATTGGATTTTTTAAATGATTTCCAAATGCCAGAAAGGCCACCTGCTCGTTGGTGTGTGTCCGCTCGGCATCCACGATTTGGTCCTCATCGATTGCCAGCTGTAGCCGATTGAGGATAAATGGGTTGTTGCCAAAAAGAATCGGCCAGCCACCATCGTTGCCGTCCATGGCAGCAGAAGCTACCACCGCTCCCGTGACTTGTAACTGAGGACTCAAGTTGTATGTACTGGGCAGTAGAAAACCAGCATTTTCGACACCTTTGACTTTGTCGGCACCAACATCGGCCTGCATGACCAAACCATCCAATTCATACAAACCAGCCTCCAAGGCGATGAAGCCAATGACCTCATCCGAACGGCTGTTTTGCGTATCCTGTCCTACCTGCTTACCCGCAGAAAAGCTGTTGCCTCTACCCGGAGGATCCATCCGAACAGCTGTATCACTGGCCCAGAAGACCGACCAACGGGCGTCATTGTAAGACTGCACCTGACCCAAAATAACGGGATGCGCATAATTATTGCTTAGGACGTGATTTTCAAATTGCCAGTTGTTCCAGCCGGCAGTTGTATCGGACGTGAATGTCCTGGCTTCCATTTTGATGCCGTCGATGGCCTCGGTATATACGCCCGCTTCCACCACAAAGTAATGAACCTTGTGGTTGCCGACCGTGCCGCCACTTGGATTTTGCAAGCGTATTTCGAAAGAGTTGGTTCCTGTGTTTTGTATTCTGCTGACCACCGGATTGTTGTTGGCATTGGCTAGGACCGGAGTGGCAATGACTACCATGTCGGTATAGGTTTCATTGGTGTTGACCGTTATCCAGCTGTCACTGACATTGTTCAAAAGCCCTTTTTCAAACACCAACTGGCTGCATGGCTGGCAGGAGCCCCCGCAGTCGATGCCTGTCTCGTCATGGTTTTGGATACCATCCTCACAAGGGCAAGCTTTACAATCCGGACCACCACAGTCTACGTCCGTTTCTCCGGCCAAGCTGTCCAAGAGTCCATTGTAGCAGGTGGGGCAATCCGTAAAGCGGATGTAGTCGATGTCTGTCGAGCCGGTAGCCCCCTGAAAGTCGAAGCGTACACGCTGAATGTCCAGGCTGGGATGCCAGTTGGGTTCGATGACATACTGCTCAAAATCGTTGCTGGATTCCAGTGCAAAAGGTTTGGGGATCCAACCGTGGGACCAGGCGTAGTGGTAAAAAATACTGTTTTCAAACTCGCCTGAATGCTTTTTCATGCGTAGGATGACACTGGTATTGTTACCGGGATTGACGGGAGGTTTATTGTTGAATTGCTCATTTTGCATATGCCCGCTTGATGCGGTTTTGTCAAAACTTAAAATGCCCTCGTTGACCACTTCTACTGTTGCTGCATTGTTGGCATTCCAGTCTTCTTTGGTGCGGTGAAAGTCCCAGAGGTCTCTAGAGTAGTCCAAAAATATTTTTTGAATTTGTAGGCTGTCTGCCAGGCCATCCTGGTGAAGGTCACCCAAGGCAGATTCGTAGACGCGGATCAAAAGAGCGTCGATTTGGTCGATGGCTTCCTTGCTGAGATGTGTCAAGTCCAAGCCATCACAACTGCTCTGTTGATAGACACCAAGGGGAACGATGCCTTCTGATTGATCGTGCAATAATACCTCAATGGGTGGCCCGCTGTATTCGATTGCCAGGTTGTTGAATTCCGACCAAACTTGGCGGTGGAAGTTCAAACGATACTCGACATATTCATTTAGGCCGTCTCCATCGCTGAGGATGCTAAAAACCTCGGCACCTCCCTGATGCTCGATGCTGTCCAGCGATAAATTTCCCGAAGTCGATAAAACCGCTCGTTCATCTTTCCCATTTCCATAGTCTGCCAATGGCACACCGAATGTACCTCCTGGGGTAGGGTTTGGAATGGGTGGTATACAGTTGGTGTACTGGCAAATTTTGAGGGTGGAGCGATAGGGATATTCGCTGCCAAATTGCTTTTCGTTGTGCAACATATTGCCCTTCAGCCGAACATAAAGGGTGTTGTTGTCGAAAAAATAGCCTTCATCATTTGGACTGTTTTCGAAAGCGTTCAGACTTGAGTAGCTGTTGATGGTTCCGCCCACCTTCCCAATTTGCGCATTGCTGGGAACATTCAGCACGACGAATGTCAGCAGATCGTTTTCATTCAGAAAGCGCAATCTAAATTCCAATTCATTGGGCATCCGATGGTATTGGATGTAGTAGCGATAGTTGGAATTATTGACAATCACCGGTATCTGGTTTTTGCCATTTTGTCCTTCGGAAATAGTAGCAAAACCATCGGATCGCATGACATACGCTACATTCTTCCGCGAGGCACTCCAACTGTTTTCCATCAGCAATAAGCCGTAATGCTCATTGTGACAAATGTAGTGCTCCCATTCTGGAACATAGGTAGCGCCGACTTCTATGTTGAAACCCTCATCATACAGACGCCTATCCGGATTGGCAATCGAGAAAATTTTTGGCTTTATGACATCACCCGGATTACTGAGCGCATCGATCGTACCATCCAGATCGATGATGCCGGTCGTCCACTGAAAATCTTTATCCTTGCTAAATAAGTGGCTGAACTTATTGGCGGTTGGCACATTGGTGAAACTCAACTGCTGTGCAAAATGAACAGTACTTTTGGTGGCAGCGGTGTTGGGAGAGAATACGCTGGCATTGGAACCGTCAAAATTAGCAAAGTGGCAATTCTCTACTCCAGATGGGCCATCGTAAAGCGGATGTGCACGAAATTGATTGCCAAGAGAGTTGATGGCTCGGGTAGAATCCGGTAAGCTTCGCCCAGCTTGCTTTTCACTGGCCGACCATTCTGAAGGGGTGCCGATGTTGTCACTTTTGCCAACATATAGAGAATTGCTGATCACATTGTGGTAGGAGAAAAATGTACTTCTGCCATTGTCACCAGAGGTACAGCTGTCGTAGTCGAGCGATTCGGTTCGCATCCAGATGGCCCGATCGCGGGCTTTGTAAGAGTTGAAGTTGTTGATAACTGGTGTAAAAGGAGGTTTGTAGGTGCCAGAATCTTCGATGCGGTGGGTATCGACCGGCAAAACGTGTTCGATCTTTAGGTCGATGGCAAAATTGGAAAAATTGTTGGAATGGCTGGTATTGTTGTCGAATACGCCCATTGTATCCACCCGGGGAGGTAGGCTTAGCACGACCGCACTTTCTTCAATGGGCTCGGGCTGAATGACCAACCAAAAGCCGGAACCTTCGGAGCCTGCACTGGCATTGCCAATGAAATCGTTTTTCGGATGGGTCATCCAAAAAGTTGCAGGTAGGTGCAATTGACCCGGATTGGGATTGGCCAGATACGGATGGCGATCGTAGATGCGAACCTGCTTATCCAACTCGGCTGCTCTGGTGAGAATGCCCAGGTTGTGGATGAATCGGTTGTGGACTTCGTCACCGTTTTCCAGAAAATAACCATTGCCGATGTGGTCATAAGCGACATTGTCTTCGATGAGTCCATAGCTGCTGGAATGTACAGTCAACACGCGATTGTAAGAGACATGGATACTGGAATTCTTGACGTACTGGCCGTCCAGGTTACCCGTCAAATGCCAGTGGAAGGGGTAGCGACCGAGTATGCCCTCTTGTCCCATCTGAAACAATTCGACGCCCGACACCTGAGCGAACGAGCTATCCATCACCATAATGTGTCCTCCTGCTTTGTCGACATCTGAGTCTTCATCTCCTCGAATCTGAAGGTTTCTACTGAGTAAACCGACCTCTGCTCGTTGATCCAATACAGAGATGATCGGACTGTTGGGGAAGTGTTGTAGCTCGCCAAAATGATTGTATTTCAGCGTGTCGTTAAAGTGGAAGGTGGTGCCACCACCGCTCACTTGGCTGATAAGCCTGGTCTCTGCCTGATGTGCATTAAAATCGGTTGAGGCAATGACGATCAAGTCTCCGACTTTCCAATCCATTGGCTCTTTGAGGGTTATTTGATTGGTGCCTTGGTTGGCATGGGCGCCGAGCTGTGTCCAGGAATCTCTGGGCTTGCCGTGCAGCTGCAATTTTGCTTTGTCCATCACCATCAGTGCAGCCGTCTGCATACCAGCCTGGGCCAATCCGATGTTGCCGTGCAGGGTGAAGACACCCTTGATTTCATAAGGCGTATGGGCCTGACCCCATTCCAACAGGCCATTTTGCTGCATGACCATAAACATATTGGCGTCCAGTTTTAGATCGACATTGTTGGCAGCAAGAAATTTTCCCATGACCCGGATGGAATGGCAATGCGCGCTATCGTTTAAGACCACCAATTTGTCCATTGCGACAAAGGCCGTATCTGTAGGACCCGGAACACTGTCCAAGCTCCAATTACTGGCGTCCGACCAACAGGGCAGGCGAGCCAATTGAATATCATCCAATAAAACGGCATAAGGTGTCGACAGTAGTCCTTTGAGTTCTAGAACATAAATACCTGGGTCGAGGGTAAAGGCGACGGAATGGACGGTATTAAAAGCGGTACTGTTTGGCGTTACTTCTACCACTTCTTGTCCCTCGATGTAAATGCTGAAGCTGTTGTTTCCGGTAGTCGATGCTTGAGCGGCTTGGATGTCGAAGCGAAAACAACCGGCTTGTGATACGACGATGTTTTGGTAGGCGGTGCCTTGGCCACGGAGGAATAAGACTTTGTTGCCAGAGGGGGCATTGGGGTAGTTGATGGTGTTGGCTGAGCCGACAAACTGCCAGGCACCTGTCCCTTCGAAGTCTGACTGTGGAATATTTTGATAGCTGACCGATCCGGTCATCGTGTTGAATTGTCCAAAGGCCGGATGGGCGGTAAAGACAATGCCTAGCAGAAAGAATAACAGTGTTTTGAAGAAGGTTTGCTTTTTCATGTGAATTGGTTTGAAAAGTGTCTTGTAATAGAGGTTACGTCTGCCAAGAGGCAGTTCACTTTTTCACTGAAATTCGTAGGTAGGCTCTTTTGTTTCCAGGATATGGAAACGAAAATAGGTTCTATCGAAAGTAGGAGTATTGACGACTTAAATCGTCCTACATATTAAAGTGCATAATAATCCGGACGCATTTTAGAGAGGATTTACAACTTGACTCTTTTAATGAAGTCTGAAGGTGTTTGCTGGGTATGTAGTTTAAAATTATAGTTGAAGCTGGACTTGGAATTGAAACCTGCCTGATAAGCCAGCGCCAGCAAATTGTAACATTGGTGTTGACCTTTCCGGATGGACTGTTGTACATCCCGAATGCGGTATTTGTTGACCAGATAGCTGAAAGACTGGCCGGAAATCTGGTTGACGATATTGGAGAGATAAACAGCTGAAATACCCAACTCTTTGGCAGTACTTTGGAGGGAAAGCGATTTGTCTCTATGGATATTTTTCCTGTCGAAAAGAAAAAGGAGTTCTTCAAAATGCTTGTTATCGGCGCTGATTTTTTTCTTGTCCTTTTGGATCAACTGATGCATGAAAGGTGCACATAGGTTGGCGATCAAACAGAAGGCGTCTACATAGGTGGAAGAGAAAAAACCGCGGTGCTGATGCTCTGAATCAATGACGCCTATGACCGTATCTTTCCAAATGATTGGGACGGCCAACTCGGACAGGCGATGCTCTCCATCGACCAGGTAATGAGCATTCTGGCGTGTGTCGTTTACCAACAGTGGTTTTTGTGTTAGGGCAGTCATCCCTACGATACCTGTGCCGATGGGCAACTCCAAAGGGTTGGCAATGGCGTTCTTGGAATGGCATTTAGCGCCATGTGCTGCCGACTGAATCAAGCTGTTGGCCTTTTCCTTACGGGTGTAGATAACAAAATCATCCAACTGCAAAAACCGACTGCAATGGTTGGTGACTTGCCAGAGCAAATCATCGATTCGACCCGCTCGGGCCATGCTTTGACTGAGGCCATTTAAGGAGTGTAAGATTCCGGCAGCATCCATTTCACAAGCTTCTTTGGGCTTAAATAAAAGTAACCCAAGTTGCGATCCCATCTTTCCAATCTGGGCAGGAAATGAAAGACATCAAGGAGCATTTTAAAAATATTCAAGCCAACGAATCGCAACTTTAATTAAAATTAGAATAAAAAGTAAGAAAAAGCAAACGGGATGATTGATCGTTCCAACTTGTCCGATTAAACCGTTTATACAAATGTCTGTATCAATGAATAAGAGCTGTTCCGGATATTCCAGAACAGCCCTCTTGTGTGGTATGTCTTTTCTTGCGCGTTTATTCTCCAAAAAAGGATTTGCTGATCTCGTTTCGAAACGCAATGTAGCCAACGTCTTGTCTCATCTTGAAGTAAGTCTTGGCGTCATCTCCGGCAAAATACCGAAGTTGGTCCTTGCCATCAGTGGCAGCTTCGTATACGACCTCGGCAATGGCCTCGGCAGAAGAATAGCTATTAGCCCTCTCCGGAGACATGAAAACATTCAGAGCCTTTTGCAGCAATTCTTGGTAAGCCTCGTGCTTTGACATATCAAGGGAGCGGCTGGCAAAATCGGTCTTAATACCACCGGGTGCAATCGTCTTGATGCCAATACCAAATTTTCTCAGCTCCAAGTCCATGCTTTCACTCCATCCTTCCAAGCCCCATTTAGTGGCGTGGTATACAGAATTGAACGGCAGACCGATGCTTCCTCCGATGGAAGTCGTCGTTAGAAATAAACCGCTTCCCTTAGCTCGGAAGTGTGGCAAGAAGGCGCGGACAACCCTCATGACGCCGATGAGGTTGGTATCTATATTGCGTAAAATCTGTTCATCTGTAGCCCCTTCAAACGGTCCTGCCAAGCCATAGCCAGCATTGTTGAAAACAACGTCAATGTCGCCCATTGCGATGGCCTCGGCTGCAGTCTTTTGGACTTGTGCTGTGTTGGTTACATCCAAGGGTAAAAGGTGGATATTAGGATGCTTGGCCATCTCCTCCCCCTTGGCGGTATTTCTCATCGTCGCAATGACTTTCCAGCCTTTTTCAGCAAATAGTTCGGCGGCAGCTTTACCCAATCCGGTTGAAGTACCGGTCATGAAAATTGTTTGCATAATTGATTTTATTTTTGGAATGAATGTTCATTCCATTCTTAAGGGAAAAAAATTATTTCTTTATGGCATCCCAAACGAGACGCAGTTGATTTTTGAAAGAAGGCTTTTTAACTACTTTTAAATCAGGGTTGATCAGCGAATCCAAGTGAGACGAAATGGCGCCTGCGATAAATAGTAACAGTTCCTCCTGATCAATATTTTTTAAGATACCTTCCTTTTGACCAGCCTCAATGACCTCTATAACGGGCCGAACAGCCCTGCGACCTTCTTGCCTGCTTTCATCAGTTATAATGGGCGATGCATGCAGTTGATTCATAAACTTGTAGCAAGCCGGATTTTTTAAATAAAAGTTAGTAATCAGCAGATAGAAATGTTCGAATTGAGATTTGATGGTTCGTTTTCTATGCGGCACTAGTAGCAATACTTCCTCTCGTCTTTTGATCTCTACATAGATGGCATTGATCAAGATTTCCTTTGTGGCAAACAAATTGTAAATGGTTCCCATCCCTGTATGACCAGCCTTTGCAATGGCAGACATGGGAGTGGCGTGTACACCATTGACAGCCAATAGCTGAAGGGCTGCCTCTAATATATCCGATTTTTTGTTCACCATACAAATATAGTCGGTTGGAATGAACATTCCAAGTTTGCTATTAAAAAAGCCGAATGGGAATGACATCTCCATCCGGCTCCTTATTTTTTAGTCTAATTTATTTTTAGAAATTATTGTAGATCATTTTTAACTGATCGTTGGTCTCTGCATCTTTGATGCCAATAATGTAATTGTTGATCATCTGAACGCCGCCTTCCAGCTCGGTTTTATCTGTCGGAGGAGCTGTACTGGCCGCTGAGCGATAATGTTCTCGAAGGTCGTGCATGGTCTTGGTAGCAGAAAAGCGCTTCCAAGGAGAAATGCC
>JBCCSZ010000048.1:0-31162 GCA_039199225.1 Bacteroidota bacterium
AATATTTTTAATAATTTAAACGAACAACAACGCAAACAAAATATTAAATTAATTAAGAATTTTATAAAAAACAAGGTATTGCACTATTTAATGCAATTTTTACAAAAAAGCCTTCATCCTTGAGTCGTTTACATCCCTCGATCCATCCTACTGAAAAATAAATCAATCCCACCGTAAAATAAATGGTCAAATAATTCAATGCCATCTGCCATACATTGAGTGCGTAGAGACCTTCATCCCAATACACTTATTAACCATTTAAAAAAATCAAATTCTTATGTGGAAATTTTCTAGAAGTTCGTTTTTAGCCATCGTACTAGTAACCGCTACCGCTCTAGTGATTAGTTGCCAAAAATCAGAAGACGATCTAAACCCAATGACCGGATCAGAGCAAGCACTAAATTCTGAACTCTCTGTTTTGAGTTTTGGGCCGGACCCTGTAGAGTCCTGCTTTAGACCTGCCCGTAGAGTCCGAGACCTGGCCACATTGCGCGAATTCTCTTGCTCATCAAGTGAAATCTCCCCTCCTGTACTAACAGATTCCAAGGGAACATTGGATGATGGAGGAAGCAAAGGCTGTGGAGAACTTTTTAGTTTTTGCGGCTTCGGCGGGGAATCCGAAGTTCTTTATTTCGGAATCGATCCAAACCTTCCAAACACCATAGAAAGCGACGCCTTATTTTGCCTGGATGTATGCAGCGAGGCAGCTATATCCTCAAAAACACAAAGAGAAATTTATGACAAGGCCGTCGCACTAGCCCGGTCAAAACGGCCACAGAGAAGCAACGGTACCCTGATGAACATCGCTCAGTTGGATTTTTACATCGCCTTGGACCCCGTCAATCTCAAGTTTGTCGTAGAGATGGCTGTCCTGTATTGTTGAGAAAGACCGTAATAATTAATTTGCCTCCCAGTAGGCAAAAAAAACGAGAGGGAAATGTTCCCTCTCGTCTCATTATAAAAGTATGTTAGACACGTGCGTGCTAGGAGACCTGCTCCACTTCCTTGGGCTGGTGAATACCCTTCAAGAAGTCGTAGTGGGTCGGCAGAGAAGCAAGTCGGTGGCGAACTTCCTTCCGGATTTTTTCAAGCTGCAGCTCACCCTTTTGCATCAGGTCCGGACGAAGATTCAAAATCGGTAGTATTTCATCTGGTAGATAGTTGACGCCTGCCAATACTGCCTGGTAATTACTGTTGGTCCAGAAGCGATCAAAACTGGATTCAAAAGTCGAGTACAGAGACTTATTACCGTGGTAGCTCATCTTGATGGGCAGACCCGCCTTTTGCTTATCCAATATCTCTTGTAGAGAATCCGGAATTTTCACCTCCTTGGCAGCTCTCCAAAATGGCGTATCCTTGCGGCCGGCTGTAATGAAGTGCATGATGATGAAATCCTTGACATCTTCCACCATATAAGAAACGCGCTCATTGAAAGCTTTGCGGTGGACCGGATTGACATCTCCCGATGGGAAATGGCGAATGAATTGGTGCAAGGCTGCATAGACGAAGTACAAGCCTGTAGACTCCAATGGCTCCAGGAAGCTACTCGCCAAACCGATGCCTACGCAGTTTTTCACCCATGAACGACGGCGGCGGCCCGTTCTGAAGCGAATGTGGCGAACATCGCGGCCTTCGGCTCGCTCTCCAAAGTGCTGGCGCAATTCAGCCTCTGCATCTTCTTGGCTGACGAACTGGCTAGAGTATACATAGCCATTGCCGGTCCTGCCAAAGAGTGGCGTTTCCCAAAGCCAGCCATGCTTCATACCCGTAGCGCTGGTGTAAGGACGAATTTGTTCTGCCTTTGGATTGCCAGGGATATTGATGGCCACGGCGCTATCGGTCAACAGCGTATCATTGAAATCAATCCAGGGTTCTCCCAATGCCTTGCCCAGTAAGGCGCCCGTGAAACCGGTGCAATCAACGTACATTTCGGCTTCGTACTTGTCGCCATTTTCGCCGACCAACCAACCGATGTTGCCCTCTTCATTCAAATGAACATGAACGATGTTGTCATAGATGTGTTCCACACCGCGCTCCACCGAACGATCGCGCAAAAAGTCGGCGACCAATTGCGCATCGATGTGATAAGCGTAATGCTCTACCTTCCGCCCATCCGACATTTTAGGTGCCAGGTGGCGTTCGCAATAGTGGGGAGAAGTATAGCAGCTCTTGTCCAAAGCAACACCACCTTCTTCTGCCCATTTTTTGTATAGGATATGAGACAGTGGAACTTCTCCAATGCTGGGAATTTCCCCAAAGCAGTGGTAATACTTATCACCACCTTCTTCCGGACTTTTCAACCAATTCATAAACTTGATACCCATCTTGAAAGTCGCCTTACAAGCTGGCATCCATTCACTTTCGGGAATTCCCAAAAAGTCGAAAAAATCTTCCTTTATTGTAGGAAGTGTCGCTTCTCCTACACCGATTCTACCGATGGTCGGAGATTCTACCAGACAAACCTGAACTTGTTTTCCGAGGGCGTGATTCAAAAATGCAGCGGACATCCAACCGGCACTGCCACCTCCAAGCACAATAAGTTTGCGAACTGGTTTGCTTTCCTGATTAATTTTTGAAGTGTGCATTCAATTTTTTTTAGGGTCAATTAATAAAGAATAAGATTGAAGTAGCGAGGCTAAAAAACAGCTACATGAAACTGCCATATCACTTAGCAATAGACTACTCCGACAATTCAGAAAGATTAGCTTTTTATCTTATGTCATCCAGGCTGCAATGAACGAATAACATCGCATGGAATCCCTACCTACTAGCAGGCAGATTGACCATCGCAACTTGAATTAATTACAGGCAATTTTGTTAGCCATTCGTTACACTGCTAAAGCAGTTTCTTTTTTTGAAATCCGTTTGACGGCTTGCAAAGGCAGCGATAGTTCGTCCAGGAGCAGGCGCTTGCCTTCCCGATGGATGAAATTATTGCCTTCCCATTCCCACACAAAACCCGATCGTTTGTAACCACCATCGATGATTCTACTCGGTCCATTTTCCGGACAAGAAGCCGTCGAATTGTAATAGACATTTTTGTGGGAACGCTCTAGATAATCTGCAAATTCAGGCGGACAACTGCCATAGGCAGCCGCGTTGAGTCCATAGCGGGTGTCGTCCACTTGTAGCAACAGGCTTTGAAGATCGTCGCCAAATCGCACCAGTGGAAAGACCGGCCCAAAGGTTTCATCTCTGACCACCGTCATTTCATTGACACAATCGGTCAATACTGTTGGACTGACGATGCCCATACCAGTCGTGCGTCCTCGGTAAATGTCACCACCCAAAACCAAGTTGGCACCACCGTTGACGGCCTCCTTGATTTGTTGTTGAATTTTGTGTAGGACTTTGTCAGAATAAATCGGTCCAAGGGTAACACCCTCCTCTTGTGGCTCGCCGTGCTTAACCGCTTTTAGCTTCTCAACCAGCAGGGCTGAAAATGCTTCGTAGATGGAATCGTGGATGTAAAAGCGTTCCAGAGCAGAGCAAGACTGGCCACCATTGTTTAGGCCGCAACGGATGGCACCGTCGACTGCTGACTCCAGGTCTGAATCCGGAAAGACCACCAGGGGATCGTTGCCGGGACCTTCGAAGATCACTTTCGTACCAGTACGGCGTGCCAGGTTTTTGTATTGGTCGATCCAGCGATCGTCTCCATAAATGACAACAGCATCGATGGTCGGGTCGAGGATGCAACGACGCAAAAAGCTGGCAGAAGACTCCTCTCTTGGCGCAATGCTCACACCTGGCAAATTGGCCATAATCAATTCTTCGAAAATCGGAGAAATTCGGGACAGCTGCCTTGGAAGTTTTACGATGGTTCGGTTGCCCATATAAAAAGAGCTGAAGACGGATTTACCCGAAACCTGCCCAACGGAATTTTTCGGCAACAACACTGCAACCGTTCCGATCGGCTGTCGCTCGGCCGGACTTACATCGAAGGCTTGTGCATAGATGTTATTCGCACCAAAATTTTGAACAAGTGTTGCCGGAAGGTGAACTTCCCTGTACAGGATGTTCTCCCTGGTAAAGGAAGTGTCCGCCATGTAAGCAGCCACGATGGCCTCTCTGGTTTCCGGTTCTTTGAGTTGTTTGCCAAAAGCAGCCAAGGCAAGCTTTCTCGCTTGATAATCAACCATATTTACCAAATTTTAAGTTTTTAAAAATCATACCACCTTTCAAAAATCCGGGCGATACGTCCCCTCCGTTTTTTGGAGGAATCTATAGTCCCCATACACATTCTCATTTCGGATATACCGTTTCGGAAGAAACTTTCTCCTCCGAGTCGTTCCAGTATGTAGAATAGACCAGCTCGCCATTCAGTATCCGACGAATAAGTTGGATGTTCTGCTCGGCAAAGCCAGGATATAGCATTTCTTCATGCCTACCGTACCCCCTGTGGGTTTGGTAAGTCTGTTGGGTGGAATGCGCCCAATGTTTCATTCTTTCGGCAACAGCATCGGGAACATCGGTCGACTTTAGTAGGTCGATCGGTGCGTCGATCTGTCCTTGGTGTACATTGGCACAAGAAAAACGGTAATAGGATTCGATGCGCTTGAGTTGTCGCTCCATCCATTCGGCATCGGCATTCGATTGGGAGAAGAAGGCAGAAAATTGTTGCTTCATTTGTTGGGCATAAGCCATCGCTTCTTCATCGCTTGGGAAATGAGCCTCCTGACGCGCTGCCGAATCAATCAGCACCAGTCGCTCGATTTTTCGACCACGGCGCTCCAACTCGCAGGCTACACTAAAGGCGAATCCTCCGCCTGCGGAATAGCCCATCAGACTGAGTGTGCCTTGTCTTTGTTCAGACTCCACCAAATCAGCTGCCTGCTGAATGACATTATCTGTTTCGACATAGTTGATGCCGAATACCGTTTTGTCTGTCAATCGCTTGGCCACCTCCATAAAAATCAATGCATCTCCTATGATAGGTGGAAAACAGAAGATGTTCTCCGAACCACCTTCGCTCAAGCGCATGATCTCCAAACCCGAATGGGTCTCTTCGGAGCCTGCAACATAATCGCTCATATCTTCCAAACGAGGCCGCTTAAAGATTTCGGCCAGTCGCATCCGCCGCCCAGTTAAGCGTTCCAACTCTGCCGACAAAGCCATGACCTTTAAGGAGTTGCCACCCGCCTCGAAAAAGTGTGTCCGTATACCAATGCCGCTCAATCCCAGCAACTTTTCCCAAATGGCAATCAATTTTTCATCCATCTCATTTCTGGCTGGCACAAACTCAATATGGGTTCTTGCTTCTGTCTTCAATGGATCGGGCAACTTGCTGCGGTCGATCTTGCCATTTAAGGTCAAAGGAATTTCATGGATGGCGGCAAAACGATCGGGAATCATGTAGGCAGGTAACCACTCGCCTATCTCACTGCGCAAATCTTCGACCGACCACTGTTGCTTGGATATGATGTAAGCACATAGGTATTTGTGGCCCTCTTCGTCCTTCATATCGATGACAAAGGCTTCGTCGACTGCTGACAATTCCTGCAAAGCATGAGCAACTTCTTGCAACTCGATGCGCACACCTCGAATCTTCACCTGAAAATCCTGGCGCCCCAAATACTCGATATTACCATCTGCCGACCAACGGGCCAGGTCACCGGTTTTGTACATCCTGGCGCCGTCCAAAAACGGATCGTCTTTAAATTTCTCGGCTGTCAATTCTGGTAAGTTCAAATAGCCATCTCCCACAGAAATTCCACCTGTGTATATCTCACCAGTCACGCCGATTGGCACCGGATTGTTGTACTCGTCCAAAATATAGGTCCGCGAATTTTCGATGGGCCGCCCAATGAAAATGGTCGATGCAGCAGGGGGCATTTTCCAAACGGTACTGAAAATCGCACATTCGGAATTTCCATATAAATTGTAAACCGGGAAAGGCAGTTCGTATACGCGAGACAGGGCCTCTCCACTCAAGATCAATGCTCGTACGCTCGGCACAGAATGGATGTCGGCAAAGCGCATTAGGTTATCAAACACCGAAGGAACAAATTGCAAGATCGTCGCTTTGATGTTTTTCATCCAGTCGACCATCTCCGGATAATCCTGGTTGATGCCATCGTAGGGTCGCAGATAAACGGCTCCGCCCGTAAAGGTCAGGGGCAGCAACATTTCCATCTGAGCATCCGCAAAACTGATCGTCGTTTTCTGAGGAATGACATCCGCTGCACCAACAGAGAAGTAATCGGCAAACCAAGCCATGACATTGACCATATTCCGATGGTTCAAAATGACGCCCTTGGGTTGTCCGGTCGAGCCCGAGGAGTATTGTACAACGGCAGGGCTGTCGACTGTAATGGTCAGGTCTGGATTGCGGTCTGACCAACCTTCTAAGCTCCTCATACCAGCATTCAAATGTAAAAAGCGTCCATTGTTCGCTTCTGCCGTATTTGTTTCACTCAACAGAAAATGATTGCCGGTATCTTTTAGAATAAAGGCTTGACGCGCTTCTGGTAAAACCGGATCGACCAGGGTGATGCCTGCCCCGGCTTTGAAGGCGCCCAAGGCGGCGGCGATTAAGTGAAAACCTGTGGATAAAGCAAGGTTGACAATCTGTCCTTTTTGCAAACCTTTATCCATCATGGCATGGGCAATTTGATTCGCAAAGGCATTCAATGCTTTATAACTCATCTGCTCTTGGCCAAAGACTACCGCAACGGCTGTCGGCTGATCGGCTTGTATTTTTTCAAAAAGGCAATGAATAGGTTCATCCAAGGGATAATCCGTATTAACAGGATTGAACTTGTGCAACAAATGATAGCGCTCTTCTTCCCGGAGCAATTCCAATTGGGCAATCGGAAGATCGGCTTGGTGAATGGCATTGTGCATTAATGCCTCAAAATGGGTGGCCAATCGCTGAATGGTTTCCGGCAGGTACAAATCGGGATTGTATTCCAAGTCGAATCGGAAATGACCCTTGTGTTCTGCCACATAAAACGATAGATCAAACAGACTAGAGTTGCCACCACTCGAAACAGGCTCAATCGTTAGACCAGAAAAACCACCCGACTTTTGTTCACTATCCTGCAGTGCCAAGACAACCTGGAAAAGGGGCGTCCGACTGAGGTCTCTTTGCAAATCCAAATCTTCTACCAATCGATCAAACGGGTAGTGCTGATAACGCTGTGCCTGACTGCTATTGCGACTGACGGCTGCCAAAAACTGACGGAAGGATTCTTTTGGTCGAATTTGATCGCGCAAACCCAGCATGTTGGTGTATAGTCCAATCTGAGATTCCAAAACGGACTGTTCTCGACCCGCGATCGGACTGCCAATGATAATGTCTGTTTGGCCTGTATAGCGATGCAGCAATACCTTTACAATCGCATTCAATCCAACAAATAAGCTGGTATTGTTGGCCCGACAAAATGCCTGCATGTCTTTTACCAACTGACCACCAATCCGAAATTCATAGTGCGCGCCCTTGTAGGTTTGAATCGGTGGACGACTGTGATCTTCCGGGAAAGTGGCTACCGGAATATTTCCACTCAATTGATTCAACCAATAATCACGGGCTTCTTTCCCTTCTGAAACTTCCAACATTTTCTGCTGCCAACTCGCAAAGTCTTTGTATTGAATGGACAATTCTGGCAAAACAGCCTCCTCCCCTTTCTGTGCCGCTACGTACAACTGTTGCAAATCATTGACGATGACTTTCATCGACCAACCATCTGCCAATATGTGGTGGATGTTGAAATAAAAGATGTGCGTATCCGGTCCGATCTTGTAAATTTTTGAATGCAACAAAGGACCTTCTGCCAAATCAAAAGCTTCATTGGCAACTGCATGAATACGAGCCAATGCGCTTTCCAATGGCTGATCTTCCGACTGTAAATCCTCCGATTCCTGAACGAATTCAAAAGATTCGATGGGTAAGATCATTTGCCTTGGCAAGCCATCTACCGTTCGGAAAACGGTCCGAAGTATCTCATGTCGAGCAGCTAATTTTTGTAAGGCCACTTCAAAGGCTTCTACCTGTAGAGGTCCCTCCATCCGGAAAGCCGAAGGAATGTTGAAAGCCGCACCTGCCTCTCCCAATTCTTGCAATACCCAAAGGCGCTTCTGAGCATTCGACAGTGGATAATCATTAGCTTTATCTACCGCCGTGATGGCCAGTCGACCGAAATCTATCGCTTCTAAATGCCCGAGTTCGGCTGCCAATTTCAGGCTAAACTCGGATAGGAAATTGTGCTTAAAATAAGACTTCCAACGACTGGCTGCCGCCGAATTAATTTTCTGATGCCTGTGGAATTTTACATCACCAATCATTCTGGACTCTTCGTGTACCCCATCGGTCATACGAGTCTCTCCTTGCTTGTAGACCTCTAGCATCTCTGGCTTGAAGTCGATGCCAATGGCTTCACAAAGAGCAGCAATGGTCGCCTCGGGCTCTTGCACCATGTCTTCGTAACGCAATTCGAACTGCCGATCCGCTGGAATATTTTGAAGGAAGTTTTGAATGTTGTCGTGACTAACGGCCCAGGACAACTCTGCCAATTCCCGTCTGGAAAAATCATTGTCGTGGCGGAATATCTGCTCCATTTTCGCTTCCTCAAAAGAGCGAATCATGCCAAATGGATTACGCGTCAGGTGGATGAAAAAAGGCGCGTCAAAAGCTGCCTCGGCCCGCTCTAAAGTAGCCCGATCCAAAGCATAGTTCGGACTTTTATCCACGAGCAATCTTCCTTTTAGTCGATCTTGTAGCCATTGGTACATCTCAGTTGCAGAGACCCTTTTTTCGACCATCTCCTCGACGATGGCTTTGGCCGCATCCCCATCACAGTTTTCAATTTCCATGATGGCACGTAGGAGTCCTTCGGAGAAAAAGCTCTGCGAACCAGACAGGACTTCGGCCCGCTCTGCCATATCACCAAAGGAAAGAAGCTCCAATTCTGGTGGGGCAAACAAAATCGGATGGCCTGCCAGGATGACTCGTAATAGGGTCGAACCGGAGCGCGGTGGTGATAGAACGAAAATGCACCTAGGGTTGGCCCCTACCTTGTCTGTAGAAGCATCGACTGGAGGAATCAGAGAGCGGAAAGTGCGAATCGCTTCTGCATCAACTTCACTTCTTTGCTTGGCCTCCGTGTGCCGCAACCTCGTGGCCAAACCTTCTATGGTCGGACTCTCAAAGATGGCCGCCACATGAACGATTTCATCTAGCCAATCTTGAATCTGGTTGATGATCCGGATGGCTCGAATGGAGTTTCCGCCCAGTTCAAAGAAATTATCCTGTACACCAATCCGTTCCAAATCCAGCACATCCTGCCAAATTTTGACCAAGCCTCTTTCCATCTCATCTCGAGCTGCGACATAGGTATTTTGAAGTTGCTGCATACCAGGCATTGGCAATGCCTTCCGATCAATCTTACCATTGTGGTTCAACTGGAATTGATCGATTTCCAACAGATGAGATGGCAGCATGTATTCCGGTAGTCTTTCTTGCAACCACGCGCCCAGGTCCACTTCCATCGCAGCTGGCTTTAAGCAGTACCAGCCGATGAGGTAGCGTTCTGCTTCTGCGCCTTCCTTGGCCATTACCAGTGCCTGGTCGACCGCCGGATGGGCTTCTATCTGGTTTTGTATTTCACCCAACTCGATCCGGAAGCCCCGAATCTTTACTTGCTGGTCGATTCGTCCAAGGTACTCTAAATCAGCACCCGGGAGGTAGCGTCCCAAGTCACCGGAACGATAGATTTTCTTGTTGTCTTTAAAAGGATGGGCAACAAATTTTTCAGCTGTCAGTGCCTCCCTTTGCCAATAATCAACCGCTAGTCCTTCGCCGCCGACACACAGTTCTCCTGCCACGCCGATTGGTAGCAATTGCATGTATTGATCCATGACCAATACAGAAAGGGTCGGGATTGGTCCACCGATGTTGCTTCGGCCACTGGTCATTTCGGCTGCTCCAATCTTCTTGAATGTGACATGCACCGTTGTCTCTGTGATACCATACATATTGATCATCTCGACGCTGGGGAAGGCTGCTTGCCAATTCGTTAATTTGGTAGGAGACAATGCCTCACCTCCAAAGATGACATAGCGCAAATGGAATTTTGAAAGATCGACTTTTAGGCTGGCTGACATCAAGCTGTAAAAGTAGCCGGGGGTGCTGTTCAAGACGCTTACTTGCTCTTCCTGCAATAGAGTCACGTAGGCCACTGGGTCTTTTGCCACTGCCGTTGGTACTATGACCAACTTGCCGCCATACAACAAAGCACCAAATAGCTCCCACACGGAAAAGTCGAAGGAGAAAGAGTGAAAAGCTGTCCAGGTATCTTTTTCTGAAAAGTCAAATAAAACCTCTTCGTTGAACAACAGGCGAACAACGTTCCGGTGGGTAATTCGAACGCCCTTCGGCCGACCAGTCGAACCGGAAGTATAGATCATGTAAGCAACCGTATCCGGACTGGCGGACTTGGCTACGGGCGCCATTGAGGCACTATCAAATTCGCTAGACCCCAGGTCTACCAACTGTGGCGTATGGCCGTTTTGTCCAACATCAACCAGCGATTCATAGCCGTCGACGATCAAGCCTTTCACTGTCGCATCCTGCATCATCATTTGCTTGCGATCAGATGGGTAACTTGGATCGATGGGTACATAGGTCGCGCCAACTTTGAGGACACCCAGAATGGCAGCGACAAAGTTCGTAGATCGTTCCAGCGAAATGGCAACATGATCACCCGCTTGGATGCCTTTGGCCATCAGGCAATTGGCTACTTGGTTAGAAGTTTGATCCAATTGGCGATAAGTTAGGCGATTTCGACCATTCACCACCGCCTCTTTAGCTGGATGAGCTTTCACCATTCGATCAAAGACGCTTGTAATGGTATCTTCTTTTGGAAAAGCAAGCTGACTGAAGTCAAAGCGGGCTAATATTTCTTTTTGTTGGTCGGCAGGAAGCAATCCAACCTCCGATAGTTTTTGCTCGGCAGATGCAACCATCGTATGGGCCAAATGCTTGAACTGAAGACCCAAGCTTTCGATCTGTCCATCGGCATAAATGGATTTGTTGAAGACAAAGCGCAAGGCCAGTTGTTCGCCCGGTACAACCACCAAGGCCAAATCGTAATTGTTACGACCGTAGAAATCAGCGCCGTTGACTTGGAACCCAAGCTCGTCTGCCGTATCGCGCTCCTGCCCCGGATCGACCGGGAAGTTTTCGAAGACCAAGATATGATCTACCAAATCGTGCTTCAGTGGACTGTAGGATTGGATTTCTGACAAAGGCAAATAACCGTTTTGACTGGCTTCTGCATATCGCTCACGCAACTGTGTCAACAAGCCGGAAAAGCTCGTTTGGCCATCAGCCTGAACGCGAATCGGAATGGTATTGATAAACAAGCCGACCATATCCGAACTGCCTTGTAATTCTGGCGGACGACCTGAGACCACAGCACCAAAAACAACATCCTCTCTCCGATTGTGACGTTGCAAAATGACCGTCCAAATGGCCTGCACCACATGGTTCAAAGTGACGCCCTGCTCCTGGGCCAAAGCTGAGAGCGCCCGGCTCAAATTGGCATCGAGGTATTTAATGTATTCACCTTGCACAAAATCAGAAGCTGATGAAAGGGTATGCAATCCTTGAATGCCCGTTTTTTCTTCAAAGTCTGAAAGCGACCTTTTCCAGTAGTTCTTCGCCTCGGTCTCATCCCATTCTTGCAACCAATCCACATAGCGATCAAATTGTAGGACCGGAGCCAATTCAGCTGTTGCATCGCTTTTGAAAGCTTTGTAGGAAAGGAATATTTCTTCGATGATGGTCCCCATACACCAACCATCCATCAAAATGTGGTGGTGGCTCCAAATCAACTGCCAACTTTCATCTGCCGTTTGAAGCAGGATCACCCGCATCAAAGCATCTGTTTTCAAATCAAATCCTCTGTCTGTATCGCGTTGTTTTTCTGCTTCCAAGGCAGTTTGCTGGGCAGCAGCATCCAGGGAACGAAGGTCTTTCACTTCCAGTTCAATGGGCCGCGACTTATAGACAACTTGCCGCGATTTGCGCAATCCACGATGGAAGAAGGCCGTCCGAAGAATATCGTATCGATCGATCACTTGGTTGAACGCTGCCTCCAATGATTTAGGGTTCAACTGACCGCTGATGTCCAAGGTAAACTGTTGAAAATAAGCCTGACCACTTCCGTCAAAAAGCGTATGGAAAAGCATGCCTTCCTGCATAGGGGTCAGTGGAAATATTTTCTCAATGGCTGTAGAAGATTCCGCCTGAATCATTGCAAGCTCTTCCAGCGATAGGTCGGTATCTCCAAAGTCAGCAGGTGTAAAGCGGGTGGTCTTTAGCTGTCGACAATGTGCAATCAGCGCCAGCAAATATTCCTCAAAACGCCCCATAAAAGCTTCCAAATATGCTGGTGCAAACGCCTCCCGATGGTAATCTAAAACCACCTTTAATTGCCCTTGTAAAACCAATCCGTTGATGTTCAGTGCATATTCTCGATCGGTTTGCGCTCCGGAGCTGGGTCCGTGTTCACAAGGCGACATTTGGATGGCACCCTCTTGAAGGTCTTCGTCAAACTGGCCGAGGTAATTGAACAGTATTTGTGGATGTACATCTTTTGTAAAAGCCTTTCGCATGTACTTCAGGATACCATAGCCAATTCCTTTTTTCGGTACGGCGCGCAGTGCTTCCTTGATGGAGCGAATGTGATGGGAAATGTCTTCGCCTTTTTTCAGCGATAGTACGAAGGGAAATTCCGATGTAAACCATCCGACCGTGCGGCTGATGTCAACATCTTCCAGAATCGCTTCGCGTCCATGGCCTTCCAGACAAATCCGGAAGCTGTATTCGCCGGTTCGAGCCTGCAGGGCCAAGGCCAGAGCCGTCAACAGCAGGTCGTTGATCTCTGTATTGTATGCCTGTTGTGTTTCTCGCAGTAGGGCCGCCGTTGTTTCGCGACTTAGTTCGAAAGACAACTCTCGGGCATCTTCCTGAAAATTGGTTTTAGGCTGAGCTGTACTTTTCAGTTGTGCCACTGGCAGCTCGACCTGCTTTTGCCAATAAGGAATTTCACGAGCCAGTTTGGTACTTTGGGCGTAATTTTCAAGTCCTCTGGCCCAATGCTGAAATGAATGTGTTTTTGCTGGTAACTCGACCTCTGAAATGACTTCTTGCGATTCGTAGAGGCTGTTAAAATCTTCCAGTAAAATTCGCCAGGAGACACCATCGACGACGAGGTGATGAACAGCAATCAATAGATGGTCTCCATTTTCGGTGTGAAATATGGCCAAGGCAGATAGCGGTCCATTTTCCAAAGATAGGCTCGCTTGGATGCTTTCAGCCAATTTCGGAATTTCGATCGCTTCATTTGCTCCTCCAATATCAAAAGTCTTTAGACTCATATGCTGACCTGCCAGCCCCTCGTTGTACTGCGTCCAATTTTGATCCTTGTATTCAAAGCGCATTCTCAAGGCGTCGTGTTGTTCTAGCAGGCGCATCCAGCAAGCTTCGACCCGCTCGGCATCAAAGCCGTCCTTGCGCAGCAGCATCACACTTTGATTGTAGTGGTGACGTTGCTGGTGGTTTAGATGGAAGAATGTGTGCTGAATTGGCGTCAGTGGCAATGCACCAACGACCGTCCCTTGCGCTATCTGTAAGTTTTGTGTCGTCAACAGGCTGCTCAGTGCGCGGATGGTGGGTTGGCGAAACAAATCGCGAATGTCCAACTTCAATTGGTATTGATAGAGCTTTGCCGTCAGTTGAATGGCTTTGATGGAATCACCACCAAGGAAAAACCAATTGTCGGTAGTACTGACGCGCTCCACACCCAGGATATTCTGCCACAGATCGACCAGAATTTGTTCTTTCTCATTATCCGCCTCATGGAATTCCGAACGCGATTGCATTTCTGGTTTTGGCAAAGCCTTTCGATCCAATTTACCGTTGACACTCAAAGGAAAAGCATCTACATGTACAAAGCGAGACGGGATCATAAACGCTGGCAACAACTTCGTCAATGCCTGTTGCAAGTCGCTCTCCGCCAAGGTGCTTTCTGCCAAATACCATCCACAGAGATATTTGTTCTCCCCCTCTTCTACCGTCCAAACAACCGCATCTTGCACATCATCCAGTCCAGCAAGGGCCACTTCCACTTCTCCCAATTCGATCCGATAGCCCCGAACCTTGACTTGGTTGTCCAATCTACCCAAAAACTCCAATTCACCATCCGACCGCCAACGAGCGTGATCTCCCGTTCGATACATGATCGTATCCGGATAAAAGGGATCGACCAGGAAGCGCGCAGCGGTCAAGCTTTCCCGACCCGCATAGCCACGAGCTACGCCAGCGCCGGCAATGTACAATTCACCAGGGATGCCGATGGGCGCCAACCTTTGCTGCCCATCCAGAACGTAATAACGGATGTTGGCAAGTGGTTTTCCAACCGGCACCAACAAAGACAAAGTATCATCGGAGTTTAAATCTGGTTCGTAAAAACCCGAATCAATCGTCGCCTCTGTAACACCATAACTATTGACGATGCGCATCTGATCGCCAAAGCGCGATTGCAGTCGATTGAAGGCTTGAGGTGAGCAGGTATCTGAACCCAGAATTAACAATTTTAGGCAGTCGAATGGAATGTTGTTTTCGTATACAAAATCCATCAAGGGAACAATCAAGCCAGGCGTGGCTTCGAAAATATTGACCTCGTGTTCTTTGATCAAAGAGGATAAGGCCAAGGGGTCCAGCCGTACATCCTCCGGGCAAATCACCATTTTCCCACCATTCAACAGAGCGCGAAGAATGTCCCCCACAAATACGTCGAAGGAGAAACTCGCCATTTGCAACAGACAGACATCCATTTCTGGCAAGGCGTAGGATTCCCGAAGGCCCATCGCCAGGTTGACCAAGCTGTGGTGTTCTACCATTACACCTTTCGGTCTTCCAGTGGAACCAGAAGTGTAAATCTGATAGGCCAAATTATTGGGGCCGGCATGAGGGGATAAATTGCTGGTGTTTTTGCTCAGCGTGTCTTCGACCAGCACAAGCGTACGGTCGGTGACTGGCTGGCAGAAAGCTTCGGTCAATAGGAGCTTCGCATCACTATCTTCCAACATATATTGAATTCGGCTATCTGGATACGATGGATCGATCGGTACAAAAGCAGCTCCCGCTTTCCATACGGCCAAGACAGATGCAATCATCCATTCATTTCTTCCAAGCATCAAAGCGACGCGATCTTCAGCCTGCAATGCGTGTTCCTCCCGCAGGTAATGTGCCATCCGATTGGCCAAGCCGTTGAGCGCACCATAGGTCAGCTTGCGATCACCTATCTGCAGAGCAACCTTTGCGGGCTGCGCTGCCACCACAGCTTCGAAGCAAGCATGTACAGTCCTGTCTAAATTGTACTCGCGAATGTTGTCATTGAATTGACGCAAAAGCTTGGCTTCCTCTGGACTGGTCATCGACAAATCGCTGATTCGAGATTCAGGCTCCGTCAAGACTTGTTTCATTAGTGTTTCCAAATGCTTGAAAACCCGCTCCATCCGATCTTTTTTGAAGAGTGCCGTATTGTACTCCAAAGCCAAATGCAACGACTCCTCTACCTGCACGAAGGAAAACGTCAGATCAAAATTGCTGATGGGCGCATCCGTAAAAAAGCGTTCTGCTTTGAGACCACTGAGGTCCAGCGCCTCTTTGGGGTTGTTTTGCAAAATGACCATGACATCAAAGAGCGGATTGCGGCTCAAATCTCTGGCCAAGTCCAGCTCAGTCACCAACTTATCGAAGGGATAAGTTTGATAATCCAATGCTTTGGTAACAGTTTGTCGGACCTTGGACAACAGGTCTGTAAAATGCTCAAGTGGATGGATGGATTGTCGGATGGCAATGGTATTGATGTACAATCCGATTTGCGATTCCAAGTCGGGATGCATCCGGCCGGCCACTGGCGAGCCCGTAATAATATCGTCCTGTCCACTGTACTTGTGCAGCAATACATGTACGATGGTCAGCAGTGCCATGTAGGTACTTACCTGCTCGCTGCGACACAGCTTTTCAAGCTGGGCTGTAACTTCTTTGTCGAAGCTAAAATTGAGTGTATGCCCTTCGCTACCAGCAATAGCAGGGCGCGGAAAATCAGCCGGCAGCTGCAAGGCTGGAATGCTTCCTTGGAATTGCTCGTGCCAAAAGGAGCGTGCCGTACCGAAGGTATCAGAGTCCAGCAGTTCATTGTGCCATCCAGCATAATCTTTGTACTGCAAGACCAATTCGGATTGCCCCAAGACCTGTCCATCGATGGCTGCATTGTAAAAATGCATCAGGTCTTTGACCAACACTTGCATAGACCAACCATCGCTGATGATGTGGTGCATATTTAACATCAGCACATGGTCGTTTTCAAAAACTTTGAGTAAGGCCACCCGAAGCAGAGGCCCCTTTTCGAGATCAAAAGAGGTGGTGGCATCTTTGTATACATAGTCAAAAGCAGCTTGAAGGGGATCAACGGCCCTACTCACGTCTTTTTGCACCAACTGAGTCAGTGGCTTTTCATATATTTTTTGCTTGGGTTCTCCCTGCTCACTTACAAATACGGTGCGCAAACTTTCATGTCGCAAGCTCAGGTTGTGGAGTGCCGTTTGTAAAGCTTGCAGCTCAAAGACACCCTTCAGTCGCACCGCTCGGGGTATGTTGTAAGCAATCTTATCTTCATCGATTTGATCCAAGACCCACATCCTTCTTTGTGCATGAGATAGTGGATACAAATCTGCTTTGGCAATCCTTGGAATGGCTTCCAATGCTCGGTTTTCCCGCTGCGCCATCCGCAACAACAAGTCTTGAATTCTGGGCTGCGCAAACAAATCCTGCAAGGTCACCTTGCTTCCCATCTGTCGCTGAATGCGCGCCATCATTTGAGTCGCATTGAGGCTGTGTCCACCCAACTCAAAAAAGTTGTCGCTCATTCCGACTTTCTCCACTTGTAAAACATCAGACCAAATGGCAGCCATTTGCTTTTCCTCCGGTGTCTGTGGCGCAATGTATTTTCTTCCAGAAGCCAGCAGCTCGGCGGTCATCGTACCCAGGGCAAGGCGATTAATTTTACCATTCGAATTCAGTGGCAAAGCCTCCAAGCGATGGTAACGCACTGGATGCATATAATCCGGCAGAAGGGCTTCTAGGTGTGTTCTAACCAGCTTGACAGTCAGCTCGTCCTGTCCGACCAAATAGGCATACAAGGCAGCCTCTCCCCCATTGTCGCGAACAAGCACCACCGCCTCGTCGATCATTGGATGCTTCAGCAGTGCATGTTCTACTTCAGACAGCTCAATTCGAATGCCTCGAATCTTCACTTGCTGGTCTGAACGGCCGATGTACTGAATATTTCCATCCGGCAACCAGCGCCCAATGTCGCCGGTTCGGAACATTTTGGCAGAAGGAATAAAGCAATCGTCGAGAAACTTTTCTTCCGTCAAAGCTTCCTCTCGCCAATAACCCAATCCGACCGATGACCCAGAAATAAATATTTCTCCGGTCTGGCTCATCGGCACTGGATTTTTATCGGCATCCAAAATGTAAATGCGGGTATTCCGAAGGGGTTTACCGATGTAAATTTCCGGAGAGTTGGAGAACAATTCAAAATAAGTGGACAGCGCCGTACACTCTGAATTTCCATAAATATTGAAAACTGGAAAGTCAAATTGATAGTGGGTTTTCAATGCTTCGCCACTCAGGATCAAAGCTTTCAAGGAATGGAAAGTATCCTTCGGCAACTGTTCCAACATCGCTGCAAAGACCGAAGGGACAAACTGTACGATGGTCGCTTCAATTTCTTTGAGCCAACGCCCCAATTCTTCGAAATCTTTGGCAATCCCATCTTCTGGACGCAAGTACACCGTCGACTGCCCGGTGGTGAGCGGCATGGTCAATTCGACCAGCGTATCTCCAAAACTGATGGTCGTCTTTTGTGGCAACACATCATGCGGACCAAAAGAGAAGTGGTCTGCAAACCATGTATTTAGGTTGAGGAGGTTTTCGTGGCTCAGCAGTACGCCCTTTGGATTTCCTTGAGAGCCTGAAGTATATTGTAGAAACGCAACATCCTGTAGCTGTCCGGCATCCTTTGGATTTTCCGTAGAACAAGCATCTAAACGAATGTCCTTCCAATGAAGCTCAAACCCCTTGGCATCTAAATCGTAAACCGGTAAGTTGTGTACGACAAAACGAGCTTCTGTGTTGGAGGCGATGAAAGAGCGACGTGCCTTTGGCAAAACAGGGTCCAAGAGGGCAACAGCTGCTCGGCACTTGAAGGCCGCCCAGAGCGCCAGCGGCAGCTCCAAAGAGGAATGCATACACAGCACCAGTTTATCGCCAGCCCGCAAGTTCATAGCCGTTTGCCAGTAATCTGCCAATTGATTGGCGCGGGCGTTCAATTCGGCATAAGTAACTTTTTGATCGTGGAAAACAAGAGCAATCTTATTCGGATTGGCCTGCGCATTTCGAGCCATTAAAGCCTGCAAAGAAGTTGTCTCAACCAGCGGCTCAAAAGCTGGATTAAAATGTTCCAACACCTCGTCCAGGGCAGTTTCCGGCAGCAGTCCGACGGCAGCATGCGGAGCTTGTAGGTCACTGCACATTTGCGCCATAACAGCATTGTAAATGCCCGCTAAGGTTCGCATCTGACCAGCAGACAATAAGCCTGCATCGTAGTGCAACTGAACGTTGATGGTATTTTCTACTGCATCCATGTCAAAGCTGGACACTAGGCCAAAGTTGTTTTGCTCGAAGCCTGTGGAGTCCAATACTTCCAACTCTTCTACTCCTCTTATTTTTTGGTAGGTATGAAAATGGGTAAAATTAAACAGCGTATCAAAGAGTGGATTGATGTCTAAATCCTGCTGAATCTTCGCCAAGGGATAACGGCGGTGTTGCAACATTTCCTTTTCAATCTCGAAAGTTGCTTGGATCAATTCCGCCCAATTTCCTTGATCCATTTTTTGCCGAAAGGGCAAAGCATTCAAAAATAAGCCCAGCGTTTGTTCACTCGCCTTCCCCTCGGGCCGACCATTGGTGACAATGCCTGTCAGCACATCCTTTTGACCTGTAAAAACAGACAGTGCCTTCAAGTGAACGCTCATCAGAACACTCTTAAATGGAATGGACAGTTGCTTGGAAATTTGCTGTAGCTCTTTTGATCTTTCGGCAGAGACCTGCAGCTTTTCGATGCCCAAGGCTCCTTTCTGACCCAAATAGCGGGCCGGCAGCTGTGGCAATCGGTTGATGGCAGCATCTTTTAAGAATTGCGACCAGAATTCCTTTTGAACAGCCGATTTTTGAGCTGCATTTTCCAGCGCAACGTATTTTCTAAAAGGCGCAGCAGCAAGCTTATTGGAAAGTGGCTTTTCATTCAGTAGAGCAAAATAGTTTTGAAAAAGCTCTGTGAACAAGCTGGCAACGCTCCAACCATCGAGGATGGCATGATGGCATCCAATCGTAATACTGAAACGATCTGCCCCGCGACGATGAACCCACAGATGAAAAAGGGGTGCCTTTTCCATTTCAAAATCGTTCCGGCTCTCGGTTTGAATAAAAGCAGCCAGAAGACGGTCTTGCTCGTTCTCTGAATATTGCCGCCAATCGCGGAAGCTCAAAGGCGTTTCGATGCTTGGGTAGACCAACTGCAAAGGTTCTGAAAAGCCATCCATCACAAAGGCCGTCCGGAGAATTTCATGTCGGGCCGTCAGCTGGTCGACCGCTTTTTGAAAAGCTGCTTCGTTGTAAGTGGCTTTCAAATAAAAAGAACCCAAATCGTGGTACAGCTGAGAGGCTGGATGGTAAAGGCTGTGAAAACACATTCCGGCCTGCAACATCGTCAGCGGATAGGCATCGACCAATCCATCTGGCAACAACTGGCGATCTGCCTGTTTCAATAAGGCAAAGGGCGCAATTTCCAAATCCACCGCTTCCACCTTGGCATCGGCCTGTTCCTGTGCTGCTTGCTTGTTCAAAGCCTTTAGCAAAGCGCGGACCGTCGGATATTCAAACAACCGTCCGATGTCCACGGAAAAGCCGGCTTCTCTGGACTTTTGAACCAAGGGGATGCTTCGGATGGAATCCCCTCCTAAGTCGAAGAAATTATCAGTCACACCAATCTGCTCGATGCCCAGGATGTCTTTCCAAATCTCACACATTTTTTCTTCCGCTTCATTGGCCGGTGGTACAAATTGTGTATGACTTGCCGAGCGCTCTGCAAAAGGATTGGGTAAGGATTTCCAATCCGTCTTACCATTGGAAGTAAGTGGAATCGTCGGAACATTGACCCAGTAGCCGGGAATCATGTGAGCGGGTAGTTGATCGGCCAGCCAATCCTTCACGGCCCCTTGGGTATCTTCTGCCCTCAGTGACAACCAGGCACAAAGAGCGTTGTGACCATCCGGTCCTTTGACGGGCGCCACCCGAACTTCGCGGACCTCTTCATGGCTACTCAGGCAGGCTTCGATCTCAGCTGGTTCGATTCGAAAACCTCTGATCTTCACCTGCTGGTCCATCCGTCCGATGTAAACAATCTCGCCGTTGGGCAGGCGCTTACCAAGGTCGCCGGAGCGATACAAACGGAGGCCCGTCGATGGGTGTAGTAGGAATCTTTCGGCCGTCAGCTTGGGACGATTCAAGTAGCCCTTGGCCAAGCCGAGACCACTGACACAGATTTCGCCAGGGACTCCTGCCGGAACGGGGCGTAGGCTTTCATCCAGAATCAAGACTTCCAGTGTTGGAATCGGTTTTCCAATGTTACTAACTCTTGCCTGAATTTCCTTTGGACCAATCTCTTTATAAGTGACATGTACTGTAGTTTCTGTGATACCGTACATGTTAATCAGCCTCGTCTGTGAATATTTTTGCTGCCAATCGGCTAGTTTTCCAGGAGCTAATTTTTCTCCTCCAAAAATGATGTATCGAATGGATAAGTCTGCATTCTCCGCTTGTAAGGCAGCCTCCGACAAACGGTAGAAGTAGCCAGGCGTTTGGTTGAGAACACTTACTTTTTCTTTGGACAATAAATGTAGGAATGCCTCGGGATCGCGGGCAACTTCCTTGGGAACGATGACTAGACGACCACCAAATAAAAGCGCACCATACATTTCCCAAACAGAAAAATCGAAGCAATAAGAATGGAATAGCGTCCAAGTGTCTTTTTCCGAAAAGTCGAACAACTGAGCGTCGTTGAAAAATAATCGAATGACATTTTGATGGGTAATCATGGCACCCTTTGGCTTGCCGGTCGAACCAGAGGTGTAGATCACATAGGCCAAGGCGTCCGGTGTCAGCTCAATGGAAAGGTTCTCTGGTGAGTAAGCATCCAGCGGTAGCTCGCCGTAGTTCAACCACTCGTGATCGGCAGCAAAGTCTTCCCGATCACTGTCTGCAATCAACAATTTCAGTTTCGAATCTTCGACCAAATATTCTTTGCGAGATTCCGGATAGTTAGGATCAATGGGCAGATAGGCATGACCAGCTTTGAGGACAGCTAAAATGGCCACCAGCATTTCAAAGGAAGGCTTGAGGTGTAGGCCGATCAAGACATTTTTGGGAAGCGATTCCTCCAACAATCGGCGGGCCAAGCGGTTGGCACTGGCATTGAGTTCGCTGTAACTAAAGGTGCGGCCGTCAAAACGAAGGGCAGCACGCTCTGGATGTGCCGTTGCCTGTGCTTCAAAAAGTTCATGGATCAGAGCAGCTTGCGGAAAAGCTACTGGGCTGGGGACGCCTTGCTCCAAAAGTGCGGTGCTTTCCGGCATATCCAGCAAGCTCAAATCGCTCAAACGAACTTGTGGCCTTTCCATCAATTGACGAGCAATGACTTCAAAATGATGTGCCATAGCCGCTGTCGATTGCTCCGAATAAGTGGCAGGATCAAAAGCGAAGCGCAAAGTCAGCTCTTTGCCCGGCAAGACAATCAGCGTCAGACCGTATTGGGTTTTTTCTTCAAACTCAACCTTTTGAACTTTTAGCTCTGTTCCAGGGATGGTCTCCGCCTGCGTTTCCGGGTCTACCGGATAATTTTCAAAGACCAAAATGCTTTCCAGTAAATTCTGTTTGAGTGGACTCAAAGACTGGCTACGCGACAAAGGAAAAAAGTCGTGCGGCCCTGTTGCTACACCAAGCTTTTGAACTTGCTTCAAGAAGTCGACAAAAAGTGTATTAGAGGTCGCCTTCAATCGACGTGGTACTGTGTTGATGAACAAGCCCACCATCTCCTCGACGCCCTTCAAAGCAGGTGGGCGACCAGACACCACAACACCAAAAGCCACATCCTCTGTTCGATTGTAGACCATCAACTGAAGCGCCCAGATGGCTTCTACTAAGCTGTTGAAAGTCACGCCGTTCTGACGAGCAAACTCAACCATTTGAGCAGAAAGCTTTTCGGGCAAACGAAATTCTGTCAACGCCTTGGCTCCCGTATTGGAAACAGGCAATTGCAAGGCAGGACTGTTTTGCTCAAAGTCACCAATTTGCATCTTCCAAAATGCCTCTGCCGCCTTGTGATTTTGATTTTTAAGCCAAGTAATGTATTTGGAAAAAGGCGAAACAGCCGGTAGCATCAATGATTCCCCCTTGGACTCTGCTGCGTAGATGCGAAATAATTCTTTGACCAGTAGACCAATACACCAACCATCCATGATGATGTGGTGATGACTCCAGATCATCCAATAAGTATGCTCTCCTGTACGCAAGATGCTGACACGCATCAAAAGCTCTTTTGCCAAGTTGAAGCCAGCTTGGACATCTGCCGCTGCAAATTCCTTTAAGTCGTCCTCTAAAACTTCTTTGCTTTTGTCGCGCCAGTCCAATTCATTTATTTTCAAATTGCGCTTCGACAAAATAACCTGACGAGGTCGACGCTGTTTTTGATGAATGAAAGCCGCTCGCAAACTTTCGTGCCGAGCAATCAATTGATTAAAAGCCGACGCTAGCGCCGGAATATTCAAGACACCCTCAAAGCAGATGCGCAGTTGTTCAAAGTACGTATCAGATTCCGGTTGCTGAATTTGATGAAACAGCATCCCCTCTTGCATAGGGGTCAGACCAATTATTTTTTCAACTTTCATTTGTGTTCAGCTTTCTTTGATTAATGCACTTATTCATCCCCCTCTACCATACTCATAATGGCATCGAGCTCGTCCAAACTCAGATCCTCTTCTCCTAAATCGCTGGGGGTATAAATGGTCGCTTCTTTGCCCTGACAATGTGCAACAACGGCACGTAGGTTTTCTTGAAAAATGTGTGTGAGCGTTTCCATCTCTGTTTCTGTCAACAAAGCTGTATCGTACACCATGCGGATATTGAGGCAGCCATCCAGCACAAAGCCCTCCACCAGCAATGGAACGTCTCTGGAATTGAGCAGGCTCTCTTGCAGGCCAGTTTCCAATTCGGAGATGCCGAATATTTCATTTGTCCCCACCTGATCAAAACTGCCCAAGTAGTTAAAGCGAATTTCCGGACGGCGGTCGAACTGCAATTCTCCTCGTTTATTTTTTTCTGCCAGATATTGCAGCAAGCCATAGCCGATGCCATTTTGTGGTACCTGGCGGATGTTCTCCTTCGTCTTGCGAATAGCCATGGAGATTTCAGAAAAATCTGTTGCCATAACCATCGGATACAATGTGGTAAACCAACCAATGGTCCGCGAAATATCAAAGTCCGAAATGATGGGCTCACGTCCGTGGCCTTCCATTGAATACACCACGGCGTCGGCGCCACGCCAGGCATGCAAGCTGAGATTTAAGGCTGCCAATAGCAGGTCATTCGATTGGGTGTTGTAGGCTTGGTTGGATTCGCGCAGCAAGTTGTTGGTCAATGCCTCTGAGAACTTCACAGTCGTCTTTTCGAGTTGCGAAACCGGGCAGGGTACACCTATCCAATTTGGAAATAGTGGATGAACTTTTCTTTGTTCCATCGATTCCCAGTAGACAATTTCCCGCTCTTGCTGAAAGCCATTTGCATAATCCTTACAGGCGACCATCCAGTCTTTGAAGGAATTAGATTTGAGCGGTAAAACATCCGTAGTGGGTTGATTACTTTCATACAGACGACTGAAGTCTTCCAACAAAATGCGCCAACTGACACCATCCATTACCAGGTGGTGAACGACGATCAAACAATGATCTGCCTTCGACAGTTGGAAACGAACTGCTTTAAACAGAGGACCATTTTCCAAATCAAAACTCTGATGTGTTACCGCCACCAAACGAGCTACCTCTGCTATCGGATCGGGATGCTGGCGCAAGTCAAAACTATTCAATTCGAACTGCGTCATACCAGGTGCTTGATTAAAGAGCTGTCCATTTTTTAAGACCATCCGCAAAGCATCGTGGTGTAGTGTCAACAGCTCAAAGCAAGCCTGCAATTTTTCCATCTCAAAACCACTTTCGCGTTTCAAGAAAACAGATTGATTGAAATGCGCTGGATTTTGGTGCTTTTGATCTAAGAAATGATGATGAACCGGACCTAGGTCGACCGTCCCTTCCACCGCAGTCTGAGGTACTTCGCGCGACAACGGCCTCAACTGCAAGGCCAATGCACCAACTGTCGGATGATTGAAAACATCGTCAATATCGACTTGGTAGCGATGTTGCTGCAAACGCGAACTCAACTGAATGGCTCGAATTGAATCCCCACCCAATTTGAAAAAATCATCTTGTACACCGACCTTTTCCGCTCCCAAAATTTCTTCCCAGATTCGAGCAATCAATTGCTCCGCCTCACTTTCGGGAGCCATGAATACAACATTGTCTTCCTTCTCAATTTGTGGGAGATTGCTGTAATCGACCTTTCCATTCTTGGTCAGCGGCATCGCATCAAGGGCCATCCATTGTCGAGGAATCATATACCCTGGCAGGCGGCTTTCCAGCCAAGATTCCAATCCATCTATGGCACCAACGATCCAGGCAAACAGCAGTTGCGCACCGCCCAACGAACGCAACGCAACTGCAGCATCTTCCACCTTGTCGTGCGACCGAAGGACTTGCTCAATCTCGCCCAGTTCAATCCGAAAACCATTGATTTTCAACTGCCGATCGACCCGTCCCATATAGACGAGCTGACCCTCTGCATTGCGAAAAGCCAAGTCACCCGTCCGATACATCCGTTCGCCCCGGAGCGACTGAAACTTTGCAGCCGTCACCTCCGGACGATTCAAATAAGATGCCGCCAAACCTTGTCCTGCCATACACAATTCACCAACAGCTCCAATGGGACTCGCCTGGTCAAAACGATCCAAAACGATGGCCCTCATATTCGAAATAGGCTGCCCGATGGGTACTGCGCCCACTCCCTCTGTACCAGCCTTGATGGCATAACAAGTGCAACCGACAGTGGCCTCCGTCGGACCATATTCATTGTAAATCAAAACCTCTCCAAAGAGATCACGGGTTTCTTTGACCAGCGAAAAGTCAAGTGCCTCCCCTCCTACGATCAGTTTTCTCAGATTCGTCGGTTCTGCAAAATCCAGGAATTTAAAAGCTCTCAGGTGGCTAGGTGTCAACTTAAGCAAAGTGATTTCCGGGTTGGAAAGTATCCTTTTGAAAAGCATCTCGCGATCGTCCGCATTGAAGATCAGCACTTTCCCACCTGTCCATAAGGGTAAGAACAAAGAGGTCAATGTCAAATCAAACGCAACAGAAGTAAAGAAAGGCAGGTGGATCGGACTGTCGGGCTGATAGGTCTCTTTTGCCCATTGGAGATAGTTGCGCAATCCAGCATGGGGTACTTGAACGCCTTTGGGCTGGCCGGTAGAACCGGAGGTGTAAATGATGTACGCCAAATCTGTCGGCAGTAGCAGGCTTTCCAAATCTTCTTCCGACTCCCGCAGCATACTCATTTGCACATCGATGGCAAACATCTGTCCTTTGTAACCCTGGGCGGCAGCAATCAAAGCCATTTCCAAAAGCAGTGCTTTAGGTGCCGCGTCTTCCAATAGAAAATCGATTCTGGATTTGGGTAAATCAGCAGCAATGGGAACCAGTACGGCACCAGCTTTCATAGCTGCTAAAAAGGCAATCAGCAAATCACTTTTGCGATTCATCAGGACCGCTACGCGATCGCCTTTTTCTATTTTCATGTGCTGCTGAAGGTGGCGAGCCAATTGGTTGGAACGACGCCACAGGGTGCCATAGGTCAACTGGTTGTGCTGACCATTTTCATCGCAAAGAGCGGTTGCATAAGCTTCGGGCTGTACCTCTGCCATGTTTCTGATTTGATCAATCAAGCTATCGACCGTCGCCGAAACGACCGCTCCCTGTTCCCAAGCATCTAGCTTTCTACGCTCTTCAGCAGAAAGAATGTTGAGTTGATTCAGGGACAAAGTAGGATTTGCGTAAGCTTCTAAAATGCGCTCATACTGATTGAGCAGTTCGGAAATCCAGCTCGCTGAAAATCGTTCTTCCACATAGTCGATGGAAAACGCTAGCTGTCCCTCTGTCTTTCGCTCTACTTGAAAGTGCAAATCATAATCCGCTGACTTCAAGCTATTTTGGGCCAATGGCTTAAAGGTAAAGGCCGTATTGGTAGCAGGAAGTTCCAGCCCGTTGGCAATGATCTCAAAGGGTGCATTTTGGTATTGAAAGCTTTTGCGAAGCAAAGCGTCCGTTTGAATGATTTGATCCTTGACAGTTGCGGCCATAGCAGGTAGAATGACTGGTACCCGAGTCTCCCAAATCATCTCCATTTCTGCTTGCTTCAACAGGGGTGCATCCACCACGATGTATTCCGAACGACTGTGCCTGGCCATCAAATGAGCGAGGGCGGAAAATAGCAAGATCATGGTTTCCATATCTTTGCCACCACCGAGCCTTTGTAGGGACTGCTGGGCGGCCTCCGATAATACTTTGACGGCTGTTTTTCGGTGGCCAGCTTCCTGGCTCCCAGGCTGTATGGTCGAATCTTTCCAAACAAAATTTTCTTCCGCGTTGGCCAGATGAGCCGTCCAGAAGGAACGGTGTGCTTCGTAGGCACTAGAGGTAAATGTTATTTTGGGGTTTTGCATGCGCGCTTCTTATTTAATCTCTAATCTTGTTTTTTAGACACTCATTGAATGAGCCGCTTCCAGTTCTTCGACGGTGTACAGAATTTCTTTTTCACCAAATAATCGCTCTGCTCTGATGCCCTTGTTGCGACAATCCTCCATCAGCTTATTGGATTGAATGATTGGGTCAGACTCTTCGGTGTAGTTGTAGGCCATGATGTATTTCAACCAAGGTTCCATGCCCATTGCGTAGACAAAGACCTCCTTGAAATTGAATTGATTGACGATGTCCATTCCGCGTTGGTAGTTGGAGCCGGCTAGGCGACGAGAGTGATCCATTTCTCTGGGTAGTTCCTTGGGTAAAAGGGGGCCGTACAACCAGCTCAGTGGCGCTCCATCGCATTCCATACCCAAGAACAGCACGTCGATGTCACCAAATATTTTGTGGACATGGGCATAAAGCTCTGATGAGATGTTACAGGAGTCGGCGGCAAATAAGATGCGCGATCCTTCAAATTCAACTAGGTGGGCCAGCTTGGTACGGATGTCCAGATCACAGTGTTCTCCCAAGAAAGGAATGCCCGTTATTTTAATGCTTTCCAAACTGAGACTTTCCAACTCGCGCAGCTCGATGATGTTTTCAAAGCCAGCCTTCTGCAAAATCAATCGCAGGTTGGGGTCTTGCAAAGTGCCACTGCCACCGGCGGGAATAACGATGTTTTTGATTCGATGACGAAGTTTCAACAAAGACTCAAATAAAACGTGGTCTTGGTGATTGTGTGTGATGAGCACAAAGTCGATGCACTCTGGCAAATCAGAATAAGTGAAGCGAGAAACCTCTGCATCGTATCCATAGCTGATAACCGGATCGACGAGAATACAGGCGTTTTTAGTTTCGACCGAGATGCAGGCATGACCGAAATAGCGCACCCGCGCACCAGGACCGTCGTAGGCTTCAAAGGGCGCTGGAGCCTCCTCTGTGAAGAACTCTCTAAACAATGCCTTTTTACCTTCCGGAATTTCCAATTTTGCACAAATATCTTCAAAGTCTCCGGCCTCGGACGCCATCTGAAAAAACTGATCCCAAGCTGGACTGGCAAAGGGTTTTTGAATGTGAATCTTATCGTCGCTTTCCAGAACCGGCGTACTCAATACAAAAGGACGATCATCCGAATCAATCAAAGAAACAGCCATTGATTGATCTTCGGGACGATAGAATTTACTGTGGTACAAAAGCGGTTCGATGAAGCGGAAAGAAGCATTGTTTTCCAGATCGTATACCAGCTCGACATAGCCCTTAAGGTCTTCCGGAATCTTATGGTACAGCGATTCAATGGAGTAGCCTTTGGCCTCTGCCTCTAGCATGGACATCAACTCGCGGATGGATTTTTCCAGTTTGATTAGGTCTGCTTGATCCTTCCGGGTATCTTCCAGTAGCGCCCGAATTTCGTCAACCGACTGCCCGCCCAAGTCCATAAACGGCCCACCCGTCATCTCAGGATTTTGGCAAGCAGCAGCGTGAATGAATGGTGCTTGTATATAGGATTCCATGATCTTCATGTGTCGACCGACGACATTCATGGCAGCAGTAGAGGGCGCAATCAGGTAGGCCCATGCATACCATGATTTGAAAAGGGGTTGCGCTACAATATTTGGTTTTAGATAGACCGTGTTTGACATACTATTTTTTTTAGAAATTGAATTTTGTATTTATCTCCATCATTTCTGGCTTCGCCTGTTCTTGGCCCAACTCGATTTCATTGAGCGCCATGTCCGGACGAGCAGCCACTTGCTCTAAAATGTCTTGTAAGTACTCTGCCAATTGATTGGCTGTTTGCGTTTGAAATAAATTTGTGTTGTATTCCAGAATGCAATCGATCCGCTGCCCTCTTTGACGCACCAAAAGGGTCAGATCAAACTTGGTGTTGTCTCTCTCCAAGTCGAATTCTTCCACTGCCAAACCATTCAGTTGAAGCCCTTCCATATCCATCGTATGTACATCCAACCACACATCGAATAGTGGCTGACGACTTCTGTCTCTCCCCAGACCAAGCTGTTGGACCAACAAATCGAAAGGATAATCTTGATGTGCAAAATCCTGGAAGGTATTGTCTCGAACCTCTTTCAAAAATTCGAGGAAGGTTTTATGTCCTCGAGGGTGATTTTTGAATGGCAATGTATTGAGAAAACATCCGACCACCTCTTCCAAAGCTCTTTGGTCGCGATTGCCAACCGGAGCACCGACGACAATGCACTCTTGGGCCGTCAATCGATGCAACAACACATTGAAGCAAGTCAAGAAGTAGATGAAAGTAGTTGCTTGCTGGCTACGGACCTGAGCTAAAATATCGGTAGACAGGTCGCTGTCCAATTCGAACCGAACCGCACGTCCCTCAAAACTCAGGCTATCCGGCCTTGTAAAGTCGGTTTGGAGATTCAAACGTTGTGGAAGGCTTGCAAACTTCTGTTGCCAATAATCTGCTTGCTGTTGAAAGGCAGTCTCTTGCTGCAATTTGTTTTGCCAAATGGCGAAATCCTTGTATTGCACCTTCAAGGGTTGAAGTGCTTCGCCATTGTAAACAGCCACCAAGTCGCGCATCAAAATGCCCAGGCTGGGACCGTCTGAAACAATGTGCGGCATGTCTATCAGCAAGATGTGGCGTTCCTTTGAAAGCTGTACCAGTCCGGCTCGCAACAAAGGCGCTTGCCCCAGGTCGAATGGATGAATAAACGAGCGAATCGCTTGCTCCTCTGCGCCCTCTTCTCCGATGATGATCGGCAATTGGAAATCCACCTGAGCCAAGACCGCTTGCATCGGCTGGTTGTCTTGCTCCACAAAAATCGTCCGCAGGATTTCATGTCGTTGGATGATGGCCTGAAAAGCCTTTTCCAGCAGCGCGTGGTCGAGTTGCCCCTTCAGCCAGATGGCTTGTGGATCGTGGTAGGCATCATTGCCTTCTATGGACTTGCTGACCACCCACAAGCGCTTTTGTGCATGAGAAAGTGGGTAGAGATCGCGAACAGCAGTCGGCTGAATATCGATGGTACTTCCAGCTTGACGCTCGTTGAGCAGTTCGCTCAGTCCGGCAATACTCGGATGTCCAAAAATATCTCTCAACCGCAATTCCAAATCAAAAGATTCGGAGAGTCGAGCAATGAGAATGGTCGCCTTTAAACTTTGGCCGCCTATCTCGAAAAAATTATCGTGAATACCGATGGGGTGCATATCCAACACTTCCTCCCAAAGCTGCTGAATTCTTTGTTCGCGCAAATTTCTGGGTGCAACATAATTCTTTGTTTCCGGAACAATTTCTCGAGGATGTGGCAATGCCTTGCGATCCAATTTACCATTCGGCGTTTTTGGAAAAACATCCATTGTCACGAAGTAATCCGGGATCATATAATCTGGAATGAAGACCTTCAGTTCGCGACGAAGTGAGGCCGCCTCCACTTTGTCGACTGTGCGAATGTAAGCCGCCAACGCAGGCACTCCCCCCGCCTCTATCAACAAAACAACCGCCTCTTGCACAGCTGGTAAACCAACCAATACTTTTTCAATTTCTCCTGGCTCGATCCGATACCCCCTCAGTTTGATCTGGTGATCCGCCCGCCCCAGAAAACGCAGATGACCATCTGCTTGCCACTCAGCCAAGTCACCCGTTCGATACATGCGCTCGCCCTGCTGGAACGGATTGGACATGAAACGATCAGCTGTCAACTCTGGGCGTTGGTGGTAGCCTTGTGCCAGTCCCTCGCCAGCGATGTACAACTCGCCAGGAACGTAAGGTGGCAGCAATTGCCCCTGACCATCCAAGACATACAATTGTGTGTTGGCAATGGGTTGACCTATCAATACAGGGTTTTGTTGGCTGGATATATTCCAAGTGGCCGACCAAATCGTCGTTTCCGTGGGGCCGTACATATTTTGGATGCGCAGCTTTGGCCAGGCTTTGCGCATGTCATCGGCCAAGTCGTCCGGACAGCTCTCGCCGCCAACCAGCAACTGGTCGATGCCGCTGAGCGCCTCGCAGGTATCTTTGTGTAGCAAGAGCATGCGCGCATGGGTAGGCGTGCATTGTACATGCGTAATGGCATGCGTCCGAATCAAGTCGGGAATAGCGGTTGGCACCTGGCCAGGATTGCTTCGCTGGCGCACCCGATTCAAT
>JBCCSZ010000049.1:0-30953 GCA_039199225.1 Bacteroidota bacterium
CATCGGTAAGGCCAGTTGTAGCAGTGCGTGGCCCAGGTAACTTTTCCACAGGCCACTCCCTAAGTTGGTGAGCATGCGGAGGAAAAAGTAAGCCGCCAGAAAGAAGACTGCCAATGCAAAAAGATAGGATTGTATTTGGCTAAGGATCAGCAGCGACCCGCCCATCAACAAGCTTTTTGACCATTTTCGGTTTTCTTCAAACAAATAAGTCATGTACAGGACAAAGGGCAGCACAAAGAGGTAAGACAGGTCGTAGTGGGCGCTGAATCGTTCGTTTTGAGGTGCCAAAAGGGTGACACCAATGGCCACAATAATGGCATACCATTCCGGGAGTTTTAACTTTCTGAGCAGCAAATACAGGAGTATGCCACTGAAAAAGTAGGAGATGAACAGCAGGTAGAATATGATGCCAGTCGTGTAGGGGCTGAGGTCAAAGACATGGGTGCTGAACCACTTCAAAAAGTTGGTTGTCAGAGGCTGAGAGCCGGTAAAGTAGATGGCATCGCCGTAGGGGTAGTTCATCCCCTCGAAGTGGTTATAGGTACTGTCGTATTTGATGTGGTATTCCGTGGTGAGCAAAGAGCGGAAGCCATCCTGCGAATCGCCGATAAACCAGGAATTGGGCGCAATGGATAAAGGATAAAACTTGGCTCCGATGAGCAACACCATCAAAACAGCCATGATCCATAGTCCTCTATTGCTTTTCTCAGAAGTATGATTGCTCAATGCGCGATGTCTTTTTAACGTTCGGATTTAGATTGGCCGCAAGGTAGTCTAAAAATCTTTTCCTATTTTGCGGTTTTGCAAATACTATATGTCAACCTCAGAACAAAGGAAAGCTACCAAAATATCCATAGTTGTTTCCGTTTACAACGAGGAACAAGTGCTTCCATTGTTTTGGCAAGAACTGTCTGCTTGCCTGCAGCCCCTATCTTCCCAATTCGAGGTCTTTTTTGTCAATGATGGCAGTGCCGACAAGAGTCAACAAATCATCAATGAGATTGTAGCGTCTGCGGCTGGTAGCGAAATTGCGGTCAACAGTTTGGAGTTTTCCCGCAACTTTGGCCACGAGGCAGCAATGATTGCAGGAATTGATCACGCCTCCGGTGATGCCATCATTTGCTTGGATGCCGACTTGCAACATCCGCCGTCAAAGATAGGGGAAATGATTGCGAAATTTGAACAGGGCAATGACATCATTATGATGCATCGCGAAATAAGGGAGGATCAAAAGGGATTGAAGAAGTATTTCTCCGCTTTGTTTTACCGGATTTTGAATACGACCTCCGAATTTTCCTTCGAGGCAGCTGCATCGGATTTTTTCCTCATCTCTCAAACGATCGCCAAGCTATTGCAGCAACACTACCGGGAGCAGAATCGCTTCATTCGCGGCCTCATCCAAATTGTCGGCTTCAATAAATGTACCCTGCATTACAAGGCGCAAAGTCGGCAGGCAGGCGATAGCAGCTATTCCTTTCGCAAGCTCTTTTCTCTGGCCTTCGTCGCCTTTACCTCCTTTTCCATCCGCCCACTACAGATCAGCATCTTCGTGGCCCTGTTATTTATATTATTCTCTACTGTTGTAACCATCTACTCCATCTGGGTCTACTTCTTCGGAGAAACACCTCCATCTGGCTACACCACCCTGGTTGTCTTCATCAGCATCTGTTTCACCATCCTCTATTCCCTCTTGGCCATCCTGTCCATCTACATCGGCTACCTCTTTCGCGAGATCAAGCAACGTCCCCTTTATGTCATCCGCAACGCCCACATTCGCCAGTAAGCTTGTTTGGCAGTAGGTAGCTTTCCTTAGATCGATTGTTAAACACATCCACGCAACTGCCTACCGTTTAACCCCTGTTTAATAGAGTCTATGAACCACAAAATTTCGAGTGATGATTTTGCGATCGCTGGCTTTTAGACTGAGGGTGTAAAGGCCGTTTTGGAAGTTTTCCAACAGGATTTCATATGCTTGTTCCGACCACTTGTCTACGGCCAATTCCATTTTCAGTTCTCCCGAGGGATCGTAGATAAAGAGCCTCACGGGCAGGTCTGCCAGTTTGGGCGCATGGACAAACATTCGATCTGTTGTGGGATTGGGGAACAAGGCGATTTCGTTGAGGTCCCAGTCGAATAGGATTTTTCGGGTGGGGCTGTAGCGATGTTCGCCATCCTGGAATACCTGTTTGAGTCGGTAGTAGTTGGCGCCGACGAAAGGGGCATCATCCACTTGTTGGAAGCGAATGGCGCCTGTTTGTGGACTGGTATTGTGGATTTCCCGGAAAGCCTGGAAGTCTTGTCCATCCGATGATCTTTCGATGAGGAAGTAATCTGTCTTATAGCTGGTATTGACAACCCACTCCAATTCGACGAGCCGTTTGCCCAGTCGAGCATCAAAAAGTAAAACCTCCCGGGCGCTGGCAAAGCCAGTTCCTCCAGCGCTGATGTCAATTGAGTAATCTTCGACCTCTCCGTATTGATAGGACTCGCATGGACCGGCAAAGCCACCATTTTTCATGCTAACCCTCATGCGGGTGCGACCAGTGCTGGCATCTGCCGGGATGTTGATGCTTCCTGTAAGCGGGCTGATGCTCCTACCAGGGATGCCCTCTGCCCATACAGCGCTCAGCACCTCCTCGTTGGCATCGGTAAAGTCGCCATCTTGGTTGAAATCAATCCAGACCCTGAAGTGTTCTTCGAACTGGGTATAGCTGAAGCCTGGCGATAGGCTAATGGGGTAGCTCTGGCCACTGCTTACGCTGGCGCTCTGACTGGTATAATCACCATAAATGTCCTTGTCTGTGTCGTTATCGATTCCGGCAAAGTTGACATTGCTGATCCATTGCCACCAAGGCTCCGAACCTCGGGCATCACAGTAGCTGCCTCCTGTGGGTGGATTGTCCTCGGTGCTGAAGCTTACTGTAAACCGGGCCTCTGGATTGGAAAGGGGAATGTGGTTGTCGTCAGCAAGCTGTGCCACCAAGGTATGGGAGCCAAATGAAACATTGTTGAAGGTGTAAGTGCCGGATGCAGGTACACTGTGTATGTCGATTTCTCGATCGTTGTCTAGGGTTAAGAACAGGTGTTCATTTGTTAGATTGGCAGTTGTGAAACTTACGGTGACACTACTTCCGGTTAGGCGCTCACCACCGGTCGGGCGAGTGATGACAACCCTTGGTACCAAAGGTGGATCATAGAATACCTCTAGTAAATTGGAAGCGGTATTGCCATTTCCAGCTGTATCACTGGCCCGATTTGCGGGAAGTCGAAGCGATACATTTCCTTCTGCTGTTGGTACAACTGTTACAACATAGCTTTGGCCACTGCCATTCAAACTGGAAATACTGCCATTGGTGATGTTGAAATCAGCCACCGTCAGACCACTGACTGATTCGTTGAAGTCGACACTCACATCAAACTCGCCGTTGACAATCAAGCCAGAGGTTCCCAGCGTGACATTTGGAGGTGTGATGTCTCCACCGCCACTATTGCCATCAATGATGACGATGTAATCTTCGACCTCTCCTTTATCGAATGTTTCACAAGGGTCAGCGTAAGCATCTTTTTGCATGCTGACCCGCATGCGTGTAGGTCCGCTGGATGCCCCAGCTGGGATGCGGACGGTTTCATCGATGGGTAGGGAAATCGCATTGGCTTCGACAGCTATTTCATTGGCATCTTCAAAATCACCATCTCGATTGTAATCGATCCATACTCGCCAGTGCAAGTTTGTCCGATGACCTCCCCAGCTCAAACCGGGTTCCAAGCGAATGGGATAGCTGGCGCCTTTCACCACGCTTGTCCGAATGGAAGTGTAGTCGCCATAACCATCTTTGAGACTGCTGTTGTCAATGCTTCGAAACTGTACGAGTTGAATCCATTCCACCCAAGGCGCTGTTCCTCTAGCGTTGCAGTAGCCCGTTGGAGGATCGCCCGCATTGGAGCAGGGGGCTGGAGGACGTACACTGACACTGGTTGTGCAATCAGGATCGTCGCTGTCTTCGATGGTCAGGCTGATGTTGCCACCGCTGATGGGGTAGGGGCCGAAAGATTGTGGCGCATCATAGCTGCCGCTTTGTCCAGCGGCGGTCCATGTACTACTGTTATTGACGCCTCCCACGGTGAGGTCAAAGGTAAAAGTATCGTCTGAGGGGTCGACGTCGGTTCCATTATCGTCGCATTGGACATTGTCCGCCGAAGCGAAAATGAAACAATTGTTGCCAGAGCCGGCCTGAATATCCACTAAATAATCCTCCACTTCTCCATTGTCAAAAATCTCGCAGGGGTCGGCATAGGCATTGCGTTGCATGGCTATGCGCATGCGCGTCAGTCCAGGGGAGGCACCCGCTGGAATGAGGATGCTGGTATTGATAGGTGCAGAAATGGCATGTTCTTCCAAAACCCTTTCGCCACTGTCTTCAAAATCACCATCTCGGTTGGCATCGATCCACACCCGCCAGTACAAATCTGCTCGATAGCCTGGCCAACTGATCCCTGGTGTAAGGGTGATGGGATAAATATTGCCTTGGCTAACGGTGGTTTGTTCGGAGGTGTAATCGCCATATCGGTCCTTCAGCGAGCTGTTGTCAATGCTTCCGAACTCTACCCTTTGTATCCACTCTACCCAAGGTGCTGTGCCACGGGCATCACAATAGCCTGTTGGTGGATTGCTTCCGCCGCCACAATCGGTCAGCACTTCTTTGAAGACCACGTTAGAAATACCTGTGTAAGCCGAGCAGCCATCTCTTCTCGACCGGCGCCGGTACCAGGTAGACTCGGTAATGGCAGGTGGGTTGTAGGTAGCACTGTTGGAGGAGGAGATGTTGCTCCAAGGGCCGTTGGGGCCGTTGGTCGAGCGCTGCCAGCGATATACTCGATTGCCAGATCCACCGCTCGGTAGGGCTGTATTGGAAATCTGCTCTGGATCGTAGCCATCGCACTGACTTTCATCACCACTGATGCTGCCACCATTGGTCACATTGTCGCAAGTGATGACAGGGGTGTAAGTCAAGCTCAGCGTGTTTGAAGCTGTATTTTGCTCGCCGTCCGTATCTTGCACCCGATTGGCAGGTAGTCTGACCGTGACAGTACCGGCGCTGGCTGGATTGACCGTGATGGTATAGCTTTGGCCGCTGCCTGCCAGGCCGTTGGCGGTGGCATTGCTGATGTTGAAATCGTTGGTGGTGAGACCAGAGATGCTTTCGCTGAAATTGATCACAACGGTGAAAGGGCCGTCCACGTTCAGGCTGGTTGTGCTTAGGCTGACGGCTGGGCGCTGGGAAGTTGGGGTGCCGCCATCCCAAGGAGCCAAGTAGGAGCCAGGAATGGGTCGTTCGAGGGTATTGTCTGGCAGTTGCCATCCCACTGCTAGGTTGTCGCCACCGGTTCCTTCCTTTTGCAGGGCTTCGATGTAGTACCGTTGTCCGGCGATCAATCGGACAGGGCTGGATTGTTGGCTAGTGTACTTATTCCACTGTCTGGAATTGGACCAGCCGGGGACATTTGCAATCTGTACTTTATTGGCTGGGCTATCGTCGGTACTCAACCAAAGTTCGCCATTGTCGTCACTGGCAATCCAGAAAGTATAGTTGCCGGTTTGTGGTGGACAAATATATCCTCGAATCCGAGTACCATAATTATCGCCATTGTTGGTAGGACCCTCAAATGAATTGATCAAACCACCCTGACTTGGGGGACTATTAAAAGGAATGGCTGAAATTTGTTGACCAGGGATACCCGTCCAAACCTCCCGACTGATTTGTCCTGTAGCCGCACAAGAGCTGGTCGGCAGGGTCGACTGCCTTACCTGAAAACTTCTTTCTACCGGAATCGCTGGTTTGTAAGAGCCATTGCCGCTTTGCACGGCCCGCACGACAACAGTGCCAGGTTTGCCTGTCAAGCGGATCGTATTGCCACTAATGGTCGCAGGTCCATCGACAACATAGAGCGCCACAGGTAGGCCCGAACTGGCCGAAGCACTGAGGCTGAAGGGAGCATCTGTATTTTCCTTATCACTGATTGAAGTGAAGTTGATGGATTGAGATTGGCCGCTGCAATTGGGATAAATATCCTTGGTGTAGATGGTGAAGAGTCCTTCGGGGTCTGTTACCTTCAAAGTCACTCGGTACCAGTAAGTAGCGCCGTCACAGCCAACTGGCGATAAAATGGTTGAGGTGCTTGGCCGAGTATCAGAAGGCTCCAGGTGATTGTGGTTGTTGTGGTAAAGGGAGGTATTCCATTCGTAGCTCAATTGGTTGTTGGAATGTTCGGCATCGTTAACCGTTGCGCTGAGGTTTAGGTTGGTACTGTTGGTGCTACTGAAGCTGTTGATGTTGTCTACACTCGTAGAAATGATGTTTGGTGGGCTATTGTTGATGGAGACAATAACGGAGCTTTGATTGCTGGAACCTTGAACATCGGTAACCGTCAATGTAACAGTAAAGGTTGTTGGATTGCCGGGCGTAGCCGAAAAAATATGGGTCGGATTGGCCTCGGTGCTGTTGACAGAGCCATCGTCAAAATCCCAGGAATAGCTTAGACTGCTGTTTTCCGGATCATAGGATTGGTCGCCATTGAAAGAGACTTCCAGTGGGCTACTACCATAGTTGATGTCATAGGTGATCTTGGCAACAGGGTCTAAATTACCACTTCCTACGTAACGAATTCTTCGAATGTTATTGGGATAAGAAACGTAATACAGTCCACCTTCTGTGGGGGATGTGGCCAATTTGACGACTGCTCCGACATCAGAGGTGAATGTACGCAAGGCCGTTGGGTTGTTGTTTTCGTCAAAACTGAAGTTTCGTATCCATCCTCTGCCATAGTCGGCATGGAAGTAAGTGTTCTTATACTCCGCTGGAAAATCGTCTCCGGTGTACCAGATGCCTCCGGTGGAAGCATTGCCTTGGAAGGTATTGCCCGGGAAATTGCTAGAGCCGACATTGTAGATATTGCCATTTACATAGACCCTGGGGGTGGAATTGCGCCAATCGACCTTTGGCCGTTCGTGGCTGGAAGGGCTAAAGTCGGGATTGTCGTAGCCAGGCTGGTAGGTCAGCCCCTCGTATTTGGGCCAGCCGAAATTTTGGCCAGGGGCGGAGAGGACGTTGAGTTCTTCGCGGGTTCCCCAGCCAACATCGCCGAAGTAAAAGGTGCCGGGGTCGCCATCGGAAGCTTGGTGGCTACCGGTTTCTGGTCGCAAGCACATCCGGTACGGATTGCGTACGCCGAGGGCATAGGTCCTGGACTGGGGCGATCTGGGGTTAGAGGCATTGTAAAAAGGGTTGGACGGAAGGCCATCGCCAGTTGATGGGTCGATGCGGATGATCTTCCCATTGAACGAATTGGCCATTTGGCATCTGTAAGCACCCACATTTTCGTCCGGGCGAATGATGTTGTTAGAAAGGGCTGTGCTGTAATAGGTTTCGCCAGCCGACCCTTCATCCACCGAAGCATAGCTGGCCCCATCTCCGAGGCAAGCCAAGAGCGTACCATCCGTTCCGAAGACGAGATCGCCCACGCCATGTGACTGGTGGAGACTGGGCATGCCTGTGTCGACAGATTCACCAAATAGCACCCGACGGCTGTTGTAGTCAACGGTGGTGAAGTTGGTACTGGCTCTGGCCGTATAGCGGGTAATCCTGCCGATGGTAGCTTCAAAGTAAGCATTGGTGGAAGGGTCGTAGGAAGGCGTTCCGAAGTTGAGTAAGTGGTGACGGTCTACGATGTAAAGCAGATAAATGTAGCCGTTGTTGAGGAAGTTGGGGTCGAGGGCGAAGCCAACCAGCCCGAAATCCCGCCAGTTACCAACCTCTTCGCTGATGTCTATAAGTGGTGTACTCAATTTGTTGCCATTTTCGACAACCCAGACCTTACCACTCTTTTCATATACGTACATCCGTCCATTTTCGTCAAAAGTCAAACCAGTGGCTTGGTTCCAACCTCCAACAAAGACTTCATCCACAAAGCCCGTTGGTTGAGCATGTGAAATACTTGAAAAAGCAGTGAGTAAATAAAGCAACAGAAACGGAGCTAGGTGTTTGACTGGATTAGGCTGGCTCATAAGTTTTGGATGTTTGTCTAGTATTTGTGCAATTTCTCAGGCAGTGTATTGAACCGCTCAGAGAGATGTACGACAGACTGCTGATGCCCAGCATGGTCTGCGACGCAGAAGCAGTAAAATTAAAATAGCACCTGTAAGACTGAAGACCACAGAATGGCAGCTGTCTGTAGAGGCTAATATTTTGATAACAGGAGAATGTGTGTCAAAGCGGTTTGAGAGAAATGCCTTAAAATATCTTATTGTATTTTTTGCTGACCAATAACACTATTGTCAATCAAATATAATATTCAAGTTGCGATGAATGAAAGGTTTTGGAGAGAATTTTGAAAGAAACGCCCACTTTTCATTGGTCCCGATCCATGGAATGCGATCTTGGTAGCTGCAAATGGCAAAGCTGTGTGTCATAATCGCAATTCCAGTTGAGCAATTGCGAAATATCGGTAATGGATTTAGGATGGACAGATGGAAGCTTGAGGTAGGGTATTTTGCATTGATCTATAGCAACTTTTGCACCCATCTTTTTTTGATAAGTTAAGCATGTAGCATCGCATCTAACGGACTAAAAGTCAATATAAATGTTAAAAAAATCTTAAAATAATGTTATAAAGCTGTAAAATATAGCCAATGATTGGCATGTGTAAGAAAAAGTCGTACCTTTGCGGCGTTTTTAAGAAATATCCGAACAAACTATTTTATACCCTCAAAACCGTTAACAAACACACCCATGAACAAACAATTTATGCCACTATTCGTAGTGGTTCTATTGGCTATGCTATCTGCATGCCAATTCGAAAACGACCTTCCCGAAAACATTACCAGTCACACAGAATCTGATCCTGCTTTAATCCACCCTGGAGAGACTTACAGCCATGTTGGAAACGGAAAAATACAGGATGCTCCACAGTTAGAATCGATTTACACGAAAGCTTCTTTGTCCTCTTTTGCACAGCCATTGGTTAATCATCAATTGATCGTTGGCTTGAAGCGCCAATTGCGCGTTTTAAAGTACCGTAAGCGTAAGAAAACCTTCAAATTTGATGAAATGGAGGTCAAGCTGGATCAATTGGAACGCAGTGTCCGGTCCATGCTCGAACTAGTCGAAAGCGACCCTGAGATGATTCCACAGCTGTTGGATGCCTACCAAATTAAGGGTGCTGATTCCAAGGGTAACGTTAAGTTTACAGGTTATTTTACACCTGTTCTAAAAGTCAAAAGAAAGCCGGACGATGTTTACAAGTATCCGATCTACTCTCATCCAAAATCTTGGAAAGGTAAACTGCCAAGTCGCCGTCAGATTGATGGAGAGGGTGTTCTGAAAGGACTAGAGTTGGAAATAGCCTACGCCAAAAACCTAGTAGATATTTACTTCATGCAAGTCCAAGGCTCCGGTATCGTAGAATTTCCCGATGGCAAACGCATGCTGTTTGCCAATCACGGCGACAACAATCACAACTATAGTAGCATTGGTCGCTACATGGTTAGCAAGGGATACATCAGCGATGCGAAGACTTCCTTGATGAGTATCCGACGATTTTTGGGAAAGAATCCAGATCTACTGGAAGAAGTTCTTTTTTCCAATGAGTCTTACGTTTTCTTTACCCCTATGGAATCCAAGCCGGTCGGTGCGGGATTGGTACAGTTGCTGGCAGAATATTCCATTGCAGTAGACAAGCGTTTCATTCCATTGGGAAGTTGCCTCCTGGCGCGCGTACCCATCATCGAAAGAAACAAAGTGACACATCACGAATACAGACTGTTGTTGGCACAGGATATTGGCGGTGCCATCAAAGGCCCTGGACGCATCGATCTGTATACTGGCATCGGAGAGCAGGCACGCCGAAAAGCGAGCGCCTTGCATCACTATGGCAATCTATGGCTTTTGCTGCCCAAAGACAATGAGCCATTGGCTATGGCAAAATAAAAGTAAGCACACTTCTAATTTAGTCAGGGCAATCCCGAATCTTCATCTGAAGGTTCGGGATTGTTTTATATAGACTTTGATTTTATTATAAAATATGTTATATTTGAAGTCCTATTGCTCATCAGCAGTCACTCCCCCTAAAATCTGCTGAATGCATTTATCCTCCTTTTCTACAAGAATAAAACAAAACATGCCCAGGCATGTACTATGCATTCTTATGAGCCAATTGTAGAGTTTTTTGGAATCAAAGCATTTTTTCTACGTAAAAACGTCCCATGAATCACCGTTACGAAAAACGGGAGCTGGCAGGTGCTGCTCCAAAAGCCGACCGACTTTCATCTTTTTCCATTCACCACGAATCCATTATGATTGGTCTACTCATCCTCTTTGGTGTGGGTGGCCTGGCTTACATTCCCATGGAGCCTTTTGGCAAAGACCGGGGTAGTCATCAATTGGAATATGTGGCCTTTGAATCGGATAATACCTTTACCAATCCTACGGCATCCGAAGTGCAGTCTACCTCGACTTACTCACCGACTTCGCACCGGCAGCTATTGATAGAAGGGGATCAAAAGGTGGGTGAAAATCTTCAGTTTACGATTGACAACTTCGATGCCCAAGCGGATTATCGGCTCTTTATTGGTGAAAACAAGTGGATTCCAATTCGCCAGAAATCCTTTCAATATACTTTTGAGCAGCCGGGAACCTATGAGCTGCTGCTGAAGGTCAGTTTTGAATCTGAAACAGCCATTTTACATCAAGAAGACCTCCAAATAGAAAGCGATTGGCTCTCGTCGGTCGGAAAATAAAAGCAGTCAGATTACTCAACCTGACTGCACTATAAAACCGCTTGTATACACGACCTAAAATAGGTTTCTTTATTTATAATCTACGTATATAAATAAGCCCCCCTCTAAGACTAGAGGGGAGACTACTCGTCCCAAAACTGTTTAGATTTTTTTAAACCATTTTGGGTGCTACATTGCAACAGTTTGCTAAGCAAACCGTCTTATATCGACCAAATCGTCGACTTTGTATTGTTGTATAATTGGAAATGAAATGTACATCAAGACATAAAACCACAACCTTTCTCGTTGATAAGCCTACCATTTTTGCTGATAGAAATACAGCTGTCCAAACGATGTTGGCCCCATGATTTTAGTTCAACCAATGAACCACTAGCATGAGATGCTGTTGTACATTCACAGTTATTGGGACAGTTGTGTAGAGGAAAAAAGCGTTTGACTTGGACTCCAAACAAATTGAAGCTAAACAAATGTAATTCAATTTGTTTAGTGATTTATACCCTTTTTAGGGTATTTTCCGTATTATCATTTCGTAGATGTTTGCAAGCTCGAAATACAATTCGCTGATTTTTAGCTGTTTGTGGCGCACGTTAAGATGAACAATATTTGTATGTATGGAATAGTTTCTTTATTTTGTTTTCTAACACTTTAATAATTCGATATGACGTGGCTCAACCGAGTTAAAGACCTCTTGGAGCGATCGGCCTTTGGCGTTTGCAGTTATTTAGGCGAAAAAATGGGTGTGGCCTCTGCACGTGTGCGCGTCTATTTCATCTACCTATCCTTTGCGGCCCTGGGTTCTCCAATTCTCATTTACCTGTTCATCGCCTTTTGGCTCAATGTCAAAACCTACATCAAACAAAAGAGAAGCGCTATCTGGGAATAGTGCTTGTGTCGAGAAATTTTTCTCCTTTTATGCTTAAAAATTTCCAGTTGCTAGAATAGGGTGCCGGTCTGTGAAGGCGGGACAACCCCCAAGTGTTCGTAGGCTTTGGCAGTTGCCTCGCGTCCTCTGGGCGTCCGTTGAATGTAGCCTTCCATGATCAGGAACGGCTCATGTACCTCCTCTATGGTGCCAGATTCTTCTGCGACGGCCGTAGCCAGGGTACTGATGCCCACCGGGCCACCTTTGAATTTGTTGATGATGGTCGACAAAATCTTATTATCCATTTCATCCAATCCACTTTCATCGACATTGAGTGCGGACAGACCATATTTGGAAATGTTCAAATCAATAGTCCCATCTCCTTTGATCTGGGCAAAATCCCGAATACGGCGCAGCAGTGCATTGGCGATTCTGGGCGTACCTCTGCTTCGGCGAGCAATCTCCGAGGCACCTTCGGGGGTGATGGGCATATTCAGAATATCCGCCGAACGCTTGATGATCTTTTCGAGTGTTGCCACATCGTAATAGTCGAGGTGGAAGGTGATACCGAAGCGGGCGCGCATGGGAGCGGTCAGCAGACCCATGCGAGTGGTTGCGCCAACGAGGGTAAAGGGATTGATGTTGATCTGGATGCTACGGGCGTTGGGGCCGCTGTCGATCATGATATCGATGCGGTAGTCCTCCATGGCTGAGTAGAGGTATTCTTCTACAACTGTATTGAGCCGGTGGATTTCGTCGATGAATAAAACGTCGCCCTCTTCCAGGTTGGTCAGTAAGCCCGCAAGGTCGCCCGGTTTTTCGAGTACGGGGCCGGAGGTCATTTTCATGTGGGCCTCAAGCTCGTGGGCAATGATGTGGGAAAGCGTCGTTTTGCCGAGGCCCGGAGGGCCGTGGAGTAGGACGTGGTCCAAAGCCTCACCGCGCAGTTTGGCAGCTTGGATGAAGATGCTGAGGTTTTCAACAATTTTAGGCTGACCACTGAATTCCTTCAGTAAATGCGGACGCAAAGCGCGTTCGATCTGCCGATCTTCCGTACTCAGCTTATCATCGCTGGGATCTAGGTGTTGATTCATACCGAATGATGATGTTGTCCACTGTTTTTTGACTAGCGGTCGTTGCGCCAAACGATTACGCCTCGATTGCGGCTGTCGACCTTGTACTTACTTTTGCTGATGTCCGGACCGGTTTCACAAAGTAAGCTACCCTGACAATCGTAAAGGTAATGCTTTTCGCTCAAGGTTTTGAACCAATAGGCATAACCATCGAGGTAATTGTAGCGCATGACCATCTCGCAGTTGTGTTCTTTGATGACTTTTTTCATCCAGCCAACCTCATTGGCATTCTCTGTCTCAACGCATTCGGCCTTATCGGGGATGCCTGCACTTTCGAGTACTTCCACACAAGTAAGGTTTACCGTTTTGCTTTCCGTCATGCACACACTGATGGCATCGCTGACTTCTTCATAGCCAAATCGCAATTTCTGCCCTGCAGCCAATTGAAAGTTGTCGACCTTGATTTCCGCAGGCATCCATTTTTCACCATTGGCCATAACCAGCAAAAGCTGGCAGCCGTCCAGCCCCGTAAAATCTTTGACAGTGGCAATGGTATTGCATTGGCTGGATGATTGGTCTGCATTGGCCTTTTTTCCGGTCTTACAAGCTGCCAAAAACAAGAAGCACAACAAAACAAAATAAAAGCGAATCATTGGTTTGTCCATTCTTAGGTTGATGTTTGGTATTATTGGTTTAGACGAATAGAATGGCCGGAAGATACAACCTTGCTGCTCAACTTTTAGAAGCCGAAGCAGATTCTTTCATAAAACGTTCCATCAATTGATCGAGTTGATTGGCTGCAATGTCTTTGATGAGAATCTTTTTTTCCTTGTCGAGAACATAAATTTTGGGCGTTCTTTGCGCATTGTAGAGACGTAAAAATTTGGACTGGTGACGAGGATCAACCGCATTGACCCACAAGTCGAGTTCGTTTTCGTCGATGTAGGTCCAGCACTCGCCAACCTTTGCGCCTAGGTGGGTACACACGCTGAGAATCTCCACGGATTGGCCCTGGTATTTTTCATACAACGCCTTGAGCTTTGGAGCCGCCTTTTTGCAATGTCCACAACCAGGTCGCCAAAAAAATAGAATGGTGAAATCCGACTGAATATCGTATAGTGAAATGGCCTCGCCGCTGCGTTTTTGTACCTTGATGTCTGGCGCCGTTTTCCCAATCAGAATGCGTTCGAAAGTACGTACATTTTTTTGAATGGCCTTGAGCCGCTTTTCATCCAACCAGCTTGTCTTACCCTGGTTGTGATAGCGATTGGCAAGGTAAACATAAACGGCATCCATCCCGACAATGCGCGGTTTTTCATACAATCGGATAAAATAATCCAGTGTGCTTTGAAAAAGTTTGGTGTTTGTATTTTCCAATACCTGCAACAGCTTTTCGATATTGGGGCCAACCGAATCCCGATGTTGTGGAACGAGGCGGCTTACATAAAAATTGATTTTGTTGAAGTAGCGAGGGTTGTGAACATGACGGGGATCACTCAGTTTCATTTCATCGAAAAAATGGGAGCGGCGAAATTCGTAGCGAAGCAAATTGGTTTCTTCGTCTGTCCCTTTGAACTTCGGCATGGGTTTTTCCAGGTCCGTCCACGCGCTCAATTCCAGCCAGGTACCAGGATGTTTTGCTGCCACAGACTGTTGATACGACCGCAACTCCTTTTGCTTTTTGTCAATGTACTTTTGAAGTTTCTTCTTCACCTTGCCCTCGCTTTGAGCCAGTTTTGTGTAGAGTTCATTGATGGCTTTTCTCTTATCGGATAAGTTGACGAGATAATCGTAAAAGGCCGTATTCAGTGCGCTGCCCTCAAATTGAATTTTATCTGCCCGAATGCTATCTGCATGTGCCATCAACTGCCAGTGTTGGTTGTTGTGGTCGACTAGAACCTGGATGGCATTGCGTTTGGGTTTGAGCACAACCGTATAAATGCCAGCTTCCAGAGGCTGTGTATCGCGTTTGATGAACAGGCCGTCTTCATTGCGTTGGATGGTATCCATGTAATGGAATTCGCCGCCGAGGTAGCGTGCAAAATACAGCTGTTTCATTTTGTAATTTTCCAACTGAATTTCCAAGCGGCAACCACTAGAAGAAAAGGCTGAAAAAGTATGAGCCAAAAGCCCCATCAAGAGCAAGCAAATACGTCGTGTCGTTGTCGTTTTTCGGATCATGCTTCAAAAAGTTCAAAATCTGTACCCTTCTGAGTACATAAACGTAAGAGCAAGCTCAGAAGTGTAAATCAGGACAATGAAAAAAAAGATTAGTTTTACTTACTTTTGTGCAGTTTTAGAAAAAAGCATTCGAAAATTCCAAAATTAAAAATCAATATGACTGGATCAAAGATAACCATTGACAATGGTAAATTAATTGTTCCTGACGATCCTATCATCCCTTTCATCGAAGGAGATGGCATCGGTCCGGATATTTGGGCAGCAGCCGTTCGCGTTTTTGATGCGGCCGTAGAAAAAGCCTACAAAGGAAAACGGAAAATTGTCTGGCACGAAGTTCTGACTGGGCAAAAGGCTTTTGATCAAACGGGTAAGTGGTTGCCGCCAGCCACACTACGGGCCATCAAAAAATATTTGGTTGCCATCAAGGGGCCACTGACCACACCTGTCGGAGGGGGTATTCGCTCGCTGAATGTAGCCCTACGCCAAAAGCTGGATTTGTATGCTTGTGTTCGTCCGGTTCGCTACTTCAAGGGGGTGCCTTCTCCGGTTCGCAAACCTGAAAATGTCGACATGGTTATCTTCCGGGAAAATACAGAAGACATCTATGCCGGTATCGAGTACCTGCACGGTACGGCCAAGCTGAAGAAGCTGAAGAAGTTTTTGATTGAAGAGCTCAAGGTAAAGTCCATTCGTTTCCCGGATACTGTTTCACTAGGTGTCAAGCCTGTTTCTGTCGAGGGAACGGAGCGCCTGGTTCGTGCAGCCATTGAATATGCCATTGCTGAAGGTCGTCCTTCTGTAACTTTGGTCCACAAGGGCAACATCATGAAGTTTACAGAAGGTAAGTTCAAAGAGTGGGGCTACGAGCTGGCAGAGCGCGAATACGGCAAGAAGGTTTTCACCTGGGCTCAATACGATCGCATTGCAGCGAAGCGCGGCAAGAAGGCAGCCAATACCGCACAGCAAAAGGCATTGGACAAAGGTGCCATCTTGATCAAAGATGTAATCGCAGATGCCTTCCTACAGCAGATTCTGACTCGTCCGGCAGAATATTCCGTCATCGCCACCCTTAACCTCAATGGTGACTATGTTTCTGATGCATTGGCAGCAGAGGTTGGAGGCATTGGTATTGCGCCTGGTGCCAACATCAACTACGAGACAGGTATTGCACTTTTCGAAGCAACACACGGAACTGCTCCCAAGTATGCTGGATTGGACAAGGTGAACCCAAGCTCCGTGATCCTCTCTGGTGAAATGATGTTGCGTTACATGGGCTGGAACGAAGCGGCTGATCGCATCATCAAAGGTGTGGGTGTCAGCATTCGCAAAAAGCGCGTGACCTATGATTTCGAACGTCTGATGAACAAAGCGACTTTGTTGAAATGTTCTGAGTTTGGCGACGAGATCATCAAGAATATGTAATTTCCATTCCTATGCTTATCGCTGCCTTTCCACCATCGGTTGGAGGGTGGCGATAAGTTTTTTCGCTTTATCCTGATCAAAACTTCCTTCCCTCGATGCCTATTCTCATCATTGTTGGCGGCATTGCTGTGCTGCTCTTTCTCATCATCGTACTTCGGTTAAATTCTTTTTTGGCGCTCATTTTAGTCGCACTTGGCGTCGGGCTTGCCGAGGGCATGCCGGTAGCAGAAGTGATGGACTCGATTCAAAAAGGCGTGGGAGGAACCCTCGGGTATTTGGCCTTGATCCTTGGTTTGGGGGCGATGCTGGGTGCGATGATCGCTGAAAGTGGTGCTGCCAAAAAGATTACGGATCGGCTGATTGCCAGCTTTGGCGTAAAGCGCATTCATTGGGCTGTTATTCTAACGGGCTTCATCGTCGGTGTTCCGATGTTTTACAGCGTCGGCTTTATTATGTTGATTCCGATCATTTTTACCATTGCCGCCTCCACTGGCCTGCCACTTCTGTATGTCGGTATTCCGATGGTAGCTTCCCTCTCGGTGACGCACGGCTTTTTACCACCTCACCCGGCTCCAACAGCCATCGCTGTCATCTACGAAGCAGACATCAGCCTGACTCTTTTATATGGCATATTGCTGGCCATTCCAACGATCATCATCGCGGGTCCTGTTTTCGGTAGTACCCTTCGGAACTTTAAAACCAAGCCGCCAGAAGAACTGTTTGCCATCAAGGAAATCCCGGAATCGCAACTGCCAGGTTTTTCCATTAGCGTCTTCACCGCCTTACTCCCCGTTTTGCTGATGGCCCTGTCGGCAGTCGCCAATCTAAGCGTTCCGGAAGAGCATTTGGTCAATAGAGTCCTATCCTTCATCGGCAATCCGGTGATGGCCCTACTGATTTCAGTTTTGGTAGCCATCTACACCTTGGGACTGCGATTGGGCAAGGACATGAAATCCATTATGGCTTCCCTGACCGAATCGGTCAAAAGCATCGCAATGATTATGCTCATCATCGGTGCCGGTGGTGCCTTCAAACAAGTATTGATCGATAGTGGAGTAGGAGATTATATTGCAGAATCGCTCAAAGGAAGCAATTTCTCTCCCTTATTGCTGGCCTGGCTCATCGCTGCAGCCTTGCGAATTTCGCTGGGTTCTGCAACAGTTGCTGCGCTTACTGCAGCAGGTATTGCCCAGCCGCTCATCGGTGCCACGGATGTATCCGCAGAACTGCTCGTGCTCGCAACGGGCGCCGGCAGCTTGACCTTTTCGAACGTAAACGATACGGGTTTTTGGATGTTCAAAGAATACTTTAACCTGACCATTTGGGAGACCTTCCGCTCTTGGACAGTCATGGAAACCATTGTTTCGCTTGTCGGCTTGGTGGGGTGTTTGCTCTTGGATTTGGCTTTGTAAACTGTTCAAGGGGGCGTCGATTGGTGGTTGTTAGGCAGATGGGTATTTGATGGATGGGTTGCTGGCTTTGTTTGATGGCCGTTTGGAGTGGAGATGGTTTGGGGGCAAAGTGGGTGGGACCCGCCCTCAAGGTGAACCCACAAAGCTCACCCCTTTTTGGAGCTGTTCCATGAAACAGCTCCGCCAACCCAAACCTGGGCAAGAATGCCCAAAAGAAGGACTTTTGTCGATGTTTTCATACTGCTCCGCGGGGCAGTATTTTACAATTATCGACTATAATAGGACACGGCACCCCCCGATTTTCCATAAAATTTTTTGACATTTTTTTATTGCTAAAGTACAAGCTGCTGATAGTTAGTCCTTTACAGAGGAATTTTTTTTCGTTTCTCAATCGCGTAATTTTCAAATATGTTGTTGTTTTTGGGTGGTTTTGAGTGTAGAATCACATTTTTACGATAGGTATTTTCCTTCCGAAAGGGGAATGTCTTTTGAAAGACGCTACACTTTCTTTTCAGTCGACAAGCTGCAAAAAATGTCGTAGAAAGCTGTATTTTAGGTGCTAGACGAAAATTGTTGGTGTAAAAAATTCTTCAACTCAAATAGGGCAAATAACTGGATGTTTACAACTTACTCAATTTATTTTGGCTGAACGTGGCGTGTGGATTGGGGCAATTTTCGGGCTTACTTACTGTGACAAAGAGGCTATGATTCCGTGATGGTTTTGTGATATTCCTTCTGTAACTTTGTACAAACGAAATCAATACACCTATGAGAAATGTTCTGGCCGTCGAAGACGATCCCAATATCTTAGAGTTGCTCAACATACATCTCAGCGATTTAGACTGTACCTTGGAAAAAGCCTTTGATGGGCCGAGCGGGTTGGAAAAGGCGTTGGAGCATCCCTATGATTTGATTATTTTAGACATCATGCTTCCAGGAATGGATGGCATGGAAATCTGTCGTCGCATTCGTGCCAGAGATATTCATACACCCATTCTGATGCTCACCGCCAAGTCTGAGGAAATTGATAAGGTTTTGGGATTGGAAATGGGGGCGGATGATTATTTAACGAAGCCTTTTGGCATCCGGGAATTTATCGCAAGGGTGAAAGCCATCTTTCGCAGAATCGAAATGATGAAAGTACCAGAGGCGGAAAAACCGGAAGGCTTGTTGCGATTTGGTGAAATGGCCATCGATCTGGACAAGCGCAAAGTGACCATATCCGGGGATCGGGTAGAGCTTTCTCCAAAGGAATTCGAACTGTTGAGTTTGTTGGCTTCTAATCCCGGGAAGTCTTACGATCGTGCCAAAATATTAAACCTTGTTTGGGGGTATGATTTCGATGGTTATGAACACACTGTCAATTCCCACATCAACCGATTGCGGAGCAAAATAGAACCTGACCTTCACAACCCACACTACATTTTGACAAGCTGGGGAGTCGGCTATCGCTTCAATGAAGAAATCTGATGAATATTCAATTCTGAATTATGTTTGTAAAATCAAATCGGCTGTATTGGAAAATTTCAGCAACGCTTCTTTCGCTTCTAGTTGTTTTGGGTGTTGTCTATGTATTGATAGGTAGCTCCATGCAGAATGAGTACTTCCAGGAAGTTAACCAATCACTTTATGGGGGGATTGCTGAAAGTACGGTAAACGAGGTATCACCTCTAATCGATGGAGAGGTGGACACCACGGCCATCAAGGACATCATGCACTCGATGATGGTCATCAATCCGAGTGTGGAGGTATACTTGCTGGACACAGCGGGGAAAATCATCACCTATGTAGCGCCTTACAAAAAGGTGAAGCTTGAAAAGGTGGACCTCAAGCCTATCAAAACTTTTATTGAGGCTGAAGAAAAGCCTTTTATTTCAGGAGATGATCCTCGGCATCCTGGAACTTGCAAGGTGTTTTCCGCGGCTCCATTACTCGATGGAGAACGCTTGGCCGGCTATGTATACATCATCCTAGCTAGTGAAGAACAAACGGCTGTGACTTCTACGCTTTTTGGAAGCTACATCTTTCGCTTGGGTAGCCGCTACTTTTTCATCGCCTTGGCCGGTGCTTTGCTCATTGGCTTGGTGGCTTTGTGGTTTTTGACCCAGAACCTGCGATCCATCGTGGATACGGTTCGTCGTTTTAAGGAGGGCGACTACGAGGCGCGGATTGCCCAAAAGACTGGTCAGGGGGAGTTGTCGGTTCTTTCATCGACCTTCAACGATATGGCAGATACCATTGTCGGCAACATCGATAAACTCAAGGCGGTGGAAAAGCTCCGCCAGGAATTGATTGCCAATGTGTCTCACGATCTTCGGACGCCTTTGGCCATTATGCAGGGATACATTGAAACGCTGCTGTTGAAGGAAGGTGATATTTCAACAGATGAACGAAGAAAGTACCTCGAAATCGTCCTCAGTAGTAGTGAGCGTCTATCGAAGCTCATCGCCCAGCTGTTTGAATACTCTAAGTTGGAGGCTCGTCAGATAGAACCGCAAAAGGAACCCTTCTTTTTATCCGAATTGGTACAGGATATTTCGCAGAAATACCAAATTCTGGCTCGGGAAAAAGGCATCGAAATTAGGCTCGACGTGGCGCCGAAGCTGCCGATGGTCTTTGCAGATTTGGGCTTGGTGGAAAGGGTGATCCAAAACTTGGTAGACAATGCATTGAAATTCACGCCAGAAGGGGGGAAGGTTACCCTGGAGCTGCAATCCAACGATCAAGAGGTGGAGGTGCGCATTGCGGATACCGGCCCGGGCATTCCCGAAGATCAACAGGCGGTGATTTTTGAACGCTACCGCCAAGCAGCACCCGAAGCCAAAAAGAAAGGGGTTGGCCTGGGCCTGACCATTGCACAAAAGATTCTCGAATTGCACAATGCGCGCATCGAAGTGAAAAGTCGATTGGACGAGGGAACGGTGTTCTTTTTCCAGTTACCTGCCTATGCGGGCTAAAACCTAGGGCCTATTGCTTTTGATCGATTGGCATAACGTCTGGGAGTGGATGCGACAGTTTGGACTGCAGTACGGCGTCGATCCGCTGATTTTTGCACTGCTTTATTTTGGAACCATTCCCTTCTCCTTGTTGGGCTTCAGTTGGTTGGTGCGCAATGTAAAAAGCCGGCGGCCCGTTTTCGCGCCTTTGTTGTTGATGTTCTTTTGTTTTATTGGGACCTACATTTACTTGTTTATTTCTGGACAGGACATTCCGATATGGGTCTACCTATTGGTTTTACTGGTCATGTTTTACAGTGCCTTTGTCAGCGTTCGCAAAATTCGGAGGCATTGGAAAAGGGCATCTTCCGGTAGTACCCTCAACGAGTAGACCTTACCGATTCTTTCTTTGCTTGATATTGATCGATGTTTCTGCTGTTGCAAAAGCCGACAAAATCTTTGATGGATAAACGGGCCTCTTCGATGAGGAAGAACAGTTGTTGTTTTTCGGAGATGGGAAGATTTGCCTGCTGAGTGGCAGCGGTCAATTCTTGTCCCAACCATTGGAAGCTGGCCTTGGATTGTTGAATGGCTTTTTCATAGCCATTGGCAGATGGCCGGAGGTTTTGTTTGGCAGCCTGGAAGTAGTCGGGGACAAATTGCAGACGGCGTTGCAAAACCCTCAGCCGATCCTTTGGCTTTACATCTTCAGCCGCAAGAATGGTCTGGAAGGCCGGCAGGATGTGGTACAAGGAGGCATCAGAAGAATAGCTCTGGATACTGTCCAGTTCCGACAATATCTGCTCGATCTGCTGAAGCATTAATTGCTTTTTGGTCGCTTGGGCTGGACTCAACGCCTCCGACTTGAGTTGTCTGCCTTCTTTCAGAAACCGCTGGCAAAATTGGCGCTCGGCCTGCCGGTGGGCTTCATCCGGAATTTCTAATAAGTAGTCATAGCTATGGTCGCCGTTCAAAGTGGCTGAGCTTGGATACAGTTGATTGTAACTGGCATGATAGGCGTCTACAAAATCCTTAAAGGTAGACTTTGTTTGCGACGGTTGGCAGGCCATCCACAACAAAAAGAAGGACAGTGTGAGGGAGATGCGATACATAACAAAGCGAAATTAGGGAATTCCTGGCAAGGAGTCAGAATATTCTGGAACGAGCGTATTATCTTCGCCGAAAATTAAACAACCTGAATACATGTCTATCGTCGTACGCGAAACCAATTTTCAATTACCTGGACAAACGAAATTTTATCGTGGAAAGGTGCGGGATGTTTACACACTAGCCGATCAACTGGTCATGGTCGCATCCGATCGCATTTCTTCTTTCGATCATGTCTTGCCGCGGGCCATTCCCTGCAAAGGGCAGGTCCTCAACCAAATTGCCAACCACTTTTTGGAAGCTACAAAAGGTATCGTCCCCAATTGGGTGATGGCTTCTCCAGACCCCAACGTCACGATCGGACATGCTTGCACACCTTTCAAGGTGGAAATGGTAATCCGAGCCTATCTGGTTGGGCATGCTGCCCGGGAATATAAGGCTGGCAAGCGTCTGCTTTGCGGCGTTCCCATGCCCGAAGGGATGCGCGAGAACGATCCTTTTCCATACCCCATCATTACACCAACTACCAAGGCAGCCGTTGGCCATGATGAGGATATTTCCAAAGTCGAAATCCTTCGGCAGGGCATTGTTTCAGAAGCACATTACACACAGTTAGAAACTTACACCCGTGCCTTATTTCAAAAAGGAACCGAAATGGCTGCCGAGCAAGGGCTGATTTTGGTGGATACCAAGTACGAATTCGGCATAAAGGATGGCCAGATTTACGTCATCGATGAAATACATACGCCGGACAGTTCCCGCTATTTTTACCAGGAGGGCTACGAAGAGCGCCAAGCTAAGGGTGAGCGCCAAAAGCAACTGTCCAAAGAGTTTGTTCGAGAATGGCTGATGGCCAACGGCTTTCAAGGGAAAGAAGGACAACAGATGCCGCAAATGCCAGATGAGTTTGTCCAGCAGATCACAGAGCGCTACATCGAACTGTACGAAAAGGTAACCGGTAAGCAGTTTCAAAAGCCAGATACCAGTGATATTCTTCAGCGCATCGAAAACAATATTTTAGCTTATCTGAACGATCCAGATGCTTAGTGGGTGGCTGTCACATAATCTTCAAGATATTGAAAATGTTTGCCCAGTTGTCCATTGATGGCTACCGTAGCCCGCTCGATGACGCCTGTATTTTTAGCACCCAGGAATTCTGGTAAAATGTGCTGCATGAATTGCTCTCCAAAGGCCACAGAGGCATCTCTAGGCAGCTCGTTGGGTAGATTATCAATTGTCATCATATCGACTGTATGGGCCTGAAAGGGTGCCGTTTCCTTCTCGCTTGCCGGATCGTAGCCAAAAAATGGATCGGCAATAGTACTGGGTCGTAGGGTAGAGGGAATGGATGACATGGGGGCAATGTCACAGGTGACATCTGCAATGACTTTGATTCGGAAGTCTGCCTCTTTCATTTCTTCTTTTGTGAAAAAAGCGGGCGCCCGATTGTCCCAATAGATGCCGTTGATCATAATGTCTGCAAGCTGCGTGTAGGGGCGAAAAGTACTTTCAAATAAATCTGGCCGTTCGTAAAAATCCTGCTTCTTAAAGGCCGAACCATCTTTGCGAGCCGCATAATCTCTACATTCCAACTGGGTAAAAACCGTCTCATTTACAACGCTCAGCTGCAAAAAGTCCTGTGGTTCTATTTTTCGAATGCCCATATCCTGCAAAACCAAAGCTGCGCCATTGGCGACTCTGCCATTACCTGTCAACACAATTTTTACAGCTGGAAATACAGTGTTCTTGTAGTTCTGAACAGCCTCCGCATAGTCCCGATGGTCCCTCATGCGCTTCAAAGCAGGCTGCCCACTTCGCTTGCCATAGGTCAGGAGCGCGTTGTGCGCACCGACCATACCTGCGAACTTTCCAAAGGCAATCAGTCGGCGTCCCTTTTCATTGGTTAAGACTTCATAATCAACCAATTGAATGTTTTTCTGTAAAATGGCCTGTAGCAAAGAGCGATTGTAGGCTTGCTCCTTGATGGTATGTGAGAAAAAGCAATAGGTTTTTTCGGGAATCAACAGCTCGATGGGGACTTCCTTGACGCCCAGCAGGAGGTCGCGATCGCTGAGGTCTTCCGATAGCCGAACGCCGGCATTTAGATAGTCTTGATCGCTGAAGCAGCGGCCTGTGGAGGGCTGCACGATTAGGTCGATGTGTTGCTCTTTTTGAAGTACAGCACACTGCTGAGGGCTCAATGGAACACGCGAATCTGGCGGCGTTTTTCCTTCTCTGATGATACCGATTTTCATAGGCTGATTTAGAATTTGGTTGGATTGGTTAGAATTTCGATAATTTATACGCTTTTAAGCTTCTAAAAACCTCGCCAAAGTAGTGAAAATACTTGTTTTTTTAGCCTCGCTATTCATTGGACTGAGGGTAGATGCTAGGATGGCCGTTATTTTTCGATTTTAGCACATTTTGGCCATAGAGTAATCATCTGCAAACGGCTGTTTATTCGTCTTTTAGACGCTGTCACAGGATGTTTGGGTACGCAGGTATTAATTTTAACAAAACTTTAGTTCCGTATTCACTTGGCACAGAAATTGGTTTTTAATGAACCGAATATTACGATATTCTCCCCACCAAAAACCGATGTTCTCCCCCTCCAAATTTTTTCCATTTAGCCTTACTATTCAGCATTTTTTTAGTATCAACCGATTAAATTAAAAGCATGTCATTACAGCCTCATAACCAAGGCTGAAAAAACATGACATAACCACGTTACCATGAAAATCAAACCATTGCTATTTGCCTTGGCAGTCGTCACGGCCTTGCCATCTTTTGCCTATGCCACCAAATCAAACGGGGGAGAAAATGGCGGAATAGGTCCTACGGATGGCAAAAACTCGCTCTCCAATGCCTTTTTTAAGGATTCGGAGGAAGAGGTCTTGTTCATCGATTTTGATGCCATTGGGGATAGGATCGTTGCGATCAATATCCTTTTGGGTACAAAGCTGATGATGGAAGACGATGTTCGTGACCTGCCAGCTGATGTCATCTATGAGATCAATCTGAGCATTTTGCGCGATGGACAGTACACCATCGAATTGGTAACCGATCAAAGCATAAAGATTCAAAAGATTATTGTGATTGATTAGTGCTCATTAGCTTTTGGTATTCACCTGAATCGCTGAACCAGTCTCTGGTTGAGCGATTTTTTTTATTTTTGCACCCAGCAGAAGCCCTTGGCGAAACTTTTTGGACCTCTCAAGGGTTTATTGCCTTGAACATGCGTCGAAAGAGATGCAGCGCGATTTTCAAAAGATCAGCACACGAAAGGACTTGTTTGTTGTGCCACCAGAAAATCGCTTGTTTTAAATTGGGGCTGACCGGAATCGACAGTAGAGTCGACTGCTTGGTAAGCATGCCGGAGCAAAATTACTCACTCCGTTAAAAAATGGTAATTAACTCAATTTTACATGGCAACTCTAACTATGCCATGGCTGCCTAAGACTAGGTCTTAGAAAGCCTTTGCGCCGACGCTTGATGCCTGATACACAGCGTCCTGCGCATCAACCAACCCTCAGGCTAGTTGGCTGACTTGCTCCGATCAGCTAGCGAAACTCAGGAGATAAGGTCATCGTATGGGTGTGTGTTCAAACCTTTCGGTGACTCGAAAATTTAATTGATCACTAAGCATGTAGAAAGCCTCTCAGTGCTTTATCTGGACGAGGGTTCGAATCCCTCCAGCTCCACCAAAAGCTCATGTTGTGTTGCGCAGCATGGGCTTTTTTCTTTTTCCCACCTGTAAATTTTCTCTGTTTACCAGCCAAAATCGGGCGTTGCCCACTTGCTCCCTGGCTTCTCCATATAGCCCTCTTACCTTATGGCCATCCGATCTGAATTTGGATTGACCTCCCGACCAGGTGCACATGACACGGAGGAATTTTTCGCCACCCACCACATCATCCGGAGTGCTGGAGGGGCCGGCGGCATTTCTTCACACTTCTAAATTTCGTGTTATGAAACGGCTGTCAAAGCAGACCAAGCGTTTTGAAAAACTTCAAAATGCCTCCTTGAAATCCATACAACTCAAACAGGTCAAAGGTGGAGACGATTCCGACGATATTATAACGGAAGATGTCATCGACGTGTAGACACATAAATCTGCTCGAATGCTCCAATTCGGGCAGGTTTTTTTAACGTTTTACGGGGATAGCCTTTAGCTTTTGTTCCAACCAAACCCGATTCGAAACAGCCATATCCTCCAAGCGAGCAGCCAACTCCTTTTGTCGACTCCGACTAATCTGCCCATCCCGCCGATGTCCTTGCAACGTACGCGTGAAGCTGTAAAAATTTAGATACGCTTGTGCCTTGGCCAAGTCGGTTTCTTTGTACTTGACACTGAATCGGTAGAGGTTCTCCAGTTCTCTCGTCAGAGATTCTTCCATCTTTAAGTTTTGATTGCTCAACTCATAGAAGGTCCGAACATAAAGTGATCGAATGCGAAAGTTGTAGGGAATATACAGGTAGGTCGATTGGATCAAGGCTCGGTGGCACTCATCAAACTGGCCTTGGTTGAAGTGCCAATAGGCCATTGCAATAGCGTAGGCGTCATCCTTGTAATTGTCGTGGAGGTTTTCTTTGTATTGCTCGATGAACTGAAGGGTCCAGGCTGGTTCGATGACTGAGCCGATGGCAACGATGTTTGTATATGTCGGATAGGTCATGCGTTTGTGTTTCAGCAGGATGTTACTTTTCAGGGCGTGCTTGTATAAAGAGAGGCATTCTTCCAGGCATTTGTGGTTGCCCCTGGTAATTTCTTTTCCGATGATGTTGATCAAATACATCAGGATCAGCAACTGTTCTTCCCTGGGGATGTTCGACGAAATGTCAAAGTATAAATCCTTGGTTCGTTTGAACATTGCAGGCGAAAAGCCATGCCGCTGTAAATGTAAGACGGAAAGATAGAGATCGATAAATGGATTTTGAGAAGCCCACTGGCGGCCGAGTTGAATGGCTTGATCTAACAACACGATGGGGTGCTTCTCAGGCAGGGTGCTTTCGCGGGTAATGAGTTCACAGCTCAGTCGTAGTTTAGCTAGGACAAAGGCCATATCTAGGTTGGTCATGGCCGATTTGATGTAGGACATCCCGCCTTTTATTTTTTCGGTTTCAGGATGAAAAAACAGCTCTCTGTGGTATTGCATCAAGCGCCAGTAATCACTGGCTAGGGCCAGTTTCCGAGGGATAAGCTGCTGAATCAGCTTTTGCATCAGTTTTGTAAATTCCTTGAAAAGCCCCCTTTGGGCCAATCCCTTGGCAGCGTAGTGGAGTAGTGATGACTGAGATTTTCGGAAAGCCTGCAGGGCGATGAATTCCTGAACGAGATTGCTGAGGATAAACATCATTTGTCGGAGCTTTTGATCTGCTCTTTCCGATTCAGAGTTAAAAACAGCCAGCAATAAGGCTTTCTTCTCGACCTTCAGCAGGCGATAGTTTTGATGTTTCAGTGTGTCAAAAAACGCAACAACTTCTGTCGGAGCCTTGAGGTATCCGATTTCCATCAGCTGGCGAAATAGCTCCCGTTCTTTGGGTTTTAGCGATAAAAGTAAGTGGGCTAACCTGGTGTTTCTCATGTAATTGCTTCATGCTTCAGCGTCGCCTTTGTTTTTCGAATTGGAAAAAAACTCTGACAACCTATGAAATTATTCCGTAAAAAAAACTTGCTTGCTCCATAACTTCACCAGACTGTGAATCCTGTGTATTGAGCTAATACAACAAGCGAAGTACGCATTTATGGCCCAATACAGATAGACACAGACTACTTTTTTCTTTTAACGCTCTACTCTTTACAAAACCTGATTTGCTGTTTTGCCTTGCAAAGAGTCAATCAGGTTTTTTACTATTGACATTGGAAAGATGAATGAATTCAGACAGTCAGATTTAACTTCAACTGTATGTTTATTGCTAGGATTAGATCAATCTCGTGTTTACGCCAGGGAATATACGCAAAAGCTAAGAGTTACTTTTTATAAATGCCCAAATTTTAAGCTGTTCAATTTGCAAATCAAATGAAGTCACTTCGCATTCTGCTTGTGGCCGATGATTTGAAGGAAGCAAATAAACTGTCAGAACTACTTACTGACATGGGCCACAGAGTTTCGACCCTTATCTCAAGTGTTTCGGTGGAGCTGCTCTACTTTGCCCAAAGCTTGCCCGATTTAATCATTCTGGACATCGATTTGGTGAAAAATAAACAAAACCGCGCGGAGTTGGCCGATGCGATCGAACAAATGAAACGCATCCCCCTGATTTGTCTGACTGCCTTTCCCTACAACGCTGCCATAGAGCCCGAATCTGTGACAGCATCGATTCCCTATTTACTCAAACCTTATGACCATCAGCAACTGAAAAAGGCCCTGGAACGGACCATCTCGGATTTTCGTAGCTCTCACATATTAGTGTCCAAGCGAGCCGAGCCGAACCAGCCTTTCCAGGGATTTAAAAGCAATCCAAAGAAGGACTATTTTTTTCTGAAGCAAAAAGATCGCTACGTAAAGTTGAAAATCGTTGACATCAAATGGGTGAAAGCAGCCAATAACGATATTTGGATACACACCGCCGGGCAGCCCATGAAATACGGCATCAGCCTGAAGAAGTTTTGCCTGCAAATCATCCATCCGGACCTGTTGCGCATTCACAAATCCTACCTGGTCAATCTTCAGCACATCGATGCCTTCGGAGATGGTTTGGTCTACATTCCCGACGGTTCTCCCATCGGCAAGCGCATTCCCATCGGAGAGCAGTACAAAAGCACCTTTTTGTCCAGAATTACAAAACTCAAAACTTGAGTCGCTACCTTTTAATCCGCCCTATTGGTCCTTTTGTCCTTTTTTTAACAAACTTTAGCCTCGCGCTGGTGTATTTCTATTGGAGGATGATCTGGATTACAACAAAACTTCCGTAATTTTGAGCATCGCTGATACTGTTGCTCAACCAAGCAATGCTGACCAAACAAATCGAGCCGATCATCATTCAAAGTATTCCATTCCCAATAACTGCTTAGTCAAAGAGCCGACTATCCAATTTTCAGCCTCCATACTTGAGACTCGATGTCTTTCTGATGGCTGTTTTTTCAGCCCTTTGTATACTTAATTTTGCTTTTTGTTCGTCTAAACCAAACACTAGGACTACACACTGTCATGATGACATCTGCCCACAATCCTTCCTTTTCCAGCTTCAGCCCTTGGTTGATGGTTGTTCTTTGTTGCTTCATCGGCGCTCCGGTCCTGGCTCAATTTCCCTTGCCCGTAACAGAATGGAATAGGGGATACGGCGGCAATGGCTGGGAAGAACTCAACAGTATTCAACAAACGGCAGACAATGGATACATTATGACCGGCTTTTCCGGTTCTTCTGACAATGGTGATGTCACGAATACCAACAATGGGAATGGTGATTTTTGGGCAGCTAAGATTGATCAAGATGGCAACTTGGAGTGGCAACAGCTTTATGGTGGCAACCAACTCGACCGGGCCAGGATCGTGCGGCAGACAACAGATGGTGGCTTTATCTTTGGAGGCTGGTCTGCTTCTGGTATCAGTGGTAACAAGTCGGAACCCAGTCGTGGATTGGATGATTACTGGGTGGTAAAGACCGATGTACTAGGTAATATTCAATGGGAGCACACCTATGGTGGAGATGGATTAGACCAATTGTTCGATCTCATTCAAACCAGCGATGGGGGGTACCTCTTGGGGGGAAATTCAACCTCTGCCATCAGTGGAGAACGCAGCCAGCCCAGTCGAGGTGGACAAGATTGGTGGGTGATCAAGATCGATGCATCGGGCAATATCCAGTGGGACATGGCTTATGGTGGAAGCGATGAGGAGCGACTCAATGAGTTCATCGAAGCACCTGATGGCAATTATGTCATTGCTGGTGGCACCCGCTCTGATGTCGGTGGCGATGTCACTACGGCCTTGCTAGGGGTGAAAGATTTCTGGCTGTTGAAGGTAGACGCAATGAATGCCGGCATTTTGTGGGAGCGTCGGTATGGGGGGACAGACGAAGATGAGGTCAATTCGTTTACTATGACCAGTGACGGTGGCTACTTGTTGGGAGGCGGCTCTCGCTCGGATGCTTATCCAGGCCAAAAGGCCGACAACCGCCGAAACCTGGTGGATATGTGGATTGTCAAAACCGATCCGACCGGCGCCATTCAGTGGGAGCGAACTTTGAGTGGTAACGGAGCCAATGCCATTACCAATTGTTATACTGTAAAAGAAAACAGCATCGGTAACTTCCTGATTGGTGGTGTTTCCGATTCCAATGCAGGCTTCGAAAAGTCTGATGATTCCAAGGGTGGATACGACTTCTGGATGCTTTATGCAGACCCAATGGGCAATATCCTCTGGGACCTTACCCTGGGTGGCGATCAGCCAGAGTCCATGGAAAACCTCTTCCAAACATCTGATGGAGGATATTTATTTGCTGGGCATTCTAGTACCGATGTTAGTGGCGATAAAACAGATCCTGGTAAGGGGCTCAACGATTTTTGGATACTCAAAACTGGCTGCAATCTCACCTTAGACCTACCAGACGTCTCCGTTTGTGCTGGTGAGGAAGTAGTGGTGGATGCTTATGATCCCAGCTGTATTTCGTGCAGCTGGCAATGGGAGGATGGCAATACCACAGATTCTATCCGGTCTTTGATATTCAATACAGATGTGACTTTTCGAGTAACCCTAACCGATGGGGCCGGATGCGCTCGCATCGATGACCTGAACGTTACTGCGCTGGCGCGACCAAGCCTCGACCTCGGCAATGATCAAAGTATTTGCAATGGCTCCAGCCTTTTATTGGATGCTGGCACCGCAGCGTCTTATGACTGGTCGACCAACGATCAAACGCAGCAAATTACAGTCGATCAAGCCGGCCAATACCGGGTGACCATAACCGATGCGAACGGCTGTACGGCAGAGGATTCCATTCAAGTTTCCTTTTCTAGCCCCTTTGTCGTCGACCTAGGACCCGACTCGAGCTTTTGCCAGGGTGGAAGCATCGTTTTAGATGCTGGCAACCCAGGTAGTTCCTATCAATGGTCCAATGGTGGAACCAATCAAACACGCCGCTTTGATCAGCCTGGTACCTATGCGGTGACGGTCACCGATAATACCAACTGCCAGGTATCTGATACCGTAACGTTGTCTGTATACG
>JBCCSZ010000050.1:0-30633 GCA_039199225.1 Bacteroidota bacterium
GCAAAGACAAAAAATAGGACAATAAGCAATGAAAATTACCAAGAAATCTAAAACACTAAAGCTACTCTTTTGGACAGCTACCTTTCTAATTTTAAATACCAAATCAATATACGGTCAGCCAGAAGGCGATATGCCTCCCAATACAGAATCGGGTAAATGCTATGCTAAATGTCTGATACCAACTTATTCTGATCCATACAATGAAATCTACTTCATAGCTACTGAAGACACAAAAAATATTGAAAATCAGCCTGTAGAATACATTGATTTGCTCAAAAATGAAGATGAAATTCTCCAAAAAATAGAATGGATAAATCGCTCAGATGAGCTGGATAATATCGACGACCCTTTAATGAGGAATGAGCTTTCCTTTGAAAATACTTTTGATCTTTCCAATCTAAGAGTGATAAGAGATACAACTGGGGTCACTAATTTTGAAACCATTGAAGTAACTTATGAAGAGATTTCAGTACAAAGAGCTGAAACGGAATGGCGAGAAGTGATTTGTAATGAAAGGGTAAATACCGAAATCATCCAATCAATAAGGGAAAAATTACTTTCCGACGGATATGTATTGGATCGTTATGATGGGGATAGGATAGACAGAGATTTAAGAGAAGCTTTAAAGGAATTTCAAAGAAATCATCACCTTCCCATTGGACAATTGGATATTGCTACATTGAACAAGCTAAAAATTGACCATTGATAGGAGGAATGACAGAGCATACAAAGCATAGTCAGCAAGTGCCGCTAATCGCGCCACTCGTGTCTATGCAAAACAATGTACTATATCCTATGATCCACTGAGCAATTGAACCACTAGACGGGCTGCATCGGCGCCAGAATTTTGCTGCTGTCCGGTAATTAAATTGCCATCTAAGACAGCATAAGAAGAAAATGGTGCGGCTACTTTGAAGGTGGTATTTTCCAACTTAGATGCTTCTTCCTCGATGCGATAAGGCTGAATCTTTTGACCCACCGCTTGGTCGGCATAGTCTTCCTCTGCATTGGCAAAGCCGGTCCAGGTCTTACCTTTTACAATCAACTCGCCATTTGAGCCTTTGGCTTCCAGTAGGAGAGTGGTGGAATGGCAGACGGCAGCACTGGGCTTGCCAGACTCAAAAAAATCGGCAAAAAGCTTTTCCAGCTCCTTGTTTCCCCGAAAAGTATACATCGGTCCCTGGCCACCGACCAGAAAGATGGCATCGTACGAACGGTGATCGATTGCTGAAAGCTTTTTGGTATTGGCCAGTAAGTCATTAAACCAATCGTGTTGTAGGTAACCCATTGAAATCACATCATGGGCTGCATAGCCACTTTCGTCGGTCGGATTGGAATAGCCATCCATTTCAATTTTGCCACCCTGGGTAGAAGCCAATTCAACTTCGTAGCCAGCCTCTTGGAAGACATGTAGTGGATGAGTCAATTCAGATGCCCAAAAGCCGATGGGCCAGCCGGTTTGCTCAGAAACGGCCGGGCTACTGGCCACCAGGAGTATTTTTCCTTTGAAGGGCATGCCATGCGTATGGACATACTGATTGACTTCTTGAATCTTAGGCATAATGTTAAATTTATAATTTGATCAATAAGTCTGTAAATCTATCAACTAGTACTACAGAAACCTATATACTGACCCAAAGGTGATAGACTAACATTTTGGAAAGGGTACTGATAGTCAAAGACTTAGAGATTGAGTAGCCCTTTGTTACCACCGACCTTTTTTGCCCAAAGCACAGAAAATTTCTCCACAAATGAATTTGCCTAAATTTTATATGGAAAAAGTAAGTGATTTGTAATTTTTAATAAAAAATTTAATCTTTTTTGAAATTAAATATTGTGAAAGTTATTGTTTAGCGCTTTTTGCAAAATATTATTTTGTTAATTGTTTTGCTTCCTATGCTTAAAGCATTTAAATTTGTAGTTGTAGGTACAAAAGGTAATCTCAGGTGTTATATAAGTAAAGGCATCCGTGTAAGAGCTGAAGAAATTGATACAATAGGGCGGACCGTCAGAAAGGATGCACCAGACGATTTTAAGTGAAAATTAACATTTATGCTGCAGCGTATTCCATCTTTGAAGCATCTAACAGGTGAGAACTTTTTCTTGATCGCCGGGCCTTGTGCCATCGAAGGTGAGATGATGGCGCTACAGATCGCAACGAAGCTCAAGGAAATCTGCAGAAAGCTGGAGATACCGTTGATTTTTAAAGGTTCTTACCGCAAAGCCAATCGTTCGCGCTTAGATTCTTTTAGTGGGATCGGTGACGAAAAGGCCCTAAAGATTTTGGCGAAAGTAGGTAGGGAGTTGGAATTGCCAACGACTACTGACATTCACCAGGATGAAGAGGCGGCCATGGCTGCCGAGTATGTCGATATTTTGCAAATTCCCGCTTTTTTGTGCAGGCAAACGAGCTTGCTCCAGGCAGCGGCTGCAACCAAAAAGTACGTCAACATCAAAAAAGGGCAGTTTATGAGTGCCGAGTCGATGAAATTTGCGGTTGCCAAGGTTCGCGAAAGCGGCAATGAGCAGGTTATGCTGACAGAGCGAGGTACGACTTTTGGCTATTCTGACCTGGTAGTCGATTTCAGGGGCATCCCGGTGATGCAAACCAACGATTGTCCGGTCATTCTGGATTGTACCCACTCTTTACAACAGCCCAATCAGGCCAGTGGTGTGACGGGCGGCCGTCCAGCATTGATCGAAACCATTGCCAAAGCTGGCATCGCCAGTGGGGCAGACGGCCTCTTCATAGAGACCCATCCCAAGCCGCAGGAAGCACTGTCAGATGGGGCCAATATGTTGCCTTTGGAACTGCTAGAGCCCCTGCTGAAAAAATTAGTCGCGATTTGGCAAGCGTTAAAAAATTAACAATTTTTTAACTTTTACCTTGACTTTTACAGAAGAAAACATTAAATTATTATCAAATCCCAAAACAAAAAGGAGGTTATTATGAAGCCTTTAAAGACTCTATCCATCGCAATCCTAATCACGCTGATTTCCCAACTAGCATTCGCTCAAGTTGCAGAAAAGACGCTGGTTAAATCCTTCAACTTACAAGGTCAGCAACTCGTTGTACTCAACCTGGATGGAGATGTCCAGGTCCAAGAATGGAACAACGACATCATGCGCGTCCAAATGACCATCTCCATACCCAATGTTCACACCACTACGCTCAAGTCACTCGTTCAGGCAGGGCGCTACAACCTCAAATCCAAGCTCGGCGAGGATTCCTACGAGGTATATTCCCCTGGTCTGCAGCGAGAAGTTAAGATCAAAGGTCAAAAGTTGAATGAAAAGATCAACTACATCGTCTACGCCCCTGATAATGTTGTGGTAAAACTAGCCGGTGAGGCTTCTACCAGCAACATTCAGTCTGGCGACAAATTGCCATCTTCTTTATAACAATAGTGTTTGTTAAAGCGTTTGGAGGGTATAATGCAAGCGAGAGCGTTATACCCTTTTTCTTGTATTTTGTCTATCAATTACCCTTTACAAGTCGTCGAAATGGGGCAGAACGCCTCTCGAAACGGTTTGTTGTTTAAAAAAAACGTAATTTGCAGATGATTCCTCCCACCCCTCGGCAAACACAACGACACATTCAAAAAACAAACACAAGACTAATGAACAAGGCATTACTGACGCTGAGCTTCTGCCTATTTCTCATTTCCTCCTCTTTTGCGCAGCTTTCCAAGACCCTCCATCAAAATTTTCCTTTAGAAGGCTTTGCCGAATTGCAGGTCGATGTTTTTGGAGGCCAGTACGAAGTCGAAAAATGGGCAGGGAATACCATTCTGACGGAGACCGTCATAGAAATATTCGATGCTTCTCCAGCTATTTTCAAGCATTTTCTGGAAGCAGGCCGCTACGAACTCGAAGGGCTTGCTGATGAAAAGTCTTTCAAACTTACTTCCAAAGATATGCAGCGCAAGCCCATTCGCTCTAAGAACGGGGAGTGCTATGAATTTGTGAAAATCCGCCTTTACATTCCTGAAGATTTTGAATCTGCCGGCGAAAATACCTACTCACGCCCGATCGAGGAAGAGGCAACTGCCGATGGAGGACAGTAGTTTTCCCAAGCAGTCTGTGAAAAGCTTTCATACAAATTATTAGTTCATTTAATTTTACGAACTGCTAGCAGTTCGTACATATTGGGTAAACAATAAGTTGTAGAGAAACTTTTTTACAGACGAAGCCAAAAACGCAGGCGATACCGTAGTATCGACGAGTATTTTGAATGAAGTATTTGAAAAAGTTTTCATGCAAATTATTAGTTCATTTAATTTTACGAACTGCTTATCTTTGCCGTGTGATTAAGACAATAGAATTGAAGGTACTTCCGGAGGAAGCTTCCAATGAGGAATTGCTGCGAAAGTATCTACTGCGCAAAGCAAGGATTAAGTCCAGCGAACTTACGGAGTTTCGAATCGTTCGTCGTTCCATCGATGCCCGAAAGCGTCCAATGGTACAGTTACGAATAGAGCTGTATATTGGCGAAACACATCAAGCAGAGCCGGCCATCCTAGACACTTTCCAAGATGTATCGGAAGCACCGCCGGTGATAATCGTTGGAGCTGGTCCCGCCGGTTACTTTTGTGCCTTAGAGTTGATTGAACTGGGGTATCGCCCTTTGGTATTTGACCGAGGAAAGGACGTGCGCAGTCGTCGGCGAGACCTGAGAGGCATTCAACAGTTCGGAGAAGTGAATCCAAATTCCAATTATTGCTTTGGCGAAGGAGGAGCTGGAACATACTCCGATGGAAAGCTCTACACCCGTTCCCACAAGCGAGGCAACATTTACAAAGCCCTTCGCTTATTGGTGGAACACGGTACCAATAGCGACATTCTTGTGGATGCCCATCCACACATTGGTTCAAATAAGCTACCCAAAATCGTTGCGAATATCCGCGAAACCATCCGTCACTATGGTGGGGCCGTGCATTTCGATTCGAAAGTGACCGACCTCTTGCTCCACGACGACAGGATCGAAGGCATCGTGGTCAATGGCGAGACAGAACACCGGGCGGCAGCTACCGTTTTGGCGACAGGCCATTCTGCCAGAGACATCTACGAACTGTTGCACCGTCGGAACATCCAACTGGAAGCCAAGCCCTTTGCACTTGGCGTTCGGGTAGAGCATCCACAACCCTTGATTGATCAAATACAATATCGGCAATCTCCTAGAGAGCAAGCGTTGCCAGCTTCCAGTTATCGGCTGGCCTGCCAAGTAGGGGAGCGGGGTGTCTTTTCCTTTTGCATGTGTCCGGGAGGCTTGGTGGTACCCGCTGCTACGGCGCCCGGCGAGATTGTGGTGAACGGTATGTCCCTGTCTCGACGAGATTCTCCCTATGCCAACTCTGGAACCGTTGTCGCCATTGAACTGAGCGATCTGAAAGTGGAAAATCCAGTCGAAGCCGTCTTTGCGGGGCTTGACTTTCAGCGTTCGGTCGAAAGAGCCATGTTTGGTCATGGCGATGGCTCTCAAAAAGCACCAGCGCAGCGAATGACCGATTTTGTCAAAGGGCGCCTGTCCAAAGACCTACCTGACTCATCTTACATCCCCGGGCTGTACACTGCTCCGGTGCATGAACTTTTGCCCGATTTTGTCTACCAGCGACTACGGGAGGGCATGCAGACCTTCGGCAGAAAAATGAAGGGCTATTTCACTGAAGAAGCCAATGTCATCGGTACGGAAAGCCGAACCAGCTCACCCCTGCGCATCCCACGCCAGGAGGGTACATTGATGCATCGCGATGCAGAGGGCCTGTTTCCCTGTGGAGAAGGGGCCGGATTTGCCGGAGGGATTATTTCCGCTGCAATGGACGGACAAAACGTGGCGAGGGCCGTAGAGCGCTTTTTAAAAGTGCTTGTTCATTAGCAGTAGTGCATTGGGATGAGCTTCTGCAAAGGTGCCGACGGCCTTATGGCATAAAGGTAAATACGTTCTCAGCTATTATTCCTATTTTTGCAGCCTAAAAACTGAGTACTACTTTTATGAAAGATGTTACTGATCTAATTGCGCGAATCCTGATAGCCTTTATTTTCTTGTACGAAGCCTATGATTCCATTGCCTTTTTTCAAGCAACCAAAAAAAAGATGATCTCTTATGGGCTGACTTGGAACCAGGACCTACTACTGATGGGCGCTATCTTTTTGCTCCTTATGGGAGGAACTTTAGTCTTAATTGGTTATCGATCTGGTTTCGGAGCCATATTGCTGATGTTGTATTGGGTACCAGTGACCTTTATAGTTCACTCTTGGTGGAACGATCCCCCTGAGCAGCAGCGGCTGGAAGCAATTATGTTTATGAAAAATATTGCCATTCTTGGAGGCTTGTTAATGATATTTGTCAATGGCAGTGGCCGATACAGTATTCGCCGGCTCTTTGCCACGACCAAGGTTCCCAAGAAAATTCTCTGAGCTGGTCCAAACAATATATTTTCGTATAAATTCACAGTAGATTGTCCTGGTTTTTACTTTTCAAATTTGATAAATACCCTCTGTAGGGTATGTCGACTGTGTCCAGCATGTTTTATTTTTGTAGTGAATTGACTTATTTCGATCAATTCTTCTTTCCCACTAACCGATTCCGTTGTCCTTCAAAGCATTGTTTCCGTGATTTTCTCGAATCATGGTTCAATAGCTGTTGTAGGGCCATTTACGCTTTCCTGCGCTTCGGTGCTGAATTTAAATGACTTTTGGTCTTCTCCCGATGAAAATCTGGGAGTTGTCTACTACTGCGATGGTATTACAGGGTATTGTATGGTACCCTGGTCGTAACAATGATGATTTTTTGTAAAACTTATTAGTTATCCCATGGAAATACTGAATTCTACCTTACACTTTCAATCATTCCGGCGATTTTTACATTTTCCTCTATGCCTACTGACGTTATGTCTGATGGCATTTTCAACTTCGTCCCAGGCTCAATGTGTGATGGCCTGCAATTCTAATGTAAATGTCACCGTAGAGAACATCAATTGCCAGGCAGAAATTACCCCAGATCAAATATTGGAAGGGGAGTACGGCCCTGGATTTGATTGTATTGGACCTTTCGAAGTTGTGGTCTTGGGCCTCAACAACCAACCTTTGCCAAACAGCCCTTTCGTTGGACCCGATGAAGTTGGTCTGACACTCACCGTAAAGGTGACAGACACCAATAGTGGTCAGACATGCTGGGGTTCCATCAAGGTAGAGGATAAAAATATTCCCGACCTGAGCTGTTCTCCCAAGCAGGGCCGTTGCGACGACGATATTTCTCCTGAAGCTTTGGGCTTTCCGGTTCCGTCAACCGCTATGGTCTTCCAAACACCTGCTCAGCAAGGAAGCAACAGCTACACAGTCAGTAATTTTGATCCATGTGGTGATGTTGTTTTAAGTTTTACAGACAGTGAGCAGAACAATCGCTGTGCTGATTTCAACCGGGTCATTACCCGTACCTGGGTTGTGACCGATCCCAGTGGCAACAGCAGCACTTGCAGCGAAACCATCAGTCTCCGCCGCTTGACGGTCAGCGATGTTGTTCGTCCGCTCAACCGGGATGGCATCGAAGCACCTGCACTCAACTGTGAGGATCGTTGTCCGGATGGCCCTCGTCCAAGCTGTGGCAATGCGCCTTTGGGTTGGAATGTGATTCCTCCCGGAGAGCCTTTTGCAGGTAATCCTTCTCCTTTTGACGATTTTTATGAGTGCAATGGCGCCATTCGCTGCGAAGGAACAGGTTTTCCAAGCGGCATAGACTGTGGCGATATTCGCATCACTTTTGAAGATACACGCCTCAATATTTGTACTACTGGCCAAAGCGAAGGCTGCTACAAGATCATCAGACGTTGGTCTTTGATCGATTGGTGTACGGGGCAGTTGAACAACTTCGATCAGGTCATCAAGGTAGAAGATACCGAGGGACCCACCATTGCAGATGTCGAAGATGTAACCATCACAACCGACGTTTGGCGCTGTGCGGCCGATTGGAATGTACAGCCGATCTGGTTGTCCGACAATTGCAGTAGCGCTCCATTGACTTACACGGTTACTTCCTCTGGTGGCGACGTTCGCTTCCAGTTTGGCAACTACGTCATAAAAGACTTGGCACCAGGCACTTACGATGTTACTTATACTGCAGAAGATTGCTGTGGCAACGAGTCTCAAAAAACGATCAAGCTGACAGTGCAGGACGATACACCGCCTGTTGCAGTTTGTGATCAAAACACCGTTACGACGCTAACCACTACCACCGGTCCAGATGGCGACAATCTAGGTACCTCTAAGGTATTTGCCCGGACTTTCGACGATGGTTCTTTCGATAGCTGCTCCGACCGCATTTGGTTCAAGGCCCTCCGCATGGATGAATACGACTCCAATGGCAACGGTAAGCCAGGAGAATCCGTCATCAGTGGTGACCACGAAGCCATCGATTGTAATGGTGCCAATGGCGACGATGATGTTCGTCCTTTCCCTCCAACGATTGTACCTTCTGCTCTGGGTGTTGGCTTGATCTCCAATCCAGCATACAGAAATAAGGACCAGGCTTACTTCGATGATTTTGTGAAATTCTGTTGTGAAGACGTAGGAGAATCCATCATGGTGGTATTCCGCGTGTACGATGTAGATCCAACGCCTTACGAATTCCGCAATGTTTTCCCAGCCTCTGACCCCCGTTTCAGTGCTTGGTACAACGTCAATCCACACAAAGATCCTGCTGACTATACTGGCGTTATTGCCGAGGCAGAATCAAATGTAAACTGGCCGATTCCAAATGCAGGAATTGGACCGCTCTATGGCCACTTCAACGACTGCATGGTCGAGGTGACCGTGCAGGAAAAGTTGGCTCCTTATGTTGTCGCTCCACCAGACATCGTAGTGACCTGTGATTTCTGGTTTGAATTTGACCCAGACAACCCCAATGATTTTACAGAGGAATTGGATGCTGTCTTTGGAAAAGTAGCGCCGGGAGCTGCTGGTGTCCCTGCTCAAAGAGACTCCATCATCATTCGCGATCGGGTCTGTCCATTGCACCCTCGCTTTGCCGAGTTTGCGCCATCCAGTCCTTTTGACGATCCTTGTTACGACGATCAATACGATATTTTCTGGGGAATTGACGGTTATGCCATAGACAACTGCCATGTAGACATTGAGCAAACCATTATCCCCGATCTAACTTGTGGTACTGGTATCATCACACGCCAGTGGCGGGCAGCAGATGCGCAGGGCAATTGGAGTAACATCGCCCAGCAGCGCATTAGAATCATCAACTGCCGTGAATTCTATGTACCAACTGTCTGCTGGCGCTTCACGCCTCGCGATATTGGAAGCTGCGACTTTGTGGGTGGTAGTTTCGCAGAAAAGTTGATTGAATGGCCTTGCGACATTGTGTTGAACCGCTGCCAAGGACCAGTGGATGAGGTATTCCTGCCAGATAACCTGGATATATTGTTTGACGAAGACCGCCGTCCACGCTTTGCAGATGACAACTGTAGCATGATTGCGAGTTCTTTCGACGATAGAATATTTACTTTTGTAGACAGCTCCTGTGTGAAGATTTTCCGTACCTGGGAACTCATTGACTGGTGTCGTTTTGAAGAGGGTCTTACACCATTTAGATGGGAATGGGAGCAGGTTATTAAGTTGTTGAATGAAGATGGGCCGGAATTTGAGAACTGCAGCCAGACTGCTTGTGGTTTTGGCAATCCAGATGATGTGAATGCTCCCCAGTGTGTTGGAGAGGTGACCATCGATCCAGGCATCAGCGATGATTGTACTAAGATCGAAGACCTGCGCATCGATTACAAGTTTGACTTCTTCAACGATGGTAGTTTCGATGCCTTCGGATACAGTGATAATTACGGACCGGTTTATCCATTCCCGAATCCAAACAACCTGCCGGTCAGACGTTTTGCCGCAGAGGACTATGCCATTACCGGCTTCTTCCCTGTGGGTACACACCGCATCCTATGGGCTGCAGAAGACGGATGTGGCAATGCCAACATCTGTGAGTACATTCTACAGATCGACGATTGTAAGCCACCAACCCCTTACTGCCTGCCAGGTGTCAGCACCATTCCAATGCCCATCAATGCGGGTGGATTTGTAGACATTTTCGCTTCTGATTTGGATTTGGATAGTGGAGACAATTGTACAAGCTCAGAAAACCTGCGTTTTGCCTTCTCTGAAGATCCAAATGATACATTCATCCGCAGAACTTGTGCCGATGTAACCGGACTGGTGGAAGAAGTCGTTATCTATGTTTTCGATGAGGCAGACAACTTTGCTACCTGCCGTGTCGGGGTGTTGCTCAATGATTGTGGTGCGCAAACTACCGCCACCATCAGTGGAGATGTTGAAAATACCAAAGGAGAGAATGTGGAAAATGTGATGATCCACCTAGGTGGTCACATGACACAGGAGGAGATGACAGGCATCAGTGGATTCTTCGAGTTTACCAACTTGCCAGTGGAGAACAACTATGTGATTCGTCCAGAGCGAAACGACAATCCACTCAATGGGGTATCAACCTACGATTTGGTACTAATCAGCAAGCATGTATTGAGCATCGAGGAACTCGATAGTCCATACAAAATTATCGCTGCGGATGCCAACAACTCTGGAAGTGTAACAGCCTTCGACTTGGTTGAGATTCGCAAGACCATCCTGTACATCACGACAGAGTTTCCGAACAATACTTCCTGGAGATTCATCCCGGCTGATTTTGTTTTCCAAAGCAACAATCCGTTTGACCAGGCTTTCCCAGAAGTTTACGATGTCAACAACCTGATCTACAATACAAATGCAGATTTTGTTGCCATCAAAACGGCTGATGTCAATGAGAGCGCTCGTCCAAATGAGGCCATTGGCAGTGAAGATAGAAATGCTGCTGGCGAACTTCAATTCGAGCTGGAAGAGCAAACATTGGAGGCCGGTGAACTTTACACGGTTAACTTTAAGGCCAACGGCTTGAGTGAGATTGAAGCTTACCAATTCACGCTGGACTTTGACGAAACATCCATCGAAATCGTAGAGGTTCTACCGCAGTTGACCAATATGGATCAATCCAATTTTGGTATGAATAGACTGTCGGAAGGTGTGTTGACAACAAGCTGGAATGCTCCATTCAACGGAGCGCGCTTGTCGAATACAAATGAGGCATTTCAGTTGACCCTACGGGCCAAACGCAACCTCAAACTCTCCGAAGCGTTGACCATCAACTCTACTTATACAGCGGCAGAAGCCTATCAGCTCAATGAGCAGAAAGAGGTACAGCATCTGGACGTCTCGTTGAAGGTGTTGGGTACACAAAGTGGTGTTGCTTCTTTGGAATTGCACCAAAACATTCCAAACCCATTCAAGAATGAGACAATGATTGGTTTCGTTCTTCCAGAGGCAGGTGATGCTTCGTTGAGTATCTTCGATGTCAATGGTAAATTGCTTCAGCGCATTGAACGTACATTCGATGCTGGCTACAACCAAGTGAACATCAACGCTTCCTCACTGAATGTCAATGGATTATTATACTACAGTTTGGAAACTGCCGAAGCCACACTGACCAGAAAGATGATTCTGACGGCCAGATAACGATTGTATATAATTAGCTTTTCCTTCCCTTGAGAAAAAGGGTAGGATGAAACATCCGGGAGCCGGCAAGGCTTCTGGATGTTTTTGTTTGTGTAAGGCTGAAAACGATTCCTGTGCTGTTCCATGCACTGATTTTTGCTTGAGCGCTCAGCGACTAAACAAAATATAACATTATGAACACTGAAGGTCTGTTTGATCGCTTTTGAAATAATAGGAATATGTCACCTAAAATAGTATCTTGGTCACCTTAGATTCGAGAGCGAATGAATGTAGATTTCGGGAATCCTTAAAACTTCACTATTCTTGCGAGGCTTTAGACGTGAACAACCTGAACATATGACTACAATTACCATCATTTTAATAGAGGATGACCCCCTATTTGCACTAGAAGTAGAGATGCTGATTAGGAAAATGGAATATGCCTCTTTTAAAGTTCTCAACAATTCCGACACAGCGCTCCTCGAAATTCAAAAAAGCCCTCCTGACGTTTTACTTTTGGATATTCTCATCGAAGGGAGTATGACTGGAATTGAGTTGGCTAAAAAACTACGTGCGCTGCAAATAAATATTCCCATTATCTTTTTGACAGCCAACATGGATGAAGAAACCTACGTGCAGGCGCGAGAAACAGAGCCTGCTGCTTACTTGGTCAAACCCTTCAACATGCTAACGCTTCGGTCGGCTATCGAAACGGTTCTTCTACCTGAAAATAGCGACGCTACGAGTGGTGCAGACGGTACGACGAAAACCGAAGTCATCCAAGATGATTTTTTCTATATCAAGCAATCCAGAAAGGTCCATAAAGTAAGTGTACACGACATCAATTGGTTGCATTCCGAAGGCAATTATTGCATGATTTACACCTCGGATAAAAGGTTTGTCATCAAAACATCGATGGTGCGGCTGAAACAGCGCTTACCAGAAAATCTATACATCCAGGTGCATCGGGGATACATCGTACGCTTGGACCGAATCGATAATGTGGACTTGGGCCGGAAAATTGTACTGGTGGGCGACAATGAATTACCAATCGGAAAGAAATACCGCTCGGATTTGATCAACCGCATCAGTCCGATCTAATTTAGACCATTAACTTTCGGGTTTTGAAATCTCTTTACTGGGTAGGCACACACTGAAGGTACTCCCTTTGCCGACCTTACTTTTCACTTTGATGATGCCTCTATTTTGCTTGGCCAATCGCCCGCAAATCATTAACCCAAGTCCATTGCCTTTTTCACCAATGGTTCCGACGGAACTATTCAATATTTTTTGATCGGAAAAAAGCTTTTTGAAAGCAGTCGGTTCGATGCCGATGCCTTTATCTGTAATATCGATTTGGGTGTAGCCATTTTCTTTGGCACAAGCAATGGTAATTTTGCTAGCGGGATGAGAATACTTGATGGCATTGGATATGAGGTTGCGAAGGATGGTGTTGGTGGCGTTGATGTCGGCAAAGCAATAGCTGTCGTCATCGATTTGATTGCAGATGGTGACATTTTTTATTTCAGTGGTACTTTCAAAAAGGTCGATGTTGTTTTGAATGGTGTGTTTGAGAAGGATTTTTTGTGGACGGTAGGGGATGTCGCCTTTTTGTTCGAGAGCCCAGGATAGCAAGTTGTCTAGGAGGCTGTTGAGCCGGTTGAGCCGGCGATTGAAGTGCTGGCAGAGCTCTTCGACACGAGCCGTTTCGTTTCGTTGGATGAGGTATTTTACCTTTTCCGAGAAATTGTTCAATGAAATAATTGGACTCTTTAAATCGTGTGCAATAATGGTGAAAAAAGCATCTTTGGTTTGATTTAATTTTTCCAATCTCTCGGTTTGGATAGCGATCTCTCTGGTTCGTTCCAACACCGTTTGCTCCAATTTTTGTTTTTGCCTCCGAATGGTGAAAATCCGAAATTGAGCAAATAAAAAACCAAGCAAAATCAATGCGACAGCGGAAAAAGAATAGAACCAGGTCTGATGGTAAAATGGCTTTAAAAAGACCAGTGGAATTTCGAGGGCTTTCGTCCACTGTCCTTGGCCATTTCGCGCTTTTATACGCAGCAGATAATTGCCATATGGACGTTGATTGATAATCAGTGAATTATCCGTTATTGAATGCCAGCCATTGGGTGGATCGGACGGAGAATTGCTGATGCTGTATTTGAACTTTACTTTTCGGGTATTGATAAAATCCGATAGAAACAGTTGTAATTCTGTATTAAAACTATTAGACGGAATCCGGATGGATTGTCCAATAGACAAGGGGCTTCTTTGTTCTCCATCGGTGATAAAGCTCTGAAGAATTGTGATTTTTTCTGTATGGCTTACTGGTGGAAATTTATCGGGCTGCAAGTGTACGATGCCGTCGATACCACCCAGCAAAAGGCTGCCGTCTTCACATTGATGGTGCGACCAGCGGTTAAACTCATTATCGGAAAGTCCATCTTCCTTGAAAAAGACATTGACACTTTTTTTCTCCTTATCGAATTGCATCAGACCGTAATTGCTGCTGAGCCAAAGCTCGTTTCTCTTCGATTCAAAAATGCCGTGTATGGTTGTATTCGATAGCCCGTCTTCGGTATCAAAAAACGTCAGTGTTTTATCCTGGCTATTCCAAATGCCTAAGCCTCGATCGCAAGTACCCAGCCAAAAAATATGTGGATTGACTTTGTCTTTATGTACAAACTGTATTTCAATATTTGGAAATAAATGCTCCCATTTTTTACTTTTCTTGTCTATAATAAATAAGCCTTTGTTACCGGTGATCCACAGCTTTCCGAAATCGAAAATATCCCGAGTTCCAAATTTTTCAACCTGCCCTTCGATCGAAAAAAAATGTAGGAAAGCGTCCTTTTCAGCGTCGTAGTAAAAAATGTTTTGATTGTCAACAGCCCAGATGGTCTGGTCTTTATCTGCACGAAGAATCGCCCGGGTGTTGTAGATTCTGGGCCTAGGCATACCATTCACCTTATTGTAAAGAGGGTAGCGGTCGATGCTCTTTTTTTGAAGGTTAAATTTGTGGATCGTAAAACTGTGCGTTGCCTGCCATACGATATGGCTATCAACACCCCTGGCCATGTTGATGCCGATTAAATCCTGAAGAAATGGTACGGCGCCAGCCGTCTTTTTATCTGTATCTACGTATCGGACACCACTGTAAGAATTGATGAGAAATTGATTTTTTTGTAAAGGCAAAATACTTCTGGTACTTACTTTTTTGCCTTGCAAATATTGGTCGAAAAGGTATGGACGATAATGCAATTTGACAATCCCTTTGTCCATGCAGAACCAAAAATTATTTTGTTTGTCAACGACTATTTTCTGGATGGTAAAATTGTCTGGGAGGCGAATGGGCATTTTTTCCAACTTCGTCACAACATTGAAAGTCGAGTCGATGACCCAAGTATCGTTTAGATCGTAAAGCAGGAGGTTCCCAAATTGGTCTTTGGTCAGTTGAGTAGTGTAGGAGTACTGCATGTCCAACTCCTCTAATAAGTTGGATTGAACCAATCGGTTTTCTTTCAAGAGGTATAATTTTTCGGGAATCCCCTCTACTGTTCCGTGTTTCAGCGGGAGAGGAATGCCGAAAATAGCTAGTTGGTCATTTGCAAAGCCTTGGTCTGCTATGATCAAAAAATCTTCCAGCGTATCTATGGGCTGTTGTTGCTTCTTGTCGAAAATCTGGCAATCTCCCTCTCTGCAAACGGTATAGTGGGTGGAAGACGTTCGATAGATGCTGTTGCTCCGAAATGTTTTATGCAATGCTGGTTTGCCCTTATCGAGCTTGTAGATATTCCCCTCATAAGTAGAAATGTAGAGAACACCATCGTTGTCTTGGGCAATATAGCTGATAGAGTCAATTGAAATATTGAGATAACTGGAACCGTCTTGGACTTTGGTGGTGGCGGGATTGAAAATGGCTATTTCTGAAACGTCCCAACCATTGGCTCCTTCGAGGAATATTTTGTCGTATGTCAACAACCAAATGTTACCGGTATTGTCCTTGAGCAGTTGATCTACAATGTATGGGCTGGCCGTCCCCAGTCCCAGTAGTGTTGTCAAGGGGTCAAACTGAAAGCCATTGAAGCGTAAGACGCCCTGTTTGGTGGCCAACCACATCAGGCCATCATCGTCTTGAACGGCATCCACTATATCGTTATTCGGTAAGCCATTTTCGACAGAGAAATGTTCTGAAATAGGAGTGGCACTTTTATAAATGGATTGGGCCAGGACAAAGTTTGTCAAAAGGCAGTAGCAGATGCACGCTGCCAACCGCCGAAGGTTCGGGTACGAGCTTTTTGCAATGGCAGCCGTATTCATCCGTCCTCTTTTTCATTGAGAATTTCACCGCAATACTTGCAGTAAACAGCATCGTCATCGTGGCCTTCTTCTCCGCAATAGCGACAAGCCTGTGTATTTATATTGCGAATTTCATTGTACTTAGAGATGAATTCTGAAGACACAATGCCCGTTGGTACGGCGATCACAGCATAGCCCAGTATCATGACGATGGCAGAGAAAAACTGTCCAAGCTCGGTCTGTGGCGTAATATCTCCAAATCCTACAGTGGTCAGGGTGACAATGGCCCAGTAGATACTGCGTGGAATACTGCTGAAGCCGCTATTGACGCCACCTTCGATTAGGTACATAATGGAACCTATGATGACGACCAGTAAGAGTATAAAATACAGGAAAACGGCGATCTTGGTGCGGCTGGATCGCAGTGCTTTCACGATAATTGCCCCTTGATCCATGAAATGCCCCATTTTGAAAATCCTGAAAATGCGGAGCAACCTCAGAATCCGGATGGTCAGGAAATATTGGCTTCCTGGTAGAAATAAGCTCAGGTAGGACGGAGCTGTTGCCAGCAGATCGACAATGCCGAAAAAGCTGGTGATGTATTTCCATGGTTTGTAGACGCAGTAAATGCGGAGTAAATATTCAATGGTGAAGAAGATCGTGAAAAGCCATTCGAGGATAAAAAAGAGCTGGCCATAGCGTTGGTTGAGCTCATCCACACTTTCGAGCATGACGATTAGGATGCTGGCCAAGATGGCGATGATGAGCGAAACGTCGAAAACCCGACCAACAGGCGTATCTGCCTCAAAAATGATTTCGTGGATCCGTTCTTTGAGTGGGTTGATTGTTGGTTTGTCTTTAGCGCTGGACATTGCTTGTTAAGCCGTTGGCGGCGGCGTTGAGTTGATTTTGTAATAGTCTTGTGGGGCCTAACTCCTAGGTTATCCTCAAAAATAGCTTCATTTTGGCAATTTTCCGAATCGAAGTCCTTTTTCGGGATATATGTTACTTTTTCGTTATTTTTGCATTTATAGAGCGGACGACCAGTAATCCTGTCCAAATCATTACTACACTACTTAAAACCCACTTCCGGATGATTAAAGCTGTTATTGTCGAGGATGAAATCAATGGACTGAACAATCTCAAAAACCTACTTTCCAAGTATTGTGAAGCAGTCCAGGTTATCGGTGAAGCCACTAATATTGCCCAAGGGTTGGAATTGTTCAACGATCCGTTGATTCAACCCGATGTAGCCTTCCTGGACATCAACCTGCCCGACGGCACGGTCTTTCAGCTGCTCAATCAGCTCAAAGGAAACATTGAATTCGACATCATCTTCGTCACCGCCTACGAAAAATTTGCGGTCAAAGCCTGTCAATATTCCTCCATCGGCTTCATTGTCAAACCCATCGATCCGGATGAACTCAAAGATGCGGTCAATCGCATCCGCGTGGGCCGCACCAATAAAATCAGCCAACGACTCGATCTTTTCAACCAGCATTACAACAATCCGAATGCCTTTGAGAAAATGAGCATTTCGGCCCTGGATGGTATCTATTTTATCAATATCCGGGACATCATCCGCTGCGAGGCCGAGGACAATTATACCCACATACACCTGAAGAATGGCAACAAAATTACGGCCTCCAAGACAATAAAAGCCTATGAAGATATGCTGTCCGGTGTCAACTTCTATCGGGTTCATAAAAGCCACCTAATTAACCTCAACTACATGCGCAAATTTGTCAAGGGCGATGGGGGCTATCTGATTATGGATGACAGCAAGCGCATCGAGGTTTCACGCCGACGCAGACCGGCATTCATGGAGCAAATGCGCCGGATTCAGGAAGGGCTCTAGAGAATAATCCGGGCAATATGGATAGCTGCAATTACGTTATAGTGCGTAATTGCCTGATAGTCAGCAGTTCCCCTCATTTTATATTGGTTACGAACTATTAAAGTATTAACCTAAAAATTGATATGTTTCAAAAAAGTTACATTCTTTTTGAAACTTTCTTTAGTTTTTTATAATTTTATAGTCACAACGAATAAGAAAACTATCTTTCTAGTCCCAAAATCATGATCATAAAAACAAACGCTATGGGGAAAAATCCGAAGAAAACACTCGGCGATCTAAAAAATGATGGCCTGAACTTAATTAAGAAAGACGATATGAATAAGCTGATTGGAGGAACAGCTATCGGAAAAATCCGCTGGAAAGGAGGCTGTGGCGGTATCGTCCCACAATAAGAAGAGACTTTTTAAACGACACATACGACCTTTTTACAAAGGTCATCTAAAGAGACAGTAGGCTACATTTAAATTTTTAAATGTGGCCTTTCGTATTTATCATTGTAAATGCGCTCAAATTGCCGCTTTGCCTATGACTACAACCGGTACGGTTCCTAAGATATCGGCCATCAGAAGGTTGGAAGGCCAACTCGAACGACAAAAGGACAATAAGCAAAGAGTTGTCCTGATCGATCAGTTGGCGGCGCATTTCGCCTTCACCAATGTTCGCAAAGCGCAAAAACTACTCGCCGAACAGAAAAAAATCCTCAAAGACCTCGACTTTCCCGATCTCGAACTGAATTACCACCTTCACACGGCTTTCATCGAAAACCAATTGTACAATTACATCCTCTCGGAGATGCATTGCAACAAGGCCATCAACATCGTAGAGGAAAGGGGAGATGTCAAGCAGCAAGCGGAGGTCTACATCGATTATGCTGGCACCTGCATCAATCTCGATAAAATGGACTTGGCGACAGCCTATCTGGATAAGGCTTCCAAATTGTTAGAAGTGTTTCCCGACCCACAGTTGCAGGCGCGCATCACCACTCGGGAGGGATTTCTCAATTTGCATTACTCCAGCTACACCAAGGCGATTGAATTGTTTTTGGAGGCAGAAAAGAGCATCAATGCGCTCAACCAATCGCTGACCCTCAAAGACTACTACTTCCTAACGCTGATTCGCTCTGGCCTGGGAAGGGTTTATGAGATCAACGAAGACATTTCCAAGAGTGTTAGGGCTTATCTGAAGGTGATCAACATGTGCGAATCGCTGGGCATGCGCACCCGCTTGTCCTGGCACTATCTCAATGTGGGGAGTGCTTACATGGCCTTGCAGGATGATGAAAGTGCCGAAGCTTATTTTCGCAAGGCCATTCGCATTCGGGACGACATCAGCCAGAATGCGCGCGCTGGTGCCTACGCCAACTTGGGTTTTATTTACTTCAAGCGCAAAGAATACCAAGAGGCCCTTTCGCTTTACAATCGGGCAGAGTCTCTCTACAAGGAGCGCTCAGAGGAAGACTACAGCAACTTTTCAGTGATCGAAAATTGGAAGGCAAAGCTATTTTCCGCTCTTGGAAAGCGTAAACGCGCCAAGTACCACTTTGCTCGGGCCTACGAATTTGCCAACCAAAAACACGATTACAAACAGTTGGCCAGCGTTTGTAAAGACATTGCCTCTTTTTACGCAGAATCGGGGGATTATAAGAAAGCGTATGAATTTCAGTTGATTCAGGATGAAATGGGGGAGCGCTATTCGGAGGAAGTCAACCGACGGATGTTGTTAGAGCTAGAGGTTAAATACGAGGCGGAAAAAAAGAAGCAAGAGGCCGAAATGTTGCGTCTGCAAGCCACCGGCCTACAACTCAAGGCATTGCGTGCGCAGATGAATCCGCATTTTATGTACAATGCCTTGAATTCCATTCAAAATTACATCACCTCCAACGAGGCGGCCTCGGCAGCAAAATATTTGGCCAAGTTTGCCAAACTGATGCGCCAAAGCCTCGACTATTCCGACATGGAGGTCATTTCTTTGGAAGATGAGGTCAATTTCCTGGAGGATTATCTGTTCATCAATCAGAAGCTTCGATTTGCGGATGAGCTACAGTATAAGGTCGTCATCGACGATGAAATAGAAGAAGACATCATCGGTGTGCCTACGATGATTGTACAGCCTTATGTTGAAAATGCGATAGAACACGGTCTGCGTCCAAAGAAAAGTGGCCTGGTCAAGTTGGAGTTTTATCCCATCGATGATTTTTCCATTCTTTGCATCGTCGAAGACAATGGCATTGGGCGCAATAAGGCAAGGGAGTTGAAAGAACGCGAGCCGCAAAATGTAAATCACGCCTCCAAGGGAACGAGCATCACCGAAAAACGCCTCAACATTTTACATAAAAGTCGTCGGAAAGGTGTGTTTGTAAAGACCATCGATTTGGAAGACCCACAGAGCGGTTTGGCGACTGGAACAAGGGTGGAAATTCAAATTCCCATTCAAATTATTCAAAAAAATCAACTGTTAGACTAGGCAACCGCTTTCTTGCCCAATCCTACCACTTTGTCCGATAATCAGCCCTTTACGTAAAGAGTGATTTTATATTTAAAAAAATGACCATATATTGAGAACAGTTTTCTCATAGTATGTTTGTTTAATCTTCCTGCATCTTGCTCCCTCCTGAGATGCAGGGATTTTTTTTAGAGGCAACTCCGACCGTTTACCCCTGATTTCTGCACATTTTCGCGCATTTTTTACAACCGCTTTCTAAACTTTAGGTACCATTCCGTCCTGTAAAGCGCCCTCTCCCTAAATGAGCGCCCGCCGTATGCCGAGATGCCCTTATTTTGGGATCAGTTTTCTCATAGTATGTTTAATTTTCCTACACCTGTTTCCCTTCTGGGGTGTAGGAATTTTTTTTTGTGGGGACGGATATTGTTAGATATGTATTTTACTTTTTGATAATATCTATTCAAACACTTTGCCATTTCCATCACAATCGATGGTCCTATTTACGGAAAGGAGCTTTTGGCTAGGGAACGGTCGATTTTTGTCCTAAATATCTTGTTGAGGCAAAATTAGGCGTGATTTGATCATTTGCAACCTTTAGCTAACTCAAATTAGCCATTGTCAGGTGGACAGACTCCTTTGGCTAAAGGAGTCTGTCATATGATGAAAAAATACTACATATTGCAACTGTGTAGTTTTCTCATAGTATGTTTAGTCTCTCCTACATCCAATAGCCTCCGGATGTAGGAGAATTTTTTTTTAACGCTGCAGCATTTCAAATTTTCTAATAATTCGGTTCCCCTCTTCATCTACTGCTGTCAACTGATGCTTTCCGGCGGTAGGATTGAGTTCCATATGGTGAAATTCAACCGTCGTACCGATGTAGGTATTGTCCAAATGCCAGTGAACCTTTTTGCCAGGCTCTCGATGTGCAATTTTGAAAACCGTCCGACTGAGCTGGCCGCTGAGGTCCTTGGGAACATACAATTTGGTACTCTTCGTCGGATAGATGAATTGCATAGGGCGATCGACCAAGCGGTCCCGACAGTCCGGTCGTACGGGGGGCGGTGATTCGTAGGCAGCAGATTTGCCCCTGAAGTAATACTCTTCGGCAGGCGGCAGAACAAACCAGCTTTTGGATTTTATCCGATGAGCTGCTTCGCAATCGCTGTGGACCTGCCACTGTTCGTCTGCATCCAAATGCACCAGCTGGTGATAGGGGCAGGGCAGGAGCTTCAAGTCCTTAGCAGGCCCCCAAACGCTGTCCAATGGACAAATATCCAAAGGTCGATGACCACTTTTGGCACATACTGCCACGCGCTGCATTTCGTCATAAGGTTGCTCAAACCAAGGGCTGGATGGCAACACATCGAAAACATCGAACAACAACGGAGCTGCCGCTCTGACACCTACCAAGCCCGGCCGACCTTCTCCGTCGGCATTCCCTACCCAGACACCCACTGTGTAGGCAGCAGTTGTCCCCACAGCCCAAGCATCCCGAAATCCATAGCTGGTACCGGTTTTCCAAGCAATGCGCTTACCCGAGTTGAATCGCTCCCAGTCTCCTTGTTCCGAGGGGCGCTCTACATTTTGCATGTCCTGAAACGTGAGCCAAATGGCTGCTGCTGAAAGTCTTGGCGCCTCCTTCAATAGCTCAGCCCGCGGGCCTGGACTGCTGATTACCCGGGCTTCATAGCTGGGATTTCGCCAATCTCTGGGATCGTACAAGCCATCGTTTTCATAGAAATTGCCCAGCGTTCTGCTCATACAAGCGTAGGTATTGGTGATTTCCCATAGGCTGGCCTCAGCACCCCCGACAATCAGGGTGAGGCCGTAGTGGCTGGCCGGCTGGTCGATGCTGTAAAAGCCAAATTTCTGCAGGCCAAAGTGGAACTTCTCAAGGCCGTATTCATGGAGCATGCCGATCATGGGGACGTTGAGCGAGCGGATGAGCGAGCGGCGGGCGGAGACAACACCATCGTAGGTCTGGTTGTAGTTTTCCGGCCGATAGTCGTTCATGTAGACTGGAACATCGGGTAGCAGACAATCGGGTAAAAGCTCTCCCTCTTCTATCATCATGCTGTAGAGTAGGGGTTTTAGAATGCTGCCAGTACTTCTGGGCGCTTTGATGATGTCGACGGCTTCTTGATGTTGTGCGCCTGCTCCGATGACGTTGCCGCCGTAGGCGAGAACTTTTCCACTTTTGACATCTAATACGAGCACGGCCATATTGTTGATCCCATTGGCGCTGAGGTATTGATGGTGTTGACTCATCAGTCGGTTGACCTGTTGTTGCAAACGGTAATCGATGCTGCTTTGGAGTAGGGTCTTTTTGTCGTCTTTTCCTTTAAAACCTTCCAGCCAGGCGCGGTCGAGTAGGTGAGGAGCGATTTGGGGTAGGGGGAGTGGCTTGTCGGGTAAGGGTTCTGATTTGGCCAGTCGGCAGTCGAGGCTGTCCAGGTGGCCATTGCTTTGCAGTCGATCCAGCAGCCGATTGCGTTTGGCCAGTAGGGCATTGCGATTGCGGCCAGGATGAATCAGCGAAGGGCTGTTGGGAAGTACGGCCAGTGTAGCGGCTTCGGCCCAACTGAGCAGGGCGGGCCTTTTACCATAATATCGCCATGAGGCAGCATTCAAGCCCACGACATTGCCGCCCATGGGGGCTTGAGAGGCATACAGCGATAAGATTTGTTCCTTCGAGTATCTCCACTCCAAGCGGGTTGCCAAGATCATCTCAATGACTTTCTGAAAGAGACTGCGCGATTTTCCTGGACGACTCAAGCGTATGGTTTGCATGCTCAGTGTACTACCGCCGCTCACGATGCGTTTGTTGCGAATGTTTTGAACAATGGCCCTAGCCATTCCTTTGGGGTCGATGCCTGGGTGGCTGTAAAACCGGCGATCTTCAAATTCTATCAAGGCCGTCTTAAATTTCTGAGGTAGGCTATCCAGTAGGGGGAATCGCCATTGGCCATCTGTTGCGATTCTGGCACCCAGCAAGCGACCATCCTTGTCTTCCAAAACCATGCAAGTAGGCGTGGTAAACAATTGTCTGGGTAAGCAAAAATAGTACAGTATGCCAAGTGCAGCTAGTAGGCCAAAGGTGATTCGGCGCTGTTTGACAAAAAGCCACTGTATGATCTGACGTATTCGTTTCATGCCTTGCAAAGGTGCTGAAAGACAAAAAATGGTTCAACCAAGCCATTATTGACTGGTTGGAACAAATATAAAAGATTGGATTGGTGCTGTCCAGGCAGAAGAGTATTCGTTTACAATTGAGGAGTATTTGCTTGGATTGGGCCGGATAATCTCTGTTTTTGGTAGAAGTTTTTACCTTCAGGGCATGAAACAACTTACACTGGTATCTTTCTACGGTCCGAAGAATACTGCATTTGTAGAGTACATGGACGCGCTTCACTCAGAGATCAAAAAGTCGGAATTGGCTGCCTGGTATCGACCATACGACATCGATCAAATACATGGAACCCTCATTGGCCTGGAGAAACTGGTGGGCTTTCAAGAGCATTTCAATAGAAATATTTGGGAAAAAGATGGCCTCAAAAGGCTCATGCAAACAGATTGCATACTGGAAATCATAGAAAGGTACTTAGAGGAGACGATTATTCGGATGGGCGGTATTCAAAAGGGGACTTCTGCCTTCCACAGTTGGGGACGTGATCCCTACGACAGAATGTTCAACATCCAGGCCGACCGGCTCAACATCAATGGTTGGCCTTACACTGCCCAAGCGGATGAGGTTCGTTGTGCAGAAAGCCTGGTGGACCTCAGAAGTGCCTTTTACCAACAGGCTAACATTCAGCATAAATACCACCAACAAAAGGATAATGATTTTTACATGGTTCTAGGCCGACTGGATTTCAAGGGGTTATCGGCGCGCGAGATTGAAACAACCTGTAAGCCTGCTATGCGAGCACTGAAAAAGACCATCACAGAAAAAATGTCTACCAAGCTATTAGAATTGAAATTGGCGATTGACAATACGTTTCTTGTTCAGTACGAGGACAAAGATTTGAATAGGCGCCGTTCGAAATCTTGGAACATCGAAGTACTGAGATCAAACCCTGACTTTATACAACAGCTGTACGATGATCGAATGCCAAAACTTATTCCCGAAGAGCAACATGCCATCGGGTAAAAAGCGCATTTACTTCCGCTGCTTTAATCTGCCAAAATAATTTCTTTGATCGTCTGTAGTAATTGCCGACCCTCCTCTGAAAATTGATCGGCATATTTTTCATCCTGTTCTGCCAAGACGAGATGCATGAAATTATCGGCCAGGACCTCATCTGGGTGGATGATGTAGTCGGTATTGTCCTTGATTTGAGAGAAAAAGCCTTTGATTTCGCTCATTTTATGGAGACTGTCCCCATTGCGTTTGGTCTTCACCTTCACCAATCTGGAATAGGGCGGTTGTATTTCAAACAGATCGAACTGTAGATAGTCGAAGAAGTTGCGCTTGTTGCCACTGTATTCAAAGGCGTTGGCAGCTATGATTGGGATGGCAAAGAAAGAATTTCCCTCCTTGTTAAATACTTGAATGGCCTGGGCGTAGTTGATGCCATCTGGATTGAGCAAAATGCGCTGTTTGAGGGAGTCCGGCAAGACGAGTCGGTCCATACCACCAATGGATTTAAAGCCGATGGCAGCATACAATTTTTCGCGTTTGGATGGATGGAGCCTGCTGTAGATGTGGAACAGCTCATGGAGCATAATATTTGCAAAGGCCGAGCTATTGGCTTGTTCGAGGGCATATTTGGGAATGACAATGGCATCTTCGCGGGTGTAGTACACCCCACTGCCATAGTGATTGGCATGTGTTTTTATCAATCGTAAGTTGGCCGGTAATACCTTGGGGGAGAGCTTCCGGCATTGTTCGTATACTTGATTGAAAATGCCTTCCAGGAACTTCTTATTGCTGTTGCTGAAGTCGCAAACCTCTGTTTGGAGAAAATCCCGATAGTCCTTCAGGACAAGTTCCCGAGAGGTGGAGGCGGGATAGTTTCTCCTCATTTGAATGGACATATCCAGTTTTCCAATTTGCTCGAAAAAGGATTCTGCTTTGTCTTGAATAATGGCTGCTGATGCTGAGGTACTGTCTAAAAATTGGATTTGCTCTCCACTAAGTGTTGTGAAGGTAACCGTCTTTGATTGAGGCCCTGTCCGGCAGCTGTTGAATCCGATGGCCAAAAACAACAACAGCCACAGATGGTAAGGATAAGTCGTTTGCTTATTCAATAGCACATTTTTTGAATTCACCTGAATATACTTAAAATTCGATGTTCTGCCGAGTACCTCTACCAAAATTCGACAAAGCGCTATACATCCTTCATAGACAAGCCGATGCGGCTGCGTTTGACATCAACGCTTGTAACGCGAACCTTTACCTGTTGTTGGAGGCTGACGACTTCCAGTGGGTCTTTTACAAATTTATTGGCCAATTGAGAAACATGCACCAGCCCGTCTTGCTTCACACCTATATCGACAAAAGCACCAAAATTGGTAATGTTGGTCACAATACCTGGCAACACCATTCCTTCTTTGAGGTCTTCCATCTTACTGATGTTCTTATCAAACTCAAAACTTTGGGCTTCTCCACGCGGGTCCAATCCAGGTTTTTGAAGTTCCGCCAAAATATCTTTTAAGGTTGGCAGCCCGATGGCTCCTCCGACATACTTCTGTAGGTGGATTTGTTTTTGCAAAGCAGCATCGCGGATGAGTTGTCCGATGGTACAACCGAGGTCGGTAGCCATTTGCTTGACCAAAGCATATCGCTCTGGGTGTACAGCCGTATTGTCCAGTGGATTGGCGGCATCGCGCACGCGCAGGAAGCCAGCACATTGTTCAAAAGCCTTTTCCCCCATCCGCGCAACCTTCTTGAGTTCTTTGCGACTCTTGAATTGCCCCTGGTCCCGGCGGTAGTTGACAATGTTTTGCGCCAAGGTAGGCCCCAGTCCGGAAACATAGGTCAGTAGATGCTTGCTGGCCGTATTGAGGTTGATGCCTACGGCGTTGACACAACTTTCGACAACCTGATCCAGACTTTCGCGCAGCATCGGTTGGTTGACATCGTGCTGGTATTGACCTACACCAATTGATTTGGGGTCGATTTTTACCAATTCCGCCAAAGGGTCCATCAGGCGGCGGCCAATGGAGACGGCCCCCCGAACGGTGAGGTCGAGATCGGGAAATTCTTCCCTGGCAATTTCCGAAGCCGAATAAATGGATGCGCCAGCCTCGTTGACCATAAAGAGAAACAGCTTGTTGCCCAGGTCGGCCGAGCGCAGTAGGCTCATGGTCTCCCGGCCTGCAGTGCCATTTCCAATGGCGATGGCCTGTATCTGATACTGCCTGACCAAGGATTTGATTTTCTCAATAGCCTCGGTGGCGCGGGACTGTGGTGGGTGCGGATAGATGGCCGTATGAAACAGCAGGTTGCCGCTTTCGTCCAGGCAAGCCAGCTTACAGCCCGTCCGAAAACCGGGGTCGAGCGCCATCACCCTGCTCTGTCCTAGGGGTGGGGCCAGCAGCAACTGGCGGAGGTTTTCGGCAAATACTCTGATGGCCTCCTCGTCAGCTTTCTCTTTGGCTTTGTTTCTAAATTCTGTTTCGAGGGAAGGGCCGAGCAGGCGTTTGAACGAATCGGCGATGGCTGTTTTGACCTGTTCGCCAGCTTCATTGTTGCTTTTCAAATAGAGGCGTTCGATCTGGTAGAGCGCCTCCCCTTCGTCTGGTGAAATGCTGACCCGAAGAAAGCCTTCTTCCTCGCCACGTCGGATGGCCAGCAAGCGGTGGGAGGGGCATCGGCGCAGGGGTTCTTCAAAATCAAAGTAGTCGCGGTATTTAGCGCCTTCCTCCTCCTTGGAACGGGCGATCTTGGAGCGAATCGTTGCCTCTCTATCGTACAACCGCCGCATGCGGGTTCGAACTTTCTCATCTTCATTGATCCATTCGGCGATGATGTCGCGCGCGCCTTGCAAGGCTGCCTCTGTGTCTGCTACCTGATCGTTGAGAAAGCCCTTGGCCAATTGATAAATGGAGTTACCAGACTGATTCAACAAAGCCTGCGCCAGCGGTTCCAGCCCTTTTTCGCGAGCTGCAGAAGCACGAGTCTTTCGCTTGCGCTTGTAAGGCAAATAGAGGTCTTCCAGAGCAGTGGCATCGTAGGTACGTTCGATTTTCTTCCGCAGCTCATCGCTTAGCTTACCTTGCTCTTCGATGGATTTGAGGATGCTTTCCCGGCGCTTTTCCAATTCTTCCAGCTTTTTGAGCTGCTGTCGGATGTCGCTGATTTGGATTTCATCCAACGAGCCAGTTGCTTCTTTTCGGTAGCGGGCAATGAATGGAATAGTGGCGCCGTCGGACAGTAGGGCCAGGGTATTATTTACCTTTTGTGTCGGCAGAGAAAGCGTTTCGGCTATGCGTTGTGCGTGTGGTTGAATCATAGTACATTTTGAGTTTATCGAACCCCAAATGTACATCAATTTGATGGAAGATCGCTCTGAAAAAGCGACAAAAGAAGGCCGTTTTAGAGTTGGTTGTAGTAATCAAATAGTTGCTGTAAGTCTTGTCTTTTGTTCAGCGAAGGCTTTTCCTTTTTTAGATAGGCTTTCATCTTAGAGTGCTGGTCGGGCATCGATTTGAGGATGGCTTTTCGGGTGCTGACCAAGAACCTGGCTTCCTTGCTTTCTTTGCGTTGGACAAAGAACAGGTGGTTGGCTTGTTGGAGGAGTTTGTCAAAAGAGGGGTTGTCACCTCCCATTTTAATCGTGTATTTGGCATAAAGTGAAATGGGGCCGGAACTGATCAAATCACCGTAAAACTGTTGCATTTGATCGTTGAAATAGGCGGTTAGCTTATAAAACTGATGCTCCTTGTATTTGAATACCTCCACAAGTTCAGGAAGTAGGTATTGTACTTTTTTGCCTATGCGAACATACACTTTGCCAGAACTGATTTGGAAGGTACCTTCGACCTGAAACGACAGGCCGTCTTTGGTGCGGATGACCATTTGGTCCCAATGCGTAACTTCTTTTGCGAGGCTTTTGGTTTCGACCAATGTAAGAGGTCTGCTGTAAAAGAGGAGGTTTTGCTGTCTGCTCAAGGGTAAATCGTCGAAAGAGTCAGAACCAGATTGGCCAAATGACTGGAAGCTCAATACGGAGCAAAAGGCGACAGCCGTCAGTAAAGTAGTTACTCTCATTACTTACAATTCATTTTTGTAAATGCTCGTTTGGGTCCTATGGAAATTACTTTTTTGAACTGCAAGGTGTACGCATGCACATTCCTGCTGTCATACGTATACTTTTGCAATTTATGCTAACATTACTTTTAAAACTGTGTACCTGCTGCAAACAAATATAACAAACTTCTTCAGAATGAACGAAAAATTGGCAAGAAACGGATTGCATCAGACAAATTCGGAATCGTCCCATTCTTTGCGAAGCTTTTTGAATTCTTTCAGCTCGAGTTCGTCTTCTTCTTCCTGGCGTTCTGGAACGACTTCATCGTAGTCGTGTTCATAGCGATTCCTTTTCTGGCGCATGCGTTCGACCTCCGCCTCAATTTCGGCTTCTTCCCATTCCTCATTGAGTTGAGGAGTGCCAGGTATGCCAAAGGTGGAGAAGTAGTGAATGGCCACGGAAATACCCCAAAAAAGAGCGGGGTAAATAAACCAAAGACGAAACGGATTGGTAACGATATTAATGACTGCTAGAACGGGGATGACTGATGCATAACTAGTGAGGTGTTTATAAAATTCTTTCTTCTTTTTGACCTTTTTACGAGCATGTTCGTAATCGCGGGATTCTCTATCCATCATTGTTTTCTTTTACACTACAATAACGAACGAAAACCATATGGAGTTTTATCCGAACAAAACTATTTGAGCAAAGAAATTCAATTTTTTGAATCTCAAGAAGCTGTGCTTTTCGAATGCTTTGGAGAATTGCCAAGTTGGGCTGCAAAGCCTCCGGTTAAGCCTCCTAGCCCGCCTGCCAATCCACCGATAATGGCGGTTACCAGAATCATCAATCCACCCGATAGTCCGCCGAGCAATTGACCCATTTTGGCCGAAAGCAGACCGCTGTTTGCCTGGTCGATCATCACTGCAATGATGCCCCACAGGAGGGCGGCACCAAAGAAGCCCAGCAGGAAGTTCTTCCAGCCACTTTGCCCCATCCAGGCACAAACAATAGCTGATACAACCGCAATGCTCCACCAAGGCAGGTATTGATGTACAAAATATCCTCCGATTATTATGGCGACGAATCCTATGATATTTTTCATAATGCTTTTTGCTTTTTTCAAAAGTTCTTTCTGGCTATTTGCTGTAAGTCTCTTCGAATAAAACCTCCTCGTCATTATCCGACGGAGCGGCTTGCCAAAATTTCAATTCGTAGTACTTGCCTTCAGCCCAATAGTCGAGCATGGAATCGTAATAGGGGCTACCTGGATTACCGGATTGGCCGCCGGGATACACCCCAAAAGCCCGGGGCTCTTCGCCCAACTCTACGATCATTCGCCAGGAAGGGCCTGCGCCATTGCTGTTGGCATTGAGGGCCGATTTGTCTCCACTGATGCGCTTGTCCAAGACCCCGAAAGCTGGTATGCGCGCTAGGTTGCCAATGGGCGCCGGACGATAGTCTCCCCATAGGTTGGATTGTCCTTCAGCCGTTCTGCCAGCAATTTCTTCAGCCATCTCACCGAAGCTCTGTCGGACTATATCCGAAATATTTTCCTTTTTGTCTGTTGCCTGAATATCGAAAAAGACGCTTTCCGGGTCTTCCTCCATAATGGCGATGGTTCGGTAACTCTCCGGAAAGGCAATGGCGCCCTTCTCCTTTTGCAGGGCATAAATTTCGTCCCAAGTATTTTTGTAAAAGTTTCTCCACCAAATTTGGAAGTAGGTTGGTGCTTCTTGATCCCTTTCAAAGCGATAATCCCAGTTTTTTAGTTCTGTCAACAAAGCACTACCATTGCTGTGGCCATCCGGAGACTCCAGGTATTTGATCAACAGGGGCAACGCCTCCTCTGCCTTGATGCTGAAGTTGTCATTTTGCAATTTCATCATATCCTCCACCGTGATTTTTTCCATTTCTTCCAGTCTTCTATTGAGGTAGCGGCCCCGGTAGTCGCTAAAGCGGCCATGGTAATTGTAGGGGTAGGAGGGGCCGGTAGAACGCTGATTGGCAGAAGATACAAAGCCACTTTCCGGATTTCTGATGGATGGGTTGTGTTTGATGGGAATGGTCCCTTTCCAGGCGCTCTCGGAGGTGCTACCATCCAGTACGAAGCGCCCTTGCTCTGGGTGTCGCATGGGGAATTGCCCCTGTATGGTCAATGCGATTTCTCCTTCTTTGGAGGCAAAAACGATGTTCTGTGGCGGTGTTCTGAAGTTGTTCAGCGAAGAGCGATACTGGTCGTAATTCGTTGCTTTGGAAAGCCCCTTGAAGGTTTGGATGGCGCTA
>JBCCSZ010000051.1:0-30435 GCA_039199225.1 Bacteroidota bacterium
AGAATATCTACCGGAGACCGGTGCTTTAGGCATGTCTTTGATTGGTGGTGCGGGTATGTTCTCCATGTCGATTTGGAATCCTGTCATTGGGAGTTGGTTGCAAGGGGCGCGCGAAACAGCGATGGCGACGGGCGTTACCGGAGCAGAGGCCGATTTGATTGCCGGACAAGCAACCCTGAGCATCCTGGCATTGATTCCCGCCACTTTGATCCTCTTTTTTGGTGGCCTGTATTTTTATATGCGCGGCAAAGAAAAACCGGCCATTTTACATGGACAGGTAGAACAAGCATAACGAAAAAACACCATAAAAAAAGCCCGCTCGGAATGTTCCGGACGGGCTTTTTCTGTAGACCATATTATCTACTGGCTAAAATCAGATGTATTGATTGATGATGCATTCATACAACTCCTGTTTGCCACTCTTTGGCGTCGGCTCTCCATTTTGAATGGCAATGTCACGTAAATCTTCCAAGGTGAGCTTGCCCTCTTCGAAATGCTTCCCATGTTCTGCGTCATATGAACTGTAGCGATCTTGTCGCATTTTGCGGTAGGGTGATTTTTCAAGAATGTCTTCTGCAATGAGTAAGGCGCGGGCAAAGGCGTCCATTCCTCCGATGTGGGCGATGAATAAATCCTCCAGGTCGATGGAGTTGCGTCGGACTTTGGCATCGAAGTTTACACCCCCACTCTTAAATCCACCATTTTCAAGAATGACCAACATGGCCTCCGTCAGCTCGTACAGGTCCATCGGAAACTGATCGGTATCCCAGCCATTTTGATAATCTCCCCGGTTGGCATCTATGCTTCCCAAGAGTCCCGCGTTGGCAGCCACTTGTAACTCGTGTGCAAAAGTATGGCTGGCCAAGGTGGCGTGATTGACTTCTATATTCAATTGAAAATCATCCATCAGATCGAACTCGCGCAGGAAAGCAGTGACGGTAGCAGAGTCAAAATCGTATTGATGCTTCATGGGTTCCATCGGTTTGGGCTCAATCAGGAAAACACCTTTGAAACCCTGCTTGCGTCCATAATCACGAGCCAGGTGTAAAAAGCGTGCTAGGTGTTCCTGCTCGCGCTTCATGTCTGTATTGAGCAAAGACATGTAACCCTCGCGACCACCCCAGAACACATAATTTTGTCCTCCAAGTGCAATGGTTGCGTCAAGGGCATTTTTCACTTGAGTTGCCGCATAAGTCAGCACGGCAAAATCCGGATTGGTGGAAGCACCATTCATGTATCTTGGATTGCCAAAAAGGTTAGCCGTTCCCCAGAGCAACTGTACACCCGAAGCCTTTTGTTTTTCTGCCGCATACTCCACCATGATTTGAAGACGTCGTTCAGACTCGGCAATGGTCGGCCCTTCATTCACCAAATCAAAATCGTGGAAGCAATAAAAGGGCGCACCAATTTTGGTAAAAAACTCAAAGGCCGCATCCATTTTATTCTTGCCTTGCTCGACCGGATCGCTGGCTGCCAACCAAGGCATAGGACGTGTCCCAACACCAAAAGGATCGGCCCCGGTACCACAGAAGCTGTGCCAATAGCTGATGGCAAAACGCAGATACTCTTTCATGGTTTTGCCTCGGATGATTTTATTTTCATCGTAGTATTTAAAGGCCAACGGATTGTCTGAACCCTTGCCTTCAAAAGAAATTTTGTCGATCCCAGGAAAGTAAGTTTTGGTTCCTGTTACTACACTCATAGGGGGTGATTTTAAAATGTGGGAAGATGAATTTCAAAAATGTTTAGGCATCTCAAAGATAAGTAGCCAAATGAAGAAACTGGTACAAAAGTCATTTTCATTCAATGCTTTTGCCATCCAGGCTGCGCCTCATTTGGAAAGAAGCCCTTGAGCGGAATATTTACTATGAAAAAATAAGTTTTTTTTCAGAAATCCTTTGGCTTTCTCGCTCTTTTTGTAAAAGTCGTTTGCATCGAAAAGCCAGAAAATTCTTTTTGCACAGAAATCAAAAAGTTTTTTGTTCTCTATCCGATGGAGTTCAAAAAAATCCTTATTATTAGGTGTTGTTAAAAAAATGCTGATGAGACCAGTTACGAATACATCTTTCAACGAAAGGGCATTGCAAATCAGACGCAACAAAACACAAAACGAAAAACACAAAATCAGCTTTCAATTTTTTTTAGCCACTTGTCTCATCGTGGCTTTGCTCTTTTTCTTACCCAGTGCCTTACAGGTATCCTCTGCAAGTATTTAAAATCCTGAATTACAACCGCAAATTATGAATCGAAAAATCAGAATGGGAATGGTCGGCGGCGGCCGTGGTGCATTTATTGGAGCTGTCCACAGAATGGCAGCAGCTATTGACGGAGAAATCGAATTGGTGTGTGGCGCCTTCAGTAGCGATCCTAAAAAATCAAAGCTTTCTGGCCAAGACCTAATGCTACCAGCGGAGCGCGTCTATGGTAGTTTTGAAGAAATGATCCTAGAGGAAAAGAAATTGCCGGAAGGCGAACGGATGGATTTTGTTTCCATCGTAACCCCTAACCACGTTCATTTCCCACCAGCAAAGATGGCGCTTGAAAATGGCTTCCACGTTGTGTGCGACAAGCCTTTGTGCTTTAACATGAAGGAAGCCAAGGCCCTCGTCAAATTGGTTGAAAAAACGGGATTGATTTTCGCACTGACCCACAACTACACCGGATACCCAATGGTGAAGCACGCTCGTTGGATGGTCCAAAAAGGTAAGATTGGAGAGGTCCGAAAGGTCGTTGTCGAATATCCCCAGGGCTGGCTTTCTACGAAGGTGGAAGCCTCCAACCAAAAGCAAGCTTCCTGGCGAACCGACCCCAAACGCTCCGGTGCAGCCGGCGCCATGGGAGACATTGGAACACATGCCGAGAACCTGGCAGAGTACATCACCGGCCTACAGATCAAAAGGCTATGTGCCGACATCAATACCTTTGTACCAGGCCGACTGCTCGACGACGATGGCAATGTTTTTCTGGAATACGACAATGGCGCAAAAGGCATTCTATTCGCCAGTCAGATTGCTGCCGGTGAAGAAAACAATCTCCGGATTCGCGTCTATGGAGAGAAAGGAGGTCTGGAATGGCACCAGCAAGAACCCAATACCTTGCTTGTCAAATGGCTCGATAAACCAACGGAAATCCTGCGGACCGGTGGCAGCAAGCTCAGCCCAAGCGCCCAGGCCCACACCCGCATCCCTGCTGGTCATCCGGAAGGCTACCTCGAAGCATTCGCCAATGTCTATCGCAACTTTGCTTATTGCGTACGCGCCAGGCTCAACGGCAAAAAAGTCAAGGAAGTCTACACAGATTTTCCAACCGTCGAAGATGGTTTGCGCGGAATGCAATTCATCGACCGGGTTATTGCTTCTGGAAAAAGCAAACAAAAGTGGGTAAAATTTTAAAAGCGAAATTAACTTAACAAACCATGAAAACGATAAAAGGACCTGCCATTTTTCTGGCTCAATTTGTTGGTGATGAAGCGCCATTTGACACCTTACCGAATATGTGTGAATGGGCTGCCGGCCTTGGTTATAAAGGCATCCAAATTCCAACCTGGGCCTCCCAATTGATCGATCTGAAGAAAGCTGCCAGCAGTAAAAAATATTGTAGCGAGTTGAAAGGACTTGTCGAATCATACGGATTGCAAATCACGGAATTGTCTACCCATCTGCAAGGACAACTCGTCGCTGTTCATCCGGCTTACGACATACAGTTCGATGCTTTTGCACCAAAGGAAGTACACAACAACCCCAAGGCTCGTACCCGTTGGGCTGTACAGCAACTCAAGTGGGCCGCCAAAGCCAGTGCCAACCTGGGCCTGAATGCACACGTCACCTTTTCAGGCGCGCTCATTTGGCATACGATGTACCCTTGGCCACAGCGCCCCGCCGGCTTGGTCAAAGATGCCTTCGCCGAACTGGCCAAACGCTGGAAGCCCATCCTCAACGAATTCGATAAGGCCGGTGTCGATCTCTGTTACGAAATCCATCCAGGCGAAGACTTGCACGATGGCATCACCTTCGAAATGTTTTTGGAAGCAACTGGCAACCATCCTCGTTGCAACATCTTATACGACCCCAGTCACTTCGTCCTACAGTGTATGGACTACCTGGAATACATCGACATTTACCACGAACGCATCAAGATGTTCCACGTCAAGGATGCAGAATTCAATCCGACTGGCCGCTCTGGTGTTTATGGTGGTTATCAGGGGTGGATCGATCGCCCAGGCCGCTTCCGCTCTTTGGGAGATGGACAGGTTGATTTCAAGTCGATCTTCAGCAAGCTGAGCCAATACGACTTCGATGGCTGGGCGGTGCTGGAATGGGAGTGCTGCATCAAAGATGCCGAGCAGGGCGCACGTGAAGGAGCCGTTTTCATCCAAGACCACATCATCGAGGTAGCCAAGCGCGCTTTTGATGATTTTGCTGGCAGCGGATCGGACAAAAAGTTGAATCAAAAAATCATGGGCTTGGGCTAGATGAGTCCTTGTTTTCGGCCATTGCTCATTCTTTGTAAGGGGTATTCTGTGTTCAGGATACCCCTTATTAATTTGTCTGAGTTTACAATCAATTTATTGACACTTCTCTAAAAATCATCTAAATAGTGTCAAAAATATCTTTTTAGTATGTAATTTTACACAGCCAAATTTGAATAACTACTAGATACTTAACTTAAAAGTGAATACTTTTGCTATAATTGAAATCTTCAAGACCTTCGAAAAGGTTAATTTCTATACTGTTAGGTTAGAAATAGATCAGGAGCCCGAAGAATTAAGTGAAACAGACAAGTTCCTTTTGAAATTCAATGATGGCAAGGGTCTCATCTATGAGGAATTTGGGGTTATACTCAAGCTGATTAAGATCATAGGCCGTAGAGGTGCTAAAGATATTTTTTTCAGATTTGAAGATATGGCACTTGCCTTGCCGTCGAAGCCCAGCAAAAGGATAGCAGGTGTTCAGGTGATGATGGACTCAACCTTGCGACTGTATTGTGTCAAGATCAGTGAAAGCATTGTCATCCTTTGCAATGGAGGCATCAAAACGACCCATAAAGCAACGGACTGTCCAAATGTGAGTAGCCACTTTAGGCTTGCCAATCTCATTGCTAAAAAGGTATATGAACAACTGAAGATAGGAATGATCCGATTAGATGAAAAGACGCTTATTTCAGACGATCCAGAAATTGGCTTTTACATATAAATCTACAGAAATATGCCCAGTAAGTTTTTTGACCAGATAGAAAAAGAAGTTCCAAAATATTTGGAAATATTTGCCAGCAAGTCATTGGATATCATTGAGCAAATCCATCTTAGTCTGGCTGAGTCTGGTATGACACAGAAAGACTTGGCCAGTTCCCTCGGAAAATCAGAATCTGAAATTAGCAAGTGGTTGTCTGGAGGACATAATATTACCCTCAAGACAATTGCCAAAATAGAAGATGCCCTAGATGATGAAATAATCGTTACGCCTAAAAAAGCCTCTGAAAGATTTGAACTCATTCGATACGAGGACAGGCTGAAGTTAAAAAACATCTTGGCAGATAAGAAACTTCACATACATTCCAGGACAAAAGGCCGAATTCATAAAAATAGAGATGATTTTTCAAAGTTCAAGCCTCTTTTCTAGTCAATCAACTAACCCAAATTGCGATGAACGAAAGATTTTATAAGCACCCCTTGGTTTCGCTGTAAACGCCCGAGTTAAAGGCTTTTTTCTGAGTGAATCGCAACTTGAATTAACCATAAGAAATGCCGCTGGAAAATAAAATACTGATGAGTCTCATCACATTTAAAGAAGTAAATTTTTCTTTACGTGACATTGGATATTTAGACAATATCGCAGTAAATAGAAATCGACTATTATTTGATGTAGATTTCGATGTGAGGCTAAAAGAAAAGGAGCATGTAGAAATACTTTTGCACATAGAATATGTGCATCTCATCGATGAAAACACAAAAGAATTAACACCAATATTTCACGGAGATTTCATCAGTATTTTCAAAATGGATGCTGTAAGAGAATATCTAGCTACAGAGGGTGAAAATGTATTATTAAAAAAAGAGGTTTTAGAATCGATGCTCGGTATTACGGTCTCTACTACGAGAGGTTACCTACTGGCCAAAACAAAAGGGAGCGCCATTTATGACTTTCCTCTACCTATCATATATCCCCAAGAACTGATCGACAGCAAGCTAGAAAAGGAGGAAATCTACGGAGATTTCTTTCCCATTACAAATCGCGATAAATAGTTCAACCAATACATAAATATTAAAGTCGGGCTTTCCAGTTATCTGGAAAGCCCGCGCCAATGGGTTGTCAATCATATTACGTATGCGTTGAGTCTTAACCCATGTTCCTTCAAAACTGTAAAACGACTCCAAAAAAGACAACTCGACGATTGAAATACTCTTCCACCGGCTGGGTATAGTCCTCGTTATAGGTAAAGTAGCGAATGTTGCGTTGGTCAAATACATTGTTGACGTTGACGTAGGTAATGAGTGTCCCGAAGGAAGTAGCAAAGAGACGGGAGACGCTCATGTCCAATAGCTGGTAGGCAGGTAGGCGCTCGCCTTCTTCCAAGCTGGCGTAAATGGGTTCGTAGACATTCAGGAACGGACGGGCCTGGGCGCCAATCACAGGCTGGTAATAGCGTCCTTCTCGCAAGCGATAGACCCCACTGATTTCCAAGCCACCGTTGAAACGGTATTTCAGCATGGCCCTTATGTAGTAGTCCATGTCGTAAGCAGTGGGATATTCCAGCTCTTCGGTCTGGAAAGTCGATTGAATGGAAGCGACGGAAAAACTTCCGGAGAGATTGGTTCCCTCATAGGAGATAAAAAATTCCGCTCCGTAAATGGGGTTGTCAATGGTTCCTTGTTTGTTTTGCTTTCCGTAGAAAGCTAAATTGCCTCCCCAGCGCGACTTCTGCCACCGGTAGTCAATCGATAGTTGACGGGAGTGCTGGCGGATCACAGCATCCTCTCCCGATCTGGGCAGCCGGAATTTTTCATATTCGCCAACCGACAGGATGAATTGATGTCCTTTCTTGGGTTGGTATGCTATATTCGCCTGTACACTCTCATAAGCAGGTAGCGAGCCTAAGCCTGGATGCCAACGAAAGCCCGCTCCCACTGTCCAGTAGTCGTTTAGATTTTTCTTGCCATAAACAAATACCTCTGGGCTGTTCACCCGCTGTAACGTATCGAAGGTACCACTTGGATGGTCTTCGCCAAATGCATATTCATACAAGGGGAAGACCCCTCCCAACTGAACTTTGTACATATCGTAAGAAACACCTGCTTTCAGGGTCGTGGAATTGCCCAAATAACTGGCCGTTGCAGAAGCATGGTAATCCGCCGTTTTGGAAGACACATCCAATACACCAATGCTGTAGGACGCCTGGCTAAAGTTGAATCCTTGGTTGACCTGCCACTGAAACTTCTTGTAGCGATGGGAGAAGTTGACAATGCTCAAGTTGCGGTCTTTCTTTTGCCTGTAGAGACCAGAATAACCCGGAAACCTGCTCTTGTACTGATACTTCTCGAAGAGGCTGAAGTTGAACACCTTCAAGACGGTACTAGGCCCAAAGCGGTGAATGGCATAGATGCCACCATCGATGGTTTGTAAGCTGTTCAGGTTTTCCAAAGAGGACCGATTGAGGCCGACCAAGCCATGATGTGTATTCAGATTGCCGTAGGCTACCATAGCTGTTTGTTTGCCCAATTGTTGGCTGCGATAGACGCCCAAGCCTACCAAATTGAGGCTGACACCCGTCAGTCGCTCTGGCAGCTCATCATCGGTATAGAGTGCAACAACGCCTGAAGTTGCATGGCCAAATTCCAAAGGCGGATTGCTCGGAAAAACGTTGACCGTTTCGATGAGGTTGGTATTGAAGATGCTGAACTGGCCAATGCCGTTGGCTTGGTCAAAGCGCACTACATCGTTCAGCGGAACATTATTAAGGAAGATGCCTGTTTCAGACGGTGGACTTCCGCGCAAGCTGATGTTGGCAGCCTCATCCGAGTTGGTTACCGAAGGCAAGGACTGTACCGCAAGGAGTGCATCGGCCTTGGCTGATGGATTGAGGTAGATGTCTAGCTTGTTGATGCTCTCCACGGCAAATTCTCTGGATACCAACTTTTTGGCGGACACCGTAACGGTACTGATAGTGGTTGCTGCCGCTTTCAGTTTTATCTTTACAGGAGCATCTGTCATGTCCTCTTTTATAGGTAGCCAAAGATCGCTGTAACCAATGTAGGTAATCAGTAGCGTATCTGATAAAGAGGAAACTGTCAGGCTAAAATTACCATCCAGGTCAGTTTGACAACCTTTGCTGAAATCGGATTTCAGGAATACGTTAGCACCAATCAATGGCTCCTTGTTGTCGTGGTCCACTACGATTCCTTTGATGGTTTGAGCATCCAGGCCATTGCATAACCACAGCAATAGGCAAGCGTAAAACAGCCAATTTTTCATAAAATAGAGAGATGGGAGCCGCTCAAAGCGACCAGATGATAAAAAGAAGGGAGGAGAATACTCCGAGCTGCAGTTTTACAACTCGAAGCAATCTCAAGGAAAGATTTATTTGGCAGTTTCCATATCCTTTTGCAGTGCGGGCATGAGTTGGTATTTTACCCATCCGAAAGTCGGGGCTACAGCCAGGGCCGTACTGTAGGTTGTCTTCGCCTTGTCCAACTGCTCCTTTTTGTGGTAAGCTTGCCCCAAGATGGCCATCGTAGCTAGGTATTCCCAAGAGCTGACCAACTTTTTCTGCTCCATGATTTTTCGGGCTTTCTCCAGGTGTTCGATAGATTCATCGACATCTCCACCAAACATCGAAGGTGTGTAGAACAAATTGCTACCTCTGAAGTGATGCACGATGGCATTGTTGGGTGCCTCCTTCAGGGCTTTTGAGAGCAACCGGCCACTTTTGCTTCCGAGAGTCATCCCTTTGATGGGCGACAACCCAATTTGGAGACCATACACTCCTGATAGTAAGGCATTGGCTTCTGCCGCCTTCTTGTCTTCCCGCAAGATAGCCGTTAATAGTTCTTCCGATTTTTTCAACAGCTCACCCGCTACATCTTTCTTTTTGTTGGCCATATAGTTGGTAGATGCTGCATAATATATCTTGGCCATTGAAAGTTTTTGTGCTGTAGTGGCATCATCTCCGATGCTTTCTTCCATCTTGGCAATGCCGTCCTCCCATAGAGGAATGCTGTTTAAGGCATAAGCTTGAAAAAACTGTGCAGTTAACTTAGTCTCTTGTGCTTGTACGCGGACTTGCTGGCAAAGCAGCAGTGAAAGGAAGGCAAAGAACATTACATTTTTCATAAATCTGATCATTTTTGTTTCTTCAAATATGCAAGCATTTCCGCTCCACTCCTAAACCCGCTTGACGGTCTGGGTAGATTACTTGACGAATGGTTTGGCAAGCCAATTGCTGCTGCTTTGGTAAAAAATTTATCCATCCATCCATTGAACTCGACCATTCATCAAGCAGCAGCGGACAAACATCAATGGAAAAGACCTCCTAAAGACAATTTTTGTAACTTGCTTAAATGGGTAGTACAAGTATAGCATATAGTTATCAGCCAGTCTGGGATCGCAAGCGAATCGGCTTGCATGTGCTTTTTTGGGTGATCTTCTTTTTCTACAATCACCTGGCGTTTGCTCCGATGCCCTTTAGTCTGACCAATATCATTACTACCCTCATCTTTATATTTTCCCACATCTTGGCCGTCTATACCAATCTATTTATTCTGATCCCCAGGATATTTGGCAAGCGTAGGTATGCCTTGTATGTTTTATCGGTCATTGGCCTATGTGTATTCTTTTCTATTTTTCTGGCTGTGATGATCTACTCCTGGTTTCAATGGATGCTGCCCGATGCATGGCTGGGTTTTTCAAGCGATAAGGAAATGTTCGTTGGCACCTTTTTCGGAAGTACTTCTTCGGTTGTGTTTCTGACCACAGGCATTCGAATGGTCCGTCAATTGATGACCACTGAAAAACGTCGTAGGGAATTGGAAAAGGAGAAGCTCGAAACTGAGTTGATGTTTTTAAAAAACCAACTCAACCCACATTTTCTATTTAATGCATTGAATAACATCTACTTTCTCATCAAAAAAGACCCCGAACTCGCTGCCGATACATTGGCTGGGTTTTCCGATTTATTGAGATACCAGCTCTATGGCATTAATGATAAAACCATTGCGCTGTCTACGGAAATGGATTTCCTGAAAAAGTATGCCGACTTGGCAAAGCTTCGCAAAAAGAGCAGCTTGAACGTCCAATGGGATATGCCATCTTCTTTGAACGGACAACAAATTCCACCACTCATCTTGCTGCCCTTTATTGAAAATGCTTTCAAATATGTAGCGCATGAAGATGGATGGATTCACATCAAGACGGATATCACGACGGACAATCTACACTTTTACATCGCCAATAATGTCATAGAAAAAGGCGATCTAAAAAATGGAATGGAAGAGGGAGGGATTGGCCTGTCCAACGTCAGAAGGCGATTGGAATTGCTCTATCCTCGCGATTATCAACTGAACATTCAGGAGACTAAAGAAGCGTTCAAAGTTGATCTAACGCTCCCGCTAAACGCTAATTTGAATACAAAAGTTGAAGTCTCTCACACATGAATTGCCTCATCGTTGACGACGAACCGCTGGCCCGGGAAGGGCTGGCTGACTATGCCCGACAGATTGATTTTCTCGAATTAAAAGGACTGGCCGAACATCCAATGGATGCGCTTCAATTGATGGAATCTACCACCATCGACCTGATGTTCCTCGACGTCCACATGCCCAAAATGAGTGGCCTGGATTTTCTAAAGTCCCTGGACAATCCACCCATCATCATCCTGACGACCGCCTATCCCAGCTTTGCACTGGAAGGTTATCAGCTCAATGTACTGGACTATCTGGTCAAACCCATTACCTTTCAACGCTTCCTAAAGTCGGCGCTCAAGGCCAAAAAGCAATTCGAACTACTAACAGGTACCCGCCCAAATACAGAAAAGAAGTCTTCCGAACCAGATCACTTCTTCATCAAGTCAGATGGCAAGATCGAAAAAATCACTTTTGCAGAATTGCAATATGTGGAGGGGATGCAAAACTACCTGACGCTACATACCGAGCGCGGCAAATTCACAACGCTGCTGACCTTAAAGAGCCTGTTGGAAAAACTTCCAGCCGACCGCTTCGTACAAGTCCATCGCTCCTTTATCGTACAGCTAGGAAAAGTACAAACCATCGAAGGGCAATTGTTGCGCATAGAAGGCGCCTCCATACCCATCAGCCGCAGTCGGCTGGAAGAAGTAACCCAACGCTTGTTGGGAGACAATCTGATTAATTAACCCTGGTGGCAGTGCGCACAGTCGAACACCGTCAACGGCTTATGACAAATTTTTCATACCCAACCATCTTTCCTTCAGAAAATACCTGCACCCAGTAGACCCCGGTAGCCAAAGCCCAGATGTCCAACGATTCCTGCCAAGCTGCTTGTCTGGATAAACGTCCACGTCCATCGTAAATCCGAACTTCATCGGGCAGACGATTTGGCCAGGTCGCAGAAAATTGAATTCGGGAATGTGCCGGATTCGGAAACACCCGCAAAGGCGTCAAAGTCGGCGACTCCACCGATGTTCGCTTACGCACCAACAGTTCGTAATAGGCCGTGTCCCGAAAAATGCTTGCCCTAGGGTCCATACACAAGGTATCTTCAAGAAAAGCAGAACTGACCGTAGCAGCAAAATGTGAAACGTGATAAGTGCCAGCCATTAAGTTTTCGGCAATGAGTATGGTATCATTCGTGAAGCAGGGGCTTCCCAATTGGCCCTTGTGTGTACAGGACCGAATGAAGATCGAATCCGCACTAGACTCGACACTGTAGGTATTGAGAAAGCAACCCGAGCTGGTTGTTACAATGAAAAAATTGTAAAAGATCCGATCCGTTTCATCGACAATCGTATCGGGCAGAAAGCTAGAACTCGAGCCGATGCCTTGGGCCAAAAGGCCATGCCCGACGGATGCACAAAGCAAAAGACCGCAGAGTATGAGGCAGTATTTTCTTTCTTTTTGCATACCTATAATTTAATAAACTTTTCTGTGGCAAAGGTACGACCTTGGCTGGAGACATTTAAAAAGTACATGCCCGCTTGCAAATCAGATACGGGAATCCAAAGATCGGCAGCAGCAGTTGTTGCGATGCTTTTGATGAGTCGACCCTGGCCATCGGTAATGTGTATGTCTACTTTTTGATTGGTTATCTCACCCATGCGAAGCAAGACTTTTTCGTTAGCAGGATTCGGCCAAATATCTAGTTTGGGTTGTATGGCCGTCAATTCTTCATTGTTAAGGGTGAAATCTCCGTCTTTTACCATCAACGACATAGCAAAAATGGGAGGATCGCATCCACCCTCTGGCAGCTTTAAGACTGGATCGTATTCACCTGTATCGTTATTGAATTCAAATAACTCGTAGGTGTAGCCCACCAAGGTAGCTTCGAACGTCTTCTTATCTGCAGAAATCTGAGGCGTACCCTCGAAAGCCACACCACGCTTGGGATTGAAACTGTATCCACCATCAGCGCAACTGATACTTCCACCCAAATCATTGGGTGCGCTGAAAGCAGTAGAAGCACTATTCCTCACCCAATAACCTGGTTTGTCCATATCCCCAAGATAAAATTCCACAATTTCCGCATCGGGACTTGTTCCTGCTTCAATGACTATACGTTTAGTGTGCTTTGTTATCCTAGCTTCAAGGACATCAGATTCTTCTATGCTTTTATAGCCCTTTTCAAAGGTTGCAAAGCAACTGGCATTGTCTTCGATTTCCAGATCGCAAACGCAGGTACTTTTATCTGGCAAGATGTTGTCAAAATGCAGAATCTTACATTCACCCAACAATCCAACAGCCGCTCCCCCATTCAGTCGACCCCATCCGTTAATTGGATCTTCGCCATCACCCCCAATTTCTGTGGCTGTATACTGAAGAATCGTTTCAATGTCTTCGATGCTCAAATCTGGATTACAACTCAGCAGCAATGCCCCTACACCAACCGTGTGAGGAGAAGCAGCAGACGTACCGCTAAAACAAGTATAATCACTATCTGATCCAGACCCCAAAGTCGCAACGAGCCGCACCGAACCAGGAGCCAAAAAGTCCGTTGGTGTTCCAGTATTCGCAGAATAGGCATCAAACAAGCCATTGGTAGCGGTAGTAGTACAGGTAATTCCTGTTTCGCCTGGTTCAAAGATTGGTAGGCCGTTGTTGCTGGCGGTTTTTATATTTCCATCGGTACCATGAGAACTGGTCAACATCATCCAATCGTCTTCCAAATCTCCGGGCGTCTTGGGCGTAGTTTCGCCATCGTTACCAGTAATTCCCGAAATAATTAATCCAGATTCATGGGCAATTCGGGTAGCCTCTCTAACAATGGTTTTGGTATTGGATTGAGGACCGGCGAAAAAAGCACTCATATTGATGATGTCAGGGCGGTCTACCTGGCCCTCAATAATGGCCATGATGGCATTGGAGTAGGCGGCGGCAAGACAGCTACTACCATCTGAGCAGATTTTATAGCTATACACCTTAGCTCCTTCGATGTTCTGGGCAGCATCACCACCTGCGATGCCAGCAATGCCAATGCCATTATTTGTAACAGCAGCAGATATACCTGCACAATTGGTTCCATGGCCGTTGACATCATCCACAATTGGAGTTATACTGCCTTCTGTAAAATCCCAACTACCTTCGACTACTCCGGCCAAATCTTCGTGAGACACCAGCACGCCTGTATCAAAAACACCAATGTGAACGGGATCCTCCGGGTCTGCAGATTGGCCAGTTGTCTTTTCCCAGGCTTCACAAATGTTGATGTGGGCATCTGGATATTCTCCATAATCAAAAAGAGAATGTTGGTACTGCTTGCCTGTTGCAAAAGGGTCATTGGGTGTATCCGAATCGCAACTAATCCCAACACTTCCCAGAAAATGTTCATGTGCATAACGAATCGATCTAGTCGGCAAATCATTGAGTGCCTGGCCAAAGTCTATGGCGTTCGTTCTCGATTGAATCACACCGCTGTAACAATCCTTGAGAATCATGGTAGACCAAACATCCGGCATGGGTATTTCCAGCCCGGCAGAGGTCGTGACGCAAGAATTAGTCGGCTTAACTTTGGGGAAGACTTTGATGACTTTACAGTTGCAAATATCTCCCGACTCCATCGCTCCCCGCATCTGACCAATCAGTGCTTCATCCGTTACGATGTTACACAAGGTCCCATAAGTCTGTTCTTGGTCGGCCATAAAGGTCTGATCAATCACCGAGGGGTCGAAACGGACGATCACTTCGTCTTCGATAAATTTAGAATCGCCTTCATTATCGGAAGCCACGGTCATCTCCCGCTCACAGATCGAATATTTATCTACAAAATACTTTCTGTCAGTCGGCTGATTGCCTTTGTCAATGCCTCCGACATATACTTGTTTTTGATTGCGAACAATCCCTACGGGTTGAGAGCGACCATTGGGATCGGTGTGGAACCTTTCCCATTTGGTTTTTCCATCTACGTTCATCATAGTTGTAATGGTGGAAGTCTTTCCATCTTTGGTGCGTAGGCCAGTTGTAAGAATGTTCTCCTGATCGTCGACTGACACAAATTTTGCTTCCGACGACTCACCTGCCTTAAAGGAAGGCCGCTGGTTGGCCCACCGGATGATTCCTCTTCGGTTGCAGCGCAAAACCAACTGCTCCCGCTCCCCAAAGCCATTCACCGCATATCCACCGACAATGATTCGCCCACTGGGGCTTAACTTCAAATCGTTCACACCCAACTCGGTACCATTTCCTTTAAAGCTGGTCTGCCATTGTTCTGACAATGCATTGGACAATTTCAGCAAGACAATCTCGCTGACTTCCAGGCCGAGAGAAATTGAACCACCCAGATAAATGTTTCCTTCGCCATCAATGGCCAGCCCGCCCGGACGATCCAAACCAAAGCCAGGGTTGTCCAATCGGTGTGTGTAAATATGCTGACCAGTACTGCTGTATTTTACAGTGGCAATGTCCCAATTTAACTCGTCGACACCACTCCCGCCAGTCACTACGACCTCACCGCTAATAGGGTCCAGTGCAATGGCTGCTGCAATATCAATATGACCATTGTGATTGTAACGAGCCTCCCACACTTTGTTGCCGGCAGCATTCAACATCAAGGTCAAAAAGTCCAGTGAAAGTGAATTGGTTCCATAGCTTGCACCAGTCATATAGATATTGGAAGAGGCATCAATTTGAAAGTCTGTCGGAATGTCATCGCCATCAGTGGTATAGTTATAATTCCACAACAGTTGGCCGTTTGATCCGTATTTGAAGAGGTGCCAATCGTAGTTGCCGCCTTCAGGAAGTTCCGAAATACTCATAGCATAGACATTCCCAACGTCATCTACTCGAACTTTTACACCGTATAAATTTCTTCCGCCCAGGCTGTAGTTTTTACTCCATAGTTGATCGCCATTGGGACTCAATTTTGTCAAATAAAGGCTGTAAAAGCCAAAGCCGGTGGACGAATTCCCACTCAGGTAAATATTTCCATTTAAGTCCGTTTGCATGTCTGCCCAGTCAACATCAGAAGGATCGCCAATCTGTAGGGACCAGTCTCGATTTACCAAGATATTTTGAGCATAAGAATGAACCGAACTTAGGAATAGGGACAAAAGGAGGGTAATACAAACAGGTAAGTTTGACATAGCTATATTTTTTATTTTTTGTAAATCGGCTGAATAAAACCGACAACGCCTACTGATTTGGCAGAAAGCACTCAAGTAAATTGAGCATTAATACTTATGAGGTTTGTTGAAAGATTTTTAAGAACTCGGTAGGTATGTTCCGGCGATTTTCAGCCTTAAAAATTTTTGGAGGTTAGCTCCTTGTAATTGCAATATATTAAAAACATGATAAAAAATCAACAAGTGGTAAGCCTGAAAAGTTGATACAATAAACTTCTTAGGTTCATTCAAGATAAACAATATGAGCTGTGGGTGTTCACTTATTTTGTTCATTTCGCCGAACAGTTTCTCATACCAACATTTTATCTAAGGACCTAAGCGACTTGATTGCATACTCTCCTACTTACAGGCGGATTTTACACAGAGAAGGGGAAGAATACTCCTCTTTTTTTCGGAACTTTAGGGCTTCTTACAAATACAAACAAAAAGGTGTATTATGTGCTTGAAAGTTGTGCTGCGTTGTTGGATTGTTTTCTGTTTTTTCATCCCAAATATTTATGGGCAAGGACCAACCCAGACCATTCGGGGAAAGGTCGTCGATGCTTTTTCTGGTCAGCCATTGGAAGGCGCCAGCATTCAGTTGGCAGGCTCTGAAGACGGCCAAACAACGGATGGCAGCGGACAGTATCGCTTCGATAATCTTCCCGTCGGACGCTATGAACTTCAGATTCGGTATTTGGGCTATGAGCCTCAATACATCCCGGAGCTGAGGCTCGAATCTGGCAAGGAGCTGGTCCAAAACGTTCAGCTACAGCAACAAGCAACAACCCTGGACGATGTGTATGTGCGCGTGGCAAAAGGTGGAATCAGTCAAAGCATTCCCGTGAGTGCCTACACCTTGACCATTGAGGAAACACTGCGCTTCCCAGGCACCTTTTTCGATCCGGCCCGCCTGGCTACCAACATGGCAGGAGTGGTCAACGACAACGACCAGGCCAACAATATGGTCATTCGAGGCAACTCGCCCAATGGCCTACTGTGGCGACTGGCTGGGGTGGACATTGTAAACCCCAACCATCTGACCAATGCCGGTACTTTCAGCGACCGCCCCTCGGCCAACGGTGGCGGCGTCAATATACTCAGCGCACAAATGCTCGGTGCCTCCAGCTTTTTGACAGGCGCCTTCCCTGCTGAATATGGCAATGCGTTGTCCGGCGTGCTGGACATGCGCCTGCGCAAAGGCAACGACCGCAGACGAGAGTATACGGCTCAGATCGGTTTGCTGGGCTTGGACGTAGCAGCCGAAGGTCCCTTGGGCAAAGAGCAACAATCGTCTTATTTGCTCAACTACCGCTATTCGACCCTTGGTTTATTTTCTGCCTTGGGAATAGAGTTGGGAGATGAAGCCATCAACTTTCAAGACCTTGCTTTTCACGTTCACTTGCCGGCTGGTAAAAGAGGACAATTGCGCTTGTTGGGGATGGGAGGATTGAGCGAAAACATCTTCGAAGCCGAGCGGGATGCCAGCGTTTGGGAGTTTGAAAAAGACCGACAGGACATCCGCTCCGAAAATAAGATGGGTGCTTTAGGACTGGACTACAGCCTACCTATTGGAACGTCCGCACAGCTACACAGCACCATTGTTTACTCCGCACTAGAGACCACCCGCCAGTCCGATAGCCTTTCCAATGAATTTCGGCTGACGCCTTTTTCCTCAGATGCCTACACCCACAGCAAGCTGTCATTCCAGTCGGCCTACAAACAACGGTTTGAATCCCAATTGCTACAATTTGATGTGGGCCTAAGAGGCAGCCTTCAGCAGTACGACTTACGGTCGGAAAGCATCCGCCCAGGCCTGATTGCACAAGGCGATGGCAATGGCTGGCTCCTTCAGCCTTACCTGCAAGGTAGCTTCAAGCTCAGTCCGAAGCTCCGTTGGTCGGTAGGTTTGCATGTGATGCATTTTACCTTCAACAGCAAAACAGCCTTGGAGCCTCGCACCAGCCTGCGCTATTCCTTATCTGAAAAAAGCGAAGGTAAACAAAGCATCAGCCTGGCCTATGGTTTGCACAGCCAGACCCAACTCCCTCAACTCTATTTCGAAACAAATGCCCAGGGAGATCAGATCAACCAAAATCTGGATTTTACCAAAGCCCATCATCTGGTGCTGAGCTATCAGTCGAGCTGGAAAAGAAATTACAACCTCCGAGTAGAGTTGTACTATCAGAGATTGTTCGACGTGCCGATCAGTGCCGAAGCGGCCAACTCATTTTCTGCTCTCAATTTAGTGGAAGCCTTCCGACCACGCCCGGAGCGATTGGTCAACGACGGAACAGGGTTTAATTACGGTATGGAACTGAGTTGGCAGAAGTATTTCAGTGGTCAATATTACTTTTTGCTGAATGGCTCCCTCTACGAATCCAAATATGAAGGCGCCGATGGTGTCGAGCGCAATACGCGATTCAATGGCAACTACATCCTGAATATGAATGGTGGGCGCGATTTCCAGTGGAACAAAAAAGGTAAGGAACGCATACTGGGTGTGAACCTCCGCTTTGTAGTGGCTGGTGGCTTCCGGGATTCTCCCATTGATACAGAAGCTTCTGCCAGGGAAGGCATTACCATTTACGACGAAACAAGGGCTTTCAGCCTGCAGCAAAAGACTTTTTTCCGTCCAGACCTTCGCCTGTACTACAAAAACAACAAAAAACAATTCAGCAGTACACTATCGCTGGACATTCAGAATGTAGGAAATATCCAAAATACCGCTTACAGCTATTACGACACCCAACAGCAAGCCATTGTGGTGCAAGACCAGCTTGGGCTGATTCCAATTCTGAGCTACCGCATTGAATTTTAAAGCTGAAATCCATTGCAACTTGGGTTTCTAATAAGAGCTTATTAGCTTTGTCCTCCTATGAAAATCACGAATATTGTCCTGAGCGTATTGTTCTTCGTATTTGCCATCGTCCAATGGAATGATGTAGACCCTTGGATGTGGATTGGGCTCTACAGTTTTGTTGGTGTCGTATCGGCCTTTGCCGCAGTTGGCAAGTACAATAAAGCCAGCCTAATAGTCGGAATTATACTATGCATTATTGGTTTAGGAATCTTGCTGCCTGGCTTCATCGACTGGGTCAATAAAGGAATGCCGACCATCGTAGAATCCATGAAAGCCGAAGCGCCACATATTGAGTTGACACGCGAATTTCTTGGGCTTTTCATCGTACTTGCTGCACTTATTTTCCACCTCAGACGAGCCAACCGCCTCCAAAAAACGCAATGATATGTACCAAACGATTGTCTCTGTCGATGATCTGAAATCTCATTTGAACGATCCCAATTGGGTCATCATCGATACCCGTTATTTTTTGAAGGAACCCGAAAAAGGCCACAATGATTACCTAAAAAACCACATTTCTGGTGCCATTTTCGCCGATCTGGACAAAGATTTATCTGGACCGATTCAGCCGGGTATTACGGGGAGGCACCCCCTTCCATCTGTGGACAAATTGATTGCCCTGTTTTCCAGTTGGGGCATTGATTCGACGGTACAAGTGGTTGTTTACGACCAGGCCCATGGCGGCATCGCAGCTCGGTTGTGGTGGATGCTGCAGTGGATGGGACATCAACAGGTAGCAGTGTTGGACGGTGGTTTTGCCGCCTGGGACAAAGCAGCTGCGCCCCTAGAATCAGCAACGCCCAAATTGACCCCTCGCTCTTTTGAAGTCAACATTCAAAAAAACTGGACTACCTCTGCACCGCAGATTGGCCGAGAAGCTTCGCAAGAAAATTATTGTTTGATAGATGCTCGCGCAGCCATTCGCTACCGCGGCGAACAAGAGCCCATAGACCCCATTGCTGGTCACATCCCGCACGCCTTGAGCCTCCCCTTTTTAGACAATCTCAATGAGGAAGGTCTTTGGCGCTCTCCGGAAGAGCTGAAGGCGCGTTTTGAGCCTGTTGTAGGAAATGCAGAAAAGGTCGTTGTTTACTGTGGCTCCGGCGTAACGGCCTGCCACAATTTACTGGCGATGAAGCGCGCAGGGCTGAACGGCGCCCTTCTGTATCCAGGTTCTTGGAGTCACTGGATTACAGACGGACGCCGGGAGGTTGTCACCTCCGCTTAATCTTTGATTTCAATTATGGCCTTATCGACTGGTTTGTCTTTGGTTTCTGGTACAGTCGTATCAAGGCTGACTTTCGCCTCTGGCTCTAGGTTTTCCTGCCGTTGATCTTGCTGCCGCTTGATCCACCAAAAGCCTATGGTTGCCAAAGCACAACTGCCCACCATCAGGTACCACATCGTCGTAAATCCAAAATTTTCTGCGACCTGCATTCCCAAGAAAGGTCCTGCGATGTGCGCTATGGAATACGACATGCTGAACAAGGCCATATACTGACCGCGATTGCTGGGTACAGAGCGTGCCATTGCGAAGGCATTGGCAAAAGGCATATGTAGGATTTCACCAAATGTGATCAACAAGATGGAAAAAATCGCCACCCACAAATAAGGTCCCCAGATGTTGAAAACCAAGTAGGAAAGACCTATCAGTATGGTCCCAATCACAACCAATTGCATTAATTTAAAACGCTTTTCCAAGACGTATACCATCGGCATTTCCAGTGCCACAATGATTAATCCATTCATCGCAAAGATGCCTCCGATTTGCCATTCTGGCATTAAGACCTCTTGCCGGAAGTAAACGGGCGTCGCAGAAATGATTTGCAAAAATGCAATGGCCATCAGTATGTTCAAAAAGATGAACAAAAGGTAAGGCTTATCCCGATATGGGGAAAGTGCATTGGCAGGCAAAGCGGCTGCCTCTTTTCCTTCGGGGGCTCCTATTTTTTCTTCTTTCTGCTCCAACATCAACCAGAAAAACAAGGCAGCAAACAAGCAGGTAAAGCCATCAATCCAAAACAACCAATAATAACCAACGGCCGCTACGATGAAACCGCCTACTGCTGGCCCGATGGCATATCCCATGTTGATGGCCATCCGTATCAAGGAGATGGACCGCGTCCGGTTTTCTGGCTTGGAATAAACGGCAACGGCAGCGATGTTGGCTGGCCGAAAAGTATCAGCAATGGTCGTCAGCAAAAACATGGTACCACACAGCAGCCATAGGTCGTGCACATGTACAATGACAAAAAACATCAGACCAGTCAGGACCAGCGACCACATTTGCGTTTGGTAGTAGCCAATCCTGTCGGTTAGAATACCGCCCAAGTAGACGCCGAGGACGGAGCCAGCTCCCCAGCAGGTCACAACATAGCCTGCTTCTGCCATGGTAAAACCCAAGGATTCTGTCATGTAGATACTTAGAAAAGGCAGGACCATCGCACCACTCCGATTGATCAGCATAACTGCGGAGAGCAGCCATACGTCGCGAGATAATCCTTCAAAGGAGTTGCGGTAGAGTTCTTTTGTTCTCTTGAGCATGGGTAATGGGGTTTTGGCGAAAATGAATAGAACCCCTCCGACATAAAAATCGTTCCCGGCTCTAGTGTATTATATTTTTAGCCTGACCAATTACGCACTCGGCAACTACCACAATCTAGAAAATACGGCGTAATACCTCCTCTTTGTAGCTAGCTCCCAGCGGCAACTTTTCGTTCTCCAAATGCAGCAAATTTCCCTGCAAGGATTTGATTCTGGAAATGGCTACAATGTAGGATTTATGGATGCGCAAAAAGCGATCGGCAGGCAGTTCCTCTTCCAATTGCTTCAGTGAATTTAAGGATAAAATGCGTTGATCTTGTAAGTAAAATGCGACGTATTCCCGCATACTTTGAATGTAGCGAATATCCTCATATCTAATTCGAAAAATCTTGTGTTCTGATTTAACAGTGATATAGTCCTTACCAGCAGAAGGAGCCTCTCGGGTCGTACTCCCGCGTTCCAATTCCAAATAACGCTGGCGCTCCATGGCCTTATTGACAGCCTGCAGGAAGCGGTCGAATCCGATGGGCTTGAGCAGATAGTCTACAACATTTAGGGCATAGCTTTCGAGTGCATAGTCCGCATAGGCAGTCGTCAAGATTGTGAGGGGTGGATGTGGCAAGCTCTTCAGAAATTCCAGTCCAGTCAACTCCGGCATTTGGATGTCCAAAAAGAGTAGGTCGATTTTCTCTGTCTGTAGGATATCCATGGCTTCCACTGGATTTTTGCACTGCCCCTTCAATTCCAAAGCTGGAATGCGACCAATGTAGTTATCCAGTAAGGTGCGGGCCAGTTCTTCGTCGTCGACCAGCAGGCATTTGATTTTATTCATTGAAGGTCTATTTTCAGGGATACATCAAATTGAGTAGGACGATTTGATATATGCAACTCGTGTTTTTCAGGATACAATAATTCCAGTTGCCTTTGGACATTTGACAAGCCAATACCGCCGGAGGCATCCTTGGTGAAACTGCGGTCCGGCACGCTATTGCTAACTTTGAAATCAATGCCTGTATCCCTTGTTTGCAAGCCAATCTCAATCCATCCTTTATCCAAGTCTTCTATTTGACTGTGTTTGAAGGCGTTTTCAATAAATGGTATGAATAAGAGCGGTGCAACCACCAACCCTGGCCGACTCTCGTCCAGATCAACACGGATGTTCAACCCCCTGCTGTCTTTTAATTTATAGAGGTCGATGTAATTTTTTAGATATTCGATTTCCTTACTCAAAAGGACACGCTCAGCATTGCAATCGTAGAGCATGTACCGCAACATGCCGGAGAGTTTCAGTAAGTGTTCTGGCGCATCGTCCGATTTCAGCACCGATAAGGTATAAATGTTATTCAAGGCATTGAATAAAAAATGCGGATTGATTTGTGATTTTAGAAACTTCATTTCCGTTTCTAATTTCTCATTGCGCAATCCGATGGCCTCCTTCTCTTTTTGATTGGCATAGCGGGCGACTTCAAATAGCGAGCTTCCCAGTAAGGTTGTCAAAAAAGGAACGATCCGACCGATGTAGCGCATCCCGATCGACTTGGGGCTGCCTTTTTGCTGGATGCGCTGTTGGATGTGTTCTGGCGGATTGAAATGTTCTGCCCAAGGCATGAAGTCCCATTCTTGCAAAAAGGAGATCAGCGCGAGCAGTCCGATGGCTCCCAGGACATATGCACCAATTTTCTTTTGAAAGTAATAACGCGGCAGCAACCACTCCATGTTCCCTAAAACCAGGGCGGCGATGAGTCCGAAGGTCACACCAGAACGCACAACAGAGCGCATGGAATTTTCGAAGCCGAAAAATACGTAAGGGAGCAACGCCCAGAGGATTCCCCAAAAAAGAATGTGTAACCAAGTATGCTTTTTTCCAATCTCGCTCATAATCCAAAGTTGCCAAATTTGAATGTAACGGCCAATATTTATCAACCAAGCTGGCGGATTTATCAATGTGCTGACTATAAAGCAAGCTTATCGCTTACAAAGCTAAAAATTCAAGCTACCCATCGCACAAAAAAATTATTTTTCAATTAGTGCCTTTTTAACAAATAAAAATGAGTACAAAATCCAAACCTGCTGCTTAAGGGTGTAGAAACTTATTTAAAAACACCTAAAATTATTTCACAGATGCAAAAGATATTGTTGAAAAATTCCTGGATATTGTTGATGGTTTTCGCTGCTTTTTTTACGGCCTGTAATAAGGAGGACAATGCCCTGGATGTTCAAGATATTCAATCAGAAGAAGCCGTTGCCGAATATACCGATCAGGCTGTATTCCGCATTCAAGAAAGCAGCAATACCGGTAAGTTTGGCTGCTATGAGTTCGTATTCCCCATCACCGTCAACTTTGAAGATGGCTCTTCCCTAACAGCCGATTCCTACGAAGCCCTCAAAGAAGGCATCAAAGCCTGGAAAGAAGCCAATCCCGATAGCCAAAGCCGCCCCTCCCTGGAATTCCCCCTCGAAGTAACCTCCGATGAAGGCGAATTGATTACCGTTGCCGATTCCGAAGAGTTGCGCGAACTACGCATAGAATGCCGGAAAGAAAATTTCACCAAGCGAGGCTTCAAGGGTTGCCGCGGTAAAGGCGAAAAATGCTTTGACATTGTATATCCTGTAAGCATCGCCTTTCCAGATGGTACAACAGCGGAAGCAGCCGACCGCAAGGAAGTCAAAACCCTGGCCAGAGAATGGAAAGCCAACAATCCCGATGCCGAAGACCGCCCTACACTGGTCTTTCCAATTGATGTGGTGATGGAAGATGGTAGCACAGTAACGGTCGACAGCGTAGAAGATCTCAAGGCACTCAAAGACACTTGTAGTGAAGAAGAATGAGCAATCAGCACCTTTTCATAAGTGGGAAATCCCCTTTCCCACTGCACAATTTGTTTCATAGCATTAGAACGAGCCGGACAGTTGTTCGGCTTTTTTATTTCATAGAGATAGAAGCGGTGTTCATTGAATAATTTTGAAGAGCTGGTATAAAAAGGACATTTTTGAAGGGAAAGTAATCAACCTATGAAAAATTGCCTCATTACCTTGATTTGTAGCTGCCTTTCGCTTGGTTTAATCGCCCAAGTCGAAGTCAGCGGCCAACTCTTCGATCAAAACAATGAGCCTCTCCCTGGGGCGCACATCTCTTTGATGCATCCTTGGGGAGAAGTCTTGAAGGCAACAAGCAGTGAGTCAAATGGGCGCTTCAAGCTGAAAGGTATTCCTCGCGGAGGATACAAAGTCCGCATCTCTTTTATTGGTTACAGCGACTATATGGGAGAAGTCAGCGTCAAGGATCAAAATGTAAACATCGGCCGCATTCGCCTCAGCGATCAAACGGTGGAGCTGGAAGGTGTCGAGGTGAAGGACAAATTGCCCTTGGCTACTCAACAAGGCGATACCACGCAATACAACGCGGATGCCTTCAAAACCCTATCGGACGCCAGTGCCGAAGAGCTGATTGAAAAAATGCCTGGCGTGGTTGTAGAAAGTGGTAAAGTGCAAGCCCAAGGCGAAGACGTCAAAGAGGTGCTGGTGGATGGACAGCCCTTTTTTGGAAGCGATCCCATGGCGGCCCTTCGAAACCTGCCGGCCGAGGTGATCGATAAAATACAGGTGTTCGATAGGGCCAGCGATCAGTCCACTTTTACGGGCTTCAACGATGGCGAAACGACCAAAACCATCAACATCATCACAAAAACCAATCGACGCAATGGCCAATTTGGAAAGGTACATGGCGCCTATGGTACAGACGAGCGCTACAGTGGTGGTGGCAATCTCAGCCTGTTTAATGGCAAGCAGCGAATCTCCATCATTGGTCAGTCCAACAATGTCAACCAACAAAATTTTTCGACAGAAGATTTGCTTGGTGTTGTTGGGTCTAGTGGTAATAGCCGAAGAGGATTTGGCCGGCGAGGAGGCCGTAGGGGCCGACAATCTTCCGGCACTTCTGTCAACGATTTTCTGGTAGAACAACAAGGGGGCGTGGCGCGCACCCATGCCTTTGGATTGAATTATTCCGACCGTTGGGGCAGCAAAACGAACCTCAGCGGCAGCTATTTTTTCAACCAAAGTAAAAATGAATCCTTGGAAGACCTCAACCAAGCTTTCGTCAGTACAGAAGGCAGCGACGAAGTGTACACTGAAAACAACCAAAGCATAGCCACTAACAGCAATCACCGCCTCAACCTTCGGATTGAACACCGCCTCGATTCTGCCAATTCCATTATTTTCACCCCTCGGATGAGCATCCAACTCAACGATGGTCGGTCCAATACGCAAGGGAGTTGGCTGGCCAACGAACAACTGCTCAGCCAGACCAGCAATTTATATCAAAGTGACTTAAGTGCATTAAACTTTTCTGGCAACTTGTTATTTCGACATCGATTCGCAAAAAATCGGCGAACCCTTTCCATCTCTTTGGGTAGCGGCCTGAACAGCAAAGATGGAGATAGCCAGTTGCGCTCCGAAAGCCAGTTTTTCACACATAGTCCAGATTCTGATACGCTCGACCAATTGGCCGTACTGGACAACAGTGGTTGGAATTTTTCATCCAATATCTCCTACACCGAGCCCATCGGCCAACGAAGCATGCTGATGCTCAACTATCGATTCAGCCAGCAACGAGATCGATCGGACCAAGAAACCTTCGACTTTTCGGAGGATGCAGAAGGCTATTCAGACCTCAACATTCCCTTGAGCAATTTGTATGAAAGCGATTTTACGACACAGCGGCTGGGTGTAAGCTTTAATTTCCGCCAAAGAAGTCTGGTGATTATGACCAGAGCCAATGTCCAATGGTCGCAACTTCGCAGCGATCAAAAATTTCCAACGGCATTCGACTTTCGACAAACGTACATCAACTTTTTGCCATTTGCGATGCTGCGCTACAACTTTAGCCGAAAAGAAAACATCCGCATCGTCTATAGAAGCAGTGTCAGTCAACCCAGCATTGAACAGTTGCAAGAAATCCTGGACAATTCCAATCCATTACAGCTTTCCATTGGAAACAGCCAGTTGAATCCTGCAGTGCAACACCGCCTTTTCAGCCGTTATTCACGCAACAATCCCGACAAGGCGACGGTCTTTTACCTATTACTCTCTGCCAGTTATACCAGCGACTACCTGACGAGCAATACTTTTCTACAGGAAACCGACAATCCGATTTTTGACAACTTACAGCTAGAGCCAGGTACACAGCTCACCCAGAGCATCAATACCGATGGCTATTGGAATTTGAGATTTTACACGACCTACGGTTTTCCATTGAAGCGCCTAAAGTCCAACCTCAACATCGATTTGTCCACTACCTACACCCGCAATCCGGGCAAGGTGAATGATGTTTTGAATTATTCCAACAATTCCAACATCAAGGGGGGATTGGTTTTGAGCAGCAACATCAGCGAGAAACTAGATTTTACACTGTCCTGGCGACCAGCCTTCAACTTGGTAAAAAACAGCCTACTTTCCGAATCTGACAATCGCTACTTCAGCCAAAATAGCCGCATCAAGCTGGGGTGGGTCCTGGGTCCAGGAATCGTATGGCGTACGAATTTGACGCACCAATACTACGACGGTCTTTCCGAAGGGTTCGACCAAAACTACTGGTTGTGGAATATGAGTATCGGCAAAAAGCTATTCAAAAATGAACTGGGCGAGATTGCCATATCAGTATTTGATTTGCTGAATCAAAATAACAGCATCAGCCGCAACATCAACGAAATATACATTGAAGATATTCGCACCAATGTTCTACAGCGTTATTTCATGCTTACTTTTACGTATAACTTTCGCAACTTCAACATAGGTAAAAAACCTTATGAAGAACCGAAGAGAGACGATCGGCCGTTCTTTATGCGTTAATAGAATAGCAGGAAAAAAATCACAAGTTATTTGTTAGAATTTCCTAAAAAGCCAGCAAATTTGTATTTTTGAGAATAAGCGGCACTAGAAATTGTCTAAAATCATTTGTGATTGTTGTAAAACGCTCTTTTCACCCTACACTGCAGCTGTAGGCTTCAAAATGAGCTTTGTGTAGAAGAATATCGCTGTTTTCACATCTATAGAATTCTTAGACAGCTTCTTAAAAATTATGTTAAAGAATAATAACTGAATTATGAAAATCATCAAATTAGTTTTCCCAGCCTTAATATTCCTTCTGATGGCAACCGTTGCAGAGGCTCAGCAGGAGACTGCACCTAGCGCGGTAGACGCACCTCAAGCGATTGAGGCACCTGCCAAGAAAGACAAACGCGCCAATAAAGGTAGTAAAGCTCGCAAAGCACAGTACGAAAAAATGGTTACTGAGCTGAACCTTTCAGATGCTCAACAAGCGAAATTCAAGGAGGTCAACAAGAAATATCGCCAGAAAATGCAGGATGCTAAGGCCAGCTCTGGTGATGACTGGGAGGCCATGAAAGCCACCATGAAGAATATCCGTAAGGAGCAAAATACAGAAATAAAAGGCATCTTGACTGCCGAACAGTTTACCACTTATCAGAAAATGCAGCAAGAGCAGCGTGGTAAACGCCAAGGAAGAAAAGGCCAATTTGGCCCGGGTGGGCGCTAATGCAGCGTACATCAGCTTAAAACCCCCTTAAAGGAGCGTCCCAATTTATGGAGATGCTCCTTTTCATTTATCAGCACCTAGGCTGAACATAAAAAAGTCGGTACCAAAATGCTGATACCAACTTTTCTTACGGAGATGGCCAAACCTTAGCCACAGGATAAAAGGCCATCCATCCGTTGCCGTATGAAAAAACCTCAACTTCGATTTAATCTATGGGCAGCGTTGCTTTGAACGCTACGGGTACACTGTCCTTGGGTCCGTTGCCTGTAAAGCCAAACTGACGACGCTCAATGACGCCACTTCCTTCGACGATGTATGGGGCCTGTTCTGAGATGGTAAAAGTCAGCTTAACTGGCTTGGTATACTTTTTTAGTGTGAGGAGTGCCTCTGTTTGATAGCTGCCATTTTCCAATTTCGTGGCCTTATTGATGATGACTTTTGCCTTGGGAAACTTTTTGATGTAGAAATAGTCTTTCTTTTTCTTGACATTTTTTTCGAGCTCCTTCCAACCTGTTGATAAAGAGGAGGTGTTGATCTCTAGCTCTACCTGAATATCCTCGACCTTTCCATCTGGAATAACGGCCTTTGTAATTTGCCAACGCTCAAAAACAAAGGTCTGTGGAGAACCCGCATCGCCAACTACTTCGATTGTACCTGGGGTATCGCTCGGGTTACCTATGCCTACAAAAGCCGATGCAAAGGTAAAGATGACTGCAATCATTGCAAGTGAAAATAATTTAAGAGGCTTCATATCTAGTATGATTTAATGATTATTGAATGGTTGAAGGAGAATTTATAATTTAATACTTAGGCAGGTTTCATGTAAAAGACGAGATTGCACAGAACCGTTTCCTTTGCCGGCGATGGACCATCCGGACCATCTATGCCAAAGTCATTGGTAATATTCATCTCAAAGCCAGCTTGTACAAGGAGCAACGGCTGGCCTTCATCGTCTAGGGTGGGACTGAAACTGGCATTCACCGTAATGGGCTTTCGCTTATTCATCAGCTCGAAGGTACCAGGAACCGTACGATTGACTACCTGACCCAGCGACAAGGCCGATGCATCTGCTCCCAACTGGAATTCGAAGCTGGACTTCGGATAGCGAAAAGCCTTAATGTATTTTTTGAGTACTTTGATGTCCAAATCGGGCATGCCCATCGTCAGGCTCTGCGTAGCGACCTCGAAGCGACCGTTCATCTGGCCATTGGCTGGGTCCATTTGCATCTGCCCTTTTAGCTGGCGAACCTCTCCGGCATAGCGATCCAGTGGCGCTTTGAAATGAAATTGCAGAGCCGGTGTATCTTCATCAACCGGACCAGCAAAGGCCCACTTTTCCGGAAAGCGAACTTCAGTTGCTCCTTCCGTCGCTAGAGCCGGAGCAGCCGGCAGCTTTAATCCAAAATCGTCCCATTGACCGCTGGCAACCTCTGCCGAAATCGGCGTAACTGCATCACCGATGGTCGATTCCGTCAACTGTCGAGCCACCTCCTTTTCCAATCGGCCTGCAGCATCTGCAAAGGCTTCTTCAAAATTGGCGAAGTCTGCTGTCAGCGGCTCAGACTGGCTGCTGAATACGGGCTCGATGCAACTAAATTGGGAAAAGAGTTCATAGGAAAGGAAAAAGCGACCATCCGATCCTTTGTAGGGATGAAAATCGAAGTAAAATGCCCGATCTGTGCGTTGCAGGCAAACCTCTGGCTGCTGTTTGAACTTTTCTAGGGTGGTACCGATGGCTGTCAGGGCTTTTTGCTGAAAAGCTCCCTGATCAAAATCAGAGGCTACGTCGCCACCAAGATCGGTAATCTTGATGGGTGCAACGATGCGAGCGCGGCCTTCTTGCCAGCTAAAAACCTCCTTTTTACAGTTGCTAGCAGCCGCTTGGGGGACGAAGCGAGCAGTCCGTACAAAGTTGACAATACTGGAAAAGCTGGCGTAGCGGGCCGCATAGACAGAGCGCCCCTTATAATTTTGATAGATGATGGAAGGTGTCGTCGTGATTTCTGACGGAACACCTTCCATCGCCTGTCGTTCAATGATTCGAATCCCCTTGCTTTTGGCAAATTCCCGAAGCTTTGGCAGGGATTCTTTTACAAAAAAAGCGTCCTTATCCGCTTGGTAGACAACTATTATTTCTTGGGCCATTGGGGCTGTTGTCTTCAAAGGCTGTGTGCTTCCAAGTTCTCCCGAGGGCGATGCTGGCAGGAGCCACAAAAAGGCGAAAGACAAGATCAATCGAAACATATAAATCACATTTGCAATAGTTAACGAACAGTAGTCAATTTGCAACAATTAAGCTATTTGCTCGCTCCAAATGATGATTTGACACGTATCAAATGATAAAATGAGCCGTCCAAGGGCAGATTTAAGCCCATTTTCACTATTTCAAGCCGTAGCGAAAGCCTGCAAAATACATGGCGCCCGTAATCGGTCCGTAGATCAGTGAAGCATCAAAATGCTCCCCAAAGGGATTTTGCCAGTCGATAATCGGATTCTCCTGGGTAAATCCTGTCAGATTTTCGGCACCAACATACAGCTCCAGAGGCCCAAAACGCCGAGTCAATTGCACATTGACCGTCGCATAGACCGGTGAGTAGCCCTGGTGGTCTTTGATGACCTCTTCCGGGAAACCAAAATTGTAGGGGAAGCGCTGCCGTCCGACCAAGTTGGTACTGGTGTTGATCTGCCATTTTTG
>JBCCSZ010000052.1:0-30400 GCA_039199225.1 Bacteroidota bacterium
GCCATCGAATTGGCAGAGAACCGCGAAGCATTTCGGAAGCATGTAGTCAAACTGGGCCTGAGCGTCGCGCCTTCTTACATCGCCAACTCCTTCCTCGAAGGAAAAGATGCTGCCCAAAAGATTGGTTTTCCATTGGTAATCCGTCCGTCCTACACTTTGGGAGGTACAGGTGGTGGTTTTGTCCACGAGGAATCAGAATTTGATGCGGCACTGCGCAGAGGGCTGGATATGTCTCCTACCCACGAGGTATTGGTGGAAAAGGCAGTATTGGGTTGGAAAGAATTCGAGTTGGAGCTGTTACGGGATTCCAATGACAATGTTGTCATTATCTGTACGGTTGAAAATTTCGACCCGATGGGCATCCATACCGGAGACAGCATCACGGTTGCGCCAGCCATGACCCTTTCAGATACGGCCTATCAGCAAATGCGGGATGAAGCCATCCTTGCCATGCGCTCCCTCGGCAACTTTGCCGGTGGCTGTAATATTCAGTTTTCTATCGATCCGGTGACAGAAAAGCTGATCGTCATCGAGATCAACCCACGGGTATCGCGCTCGTCCGCCCTGGCCAGTAAAGCCACCGGCTATCCGATTGCCAAAATCGCTGCGAAGCTCGCCATTGGCTATACACTCGACGAATTGAAAAACCAAATTACTAAGACAACTTCTGCCTACTTCGAGCCAACCTTGGACTATGTCATCGTCAAAATGCCACGATGGAACTTTGCCAAGTTCTATGGCGCAGATCACCGCCTCGGCTTGCAGATGAAATCTGTAGGAGAAGTAATGGCCATCGGTAGAACCTTCCTGGAAGCCTTGCAGAAGGCTTGCCAAAGCCAGGAAAACAACCGACAAGGTCTGGGTGCCGATAAAAAGGAATGGATCCGTACTTCGGACATCCTCGAGCGGCTGGAACAGGTCAGTGACGACCGTATCTATCGCCTCAAGGACGCCTTGCGCTTGGGTGTACCAGAAAAAACGGTCCAAAAGCTCACCCACATCGACCCTTGGTTCATCAAACAAATCAAGCGATTGGTTACGCTGGAAGAACGCCTGATGCGCTACAACGTCCCAGAAGACCTTCCAGAGACTTTCTTCCGCGAACTCAAGCAGTGCGGTTATTCCGATGCACAGATTGCTTGGCTGCTTCGCATCAGCGAAAAAGAGGTGACACGCCAACGCTACAAACTCAATATTCGTCGGACTTACAAGCTGGTGGACACTTGCGCTGCCGAGTTTGAAGCCAAGACGCCTTACTACTATTCTACCTTCGATGAGGAAAACGAAAGTACACCCTCTGGCAATAAGAAGGTTATCGTCCTTGGCTCAGGCCCCAACCGCATCGGACAAGGAATCGAGTTTGATTATTGCTGCGTCCATGGATTGCTGGCCATCAAAGAAGTAGGCTACGAATCCATTATGATCAACTGCAACCCAGAGACTGTTTCTACGGATTTCGACGTAGCAGACAAATTGTATTTCGAGCCCATTTTCTGGGAGCACTTGCAAGAAATCATCGACTTGGAGAAACCAGAAGGTGTCATCGTTCAGCTGGGAGGTCAAACGGCCCTCAAACTTGCTGAAACGCTTCACAACAAAGGCATCAAAATATTTGGAACCAGCTACGAATCGATGGACCTTGCCGAAGACCGTGGCCGATTCTCCGATTTGCTCAAAGAACTCAATATCCCCTACCCGCGCTATGGCGTTGCCGACGATGCCGACGAAGCATTAGAAATTGCTGAAAAAGTGGGTTACCCTGTATTGGTTCGTCCTTCTTACGTACTCGGTGGACAGTACATGCGCATTGTCATCAACGATCACGAGTTGGAACGACATGTCTTGAGCATCTTCAAGCACATGCCTGAAAACCGGGTTTTGGTCGATCAATTCCTGGACCGCGCCCGCGAAGCGGAAATCGATGCCATCTACGATGGTGATGAAGTACTCATCATGGGAATCATGGAGCACATCGAACCAGCGGGTATTCACTCTGGCGACAGCTCTGCTGTGCTGCCTACTTACAGTCTATCAGACGAGGTGCTGGAACAAATGGTTACCTATACCAATCGACTGGCAAAGGCATTGCAAATACGTGGCCTCATCAACATCCAGTTTGCCATCAAGGACGAGAAAGTATATGTGATCGAAGCCAACCCTCGCGCTTCGCGCACTACGCCATTTATTGCCAAAGCTTACCAGGTTCCATTCCTAAAGATTGCTACCAAGGTTATGCTCGGCACCCACAAGATCAAGGACTTCGAATTTGAGAAAAAGCTGGATGGCTACGCCATTAAGGTTCCCGTATTCTCATTCGATAAGTTTCCGAACGTAGACAAAAACCTCGGCCCTGAAATGAAGTCGACCGGAGAAGCCATCCGCTTTATCAAAGACCTGGAAGACCCATTCTTTAGAGAATTGGATCGCCAGCGCTCTATGTACTTATCGCGCTAATTTCGACCTGCCATGACGCCGCCATCTGCATCCCAGATGGCGCCAGTCACCCAGGCAGCTTGTTCTGATAAGAGAAAGAGGATAATATCTGCAATCTCTGAGGAAGTACCATAGCGACCGATTGGATGGAACGCATGGAAATCCTGCAAGGCTTCCTGTGCTTCAGCTTTTCCACCAAATACGCCTTCGTATACAGGTGTATCTACGACCGCTGGCGATACAGCATTTACCCGAATGTTGTAATCGGCCAATTCCATAGCTAAATGTTGTGTCAAAGAGTGCAAGCCTGCTTTTTGCATGGAGTAAGCAGAAGAGGGCGTTGCTTTGACTGCCTGTCTGGCCCACATCGATCCAACGTTGACAATGGCTCCACCACCTTGCTCCTTCATGCGCTTCGCCACTGCCTGTGTGATGAAGAAAAAGCCTCGATTGAGGTCCAAATAAGCATCATAATCCGCTTCGGTATGGTCCAAGAAAGGCTTGGGACCAAAGATTCCCGATGCATTGACCAAAAAATCAACGGATGGCCAGTTTGCCATTTCTGCTAAAAAAGCCGCACGCTCTGCCGCATCCTTGATGTTGACCCTGTGGGTGTGTATCTCAGGATGACTTTCATTCAAAGAGGCTAGTTTGTCCGGATTGGTACCAATGACGTTCACCTTGGCCCCTTGAGCAGCCAGTTTGATGGCGCTGGCCTTTCCAATGCCACTACTTCCTCCGACGATTAGTGCTGTTTTGTTTGATAATTCCATGTGAAGTATTTTATTAGACAGACAAGTCTGTCTATATGTGAGTAAAAAATTTTAACCTATAATAGATCGGCTATTAAAGCCTTGGCATCTTTAATGGGCCACTCGGCCTTGTGCAGATAGCTTTCTGTGATGGCTCCCTCGTAAAGGAGGTAAATCCGATTGGACAGACGATCCGCATCAAAATCTGGCATATGCTCATCGACAACAGATCGAATCAGGGCTCGAAAGCTGTTTTTCTGTTTTAAAATGGTGTCGCGAATGGCCTGACTATCGGCTGGAATTTCAGACAAGGTATTGAGGCACCAACAACCTCTGAACCCATCCGAATGATAAAACTCAAGCAGGAAGTCGAAGAATCCTAGCAGTTGGTCCTTGCCGGCTGGGAGCTTTGCCAAGTAGGCCCGGAGCTGGGAAAGAAAGAGGTGGTCTTTTCGCTGTAGATAAGCAATGCAAAGTGCTTCTTTCGAGCGAAAATTGGCATATAGGCTTGCCTTTGCAATCGAAGCTTTCTCGATGATCTCGTTGATTCCCGTGTTGTTGTAACCCTTCTCGTAGAAAAGCTGGCTTGCAGTTTCTAATATCCTTTCTTTGACGCTTTGCTTGACAGCCATTTGGATTAAATTTATAAATACACAAACAGACAAGTCTGTCTATTTGTTCGTAAATCTATACTTTTCCTGTAAAAAATGCCAATCTATAAGAGTAAAACTTAACTTCGTGAACCATTTCGACCTACATGTTGTATGTTCTCTCAATAAACACTTTACTACATGAAGACAAAAAAACAGATCGTCGACAATTGGCTTCCTCGCTATACTGGCACGGCCTTAGACGAATTTGGAGATTACATTTTATTGACCAACTTTCAGCATTATGTCGAATTATTTGCCGAATGGCATGGCGTAGAAATCAAAGGAAAAAAGCGATCAATGCCTTCTGCCACAGCGGGTGACATCACCATTATCAATTTTGGAATGGGCAGTCCCAACGCTGGTACCATCATTGATTTGCTCACCGCCATTTCGCCAAAAGCTGCCCTTTTCCTGGGTAAATGTGGAGGTCTCAAAGATCACAAAAACAAAGTAGGCGACCTCATTCTTCCCATTGCTGCCATCCGTGGAGAGGGAACTTCCAACGATTACTTACCCCCCGAGGTACCTGCACTCCCCTCTTTCGCCCTACAAAAAGCCATCTCTACCACCATTCGGGAATACAATCGGGACTATTGGACCGGGACCGTCTACACTACCAACAAGCGCGTTTGGGAACATCGGGAAGATTTCAAGGAGTATTTGCGCTCACTCCGCCCCATCGCTATTGATATGGAAACGGCAACTATTTTCGTGGCAGCTTTCAAAAATCGCATTCCTGCCGGCGCCTTATTGCTGGTATCGGACATTCCCATGGTCCCAGACGGGGTCAAAACAGAGAAGAGCGATAAACACGTCACAGAAAACTTTGTCAATCTACACCTTAAAATAGGTATTGACTCCTTGATGCAACTCATCAACGAATCGCTGACCATCAAGCACCTCCGTTTTTAGGTGCTTCATTCACCTTTCACGACAACCTTACCGATTGTCTTTCCGGTTTGGAACAGCCGAATGGCCTCGGGCAATTGATCGAAAGCAAAGGTATGACCGACATGCGGCTTTTCGATTTGCAGGTCTTTGAGCTGAGAAAGCAACTCGTACATCAGTTCCACCCGATCGTAAAGATAAATCAAGTTGAACCCCAGTACCCCCTTATTGAGCTCGGCAAGGCCCTGTGGATCGAGCTTAGGGCGGGTAAAATGCTGCCAAAGCAGGCGAGGATAATTGGGTCGGTTGCCCGGTGAAGCATAGCGCGCCGCACCGTAGATAATGGAACGTCCCTGGGGCGCCAGCGCTTCAAAACCAGCTTCAAATATCTTTCCACCGATGCACTCCATGACGACGTTCAACTCCCTGCCATCCAGTGCCTTGTTGAGGTCGCTAGCGAAGCGATCACTGCGTACAATCACCGCATCATAGCCCTCTTTGCGACAAAAATCTACCTTCGCCTCACTACCTACGCTGCCAATGGTAAAAGCGTCGTACTTCTTGGCTATCCGATTGGCCAAAATGCCAACACCTCCGGCTGCACTATGGATCAATACTGTCTGTTCTTTCTGTAAATCCCCCAGACGAACCATACCATAATAAGCTGTCAGCACCTGAACAAGATAGGCAGCTCCCTCCTCAAAGCTCCAATCATCCGGCAAGGGCAGCGCGTATTGATAAGGAATATTTAGGTGACTGGTGTAGGCACCAAATCGGGTTACGCCCATGATCCGATCACCTGGCTGAAGATGCTCAACCTCTGCACCGACCTTTTGGACAATGCCGGCATATTCCAATCCAGGGATAAAGCTTCCTTTTGGCGTGGCGCTGTAGAGCCCCCAAATGGCGAACACATCGGCAAAGTTGAGACCGATGGCTTTAATTTCGATGGTCACTTCTTGTGCTGCAGGCTCTGGTAATTCCTCTGTATGGATGCGCATATGGCCGAGGTTACCTGCCTTGAGGCGGTAGGCTTTTCGTTGCATAGTATGTTATAGCTGGTCGTCGTCTTATAAAAATTAGGCTCCACCAAATCGATCTTTCTGCTGTTGATACTCCTCGGGGGTTAGAATGCCTCGCTTGTAGAGGTCTTCCAATTGTTTGAGTTCTTCCAACAAATTGCTGGTATTGGCTGCAGGCGGTTTTTGATCCAGCAGATTTTCACCGGGGGGTGGAAGGTCAGAAGGCCAACGGTACCCATTTCGAACGTAGGATTCGTAGGCGTCCTGGGACCTTAGAAAGGCCAGCGCTTCATCGTTGCGAATTTGATCAAAATCTTCGAAGCCCAATTCGACAGCTTGATCCAGAAATAGGAAAGCCTCCCGGGCATTCTCCTTGAGCGAGTGGCACTTGGCTAGGATGAAGTAGATCGCGGGATTGTATTCGTCTGTTTCGAGCGCTTTTTCAAAGTCGACAATGGCGCCGTTGATGTCGCGCTGGTTGTATTTTTGTAGCCCACGCAGTTCAAAGGGATTGACTTTAGGTAAGGTTGTCCGCCGTTTGGTCCTTTCCTGTGTCGGTAGAGGGGCTGGTCTTCTTTCTTGCTTACGTGGAAAGGCACTTGCTGGCTTGTAGCCTGGTCTAGAGGGTCGGGCGTAAGAGCGTTCTTTGGCTCGCCTTTTTTCTTTTTTGCTCACCTTTTTTGATCTTCCAGGCGCCTTGTTGAATTTGCGATCGAAATTTGCCTTTGGCATCACAAGAAATATAAGGGCATCTAGGAATGCAATTGCAGCAACCACACCAGGCATAATAATAGCTTCGCTATCTCCACTGAAGGCAATACCCATGATTCCAACAAGCGAAATCACGAAATAGGCGATTCCCAATCCTTTTTGCCCCAGGTAAAAACGATGCATACCCAAGAACCCCAATAAGAAGCCCAGCAATCCAGCTATATATTGTTTACGACTCTCAGTGGGCGCTGCCTCTACCATCTCGTCATCATCATAAGGAGAGTAGGCCAATGGCAGTTGGTCTTCCATTGGAAATTCCACACCTTCATTGCTCAGAGCATAGATTTCGACTGGCTTTTGTATGTTCTTCAATGAGAAGTAGCCCAATGACTCCGCTCTGAGATAGGGATGGTTCTTGATGTCATCGTAGGTTTTACCAGAAATGAAAACACCGCCTGGATTGCAAAGCGGTTCCAATCGAGCCGCCACGTTCAGGCCGTCCCCATAAGCATCTTCATCACTGTAAGTAATATCACCGGTATGGACAGAAATCCGCAGCGGCACGACGGGATCATCTCCCAACAACTGCTGCATTCGTACAGCGCATTCTACCGCATCTGCAGTGCTATCGAATATACTGAGCGTTCCATCGCCATAATATTGCAAAACTGTTCCATTGAATTCCTCATGCAAGTTCTTGAAAACCTCTCGATGGCGATTGCGAAGCTCCAATGCACGCCGCTCATCTTCCTGCATCATAGCAGAATAGCCCACAATATCCGTATACATGATGGCCGCAAGGCGCCTTTTATGGTTTTTAGATTTCATAAAACTTAAGTAGTAAGGCTGATAATTCGCCACTTTGTACCACTAATTTAGGCATTACCACATAATAAACCTAACCCAATCACTGCAGAACGATATGGCAAATGACCGACACAGTTCGATTACAGTAGCCGAAACTTCCAAATCTATCCAATCGTTATCTCATACATAAGGTATTTACGAGCACATTTTAAGAATTGTTAAAATACTGCCCTCAGACAACGACTAAAGTTAAAGTTAGCTTAATTGCTCATATGTATCGACTAACAGACTTGAATTAGTACTTCTGATCCTATATTTTATGTCTACAGCAGCCTTATATCACTGCTTTGTTTGAGCTGATATCCTGTCCTGACCACTCATTTAGCTTTTTTTTACAACTCATTGATCACATTAAAAATTAGTACAAGATGCTAAAAAAATTTACAATCGCTTTCTGTTGCCTTTTATTCATCGTCGGCCAGACCTATTCTCAAAGAACTTACAATCCCGAACCGCTTATTAAAAAAGAGCGCAACGTCAAGTTGGACCAGCGTCCGATTGCCAGCCCTAGAGGAATCATGGATACACTAGTGCCTGGTGCCTTTCTAGATACTTGTAGTTTGAACGTATTCGCTTTTACCATTACCGACCAGTGGGGATTTCTCGCCGGCACCAATGGCTTCGGAGACCTTGAAAAGGCCCAGCGTTTCACCTTTGCAGATACTGCCAGTAGCTATACCATCCCGGAAGTATGGGTATTCTTCAGTGATGCTAGGGTCGTTGATGACGGAGACGTTACTGTTAACATCTACGAATCCACTATGGATGGCGCACCAGCAAGCCTGGTAGGTACAAGTATTGGCATTCCCGCTAGTGGCGTGGACATTGACCCAACTGCCGTAGTAGCAACCATCTTTACTTTCGATACACCTCCAACGGTTACGACGCCTCAATTCTTTGCCAGCGTCGATCTATCAGACCTTTATGCCAAAAATGATACAGTAGGTATTCTGACGACTGACGATAACTGTGGAGATGGTGCCGATAGTTGGGAGCTATTTGGTGATGGTACAACCTGGACGGCTATAGATGCGAGCAACTCCTGGCAATTGGAGGCAAACTATATGATCTTTGCCATTACAGAATTTGACGACAATACTACCAGCGTCGAAGATCCTTTTGTCAGTGACAAAGGCTTAAAACTGTTTCCTGCTACGCCAAATCCGGCCAGCAACCATACACTGCTGAATTACGAGCTAAGCGATAACAGCGAAGTATCTATTGAAATTTACTCTGCCGATGGCCGCCTCATTCAGACCATCCAGAAGGGTCAGCAACTGGCAGGTCCTCATCAGGAGCGCATTGCCCTCGACCAATTTCCAGCCGGACAATATGTCTATGGAATTGTAAGTGGACAATCCAGATTGATGAGTAAATTTGTAGTGAGCAAATAAAACCTCACATGCAATACCGACAACTGGGATCGTCTGATCTGAATGTAAGTGCCATCAGTTTTGGCTGTATGTCGCTGCCTTCGGATCAGGCGGTTGCCAGCCGCTTGATACACCACGCCCACTCGCTCGGCATCAATTTTTACGATACTGCCGACCTGTACCAAAAAGGGTTCAACGAACAAATGCTTGGACAGGCATTGAAGGATCGAAGGCAGGAGGTCCTCATTGCTTCCAAAGTTGGCAACCAGTGGCGTGCCGATGGCAGTGGTTGGGACTGGAATCCCCGAAAAGCTTACATCCTCCAAGCGGTTGAAGATAGCCTTCGTCGCCTACAAACCGATTATCTCGACTTGTACCAACTCCACGGCGGAACCATCGACGATCCCATTGATGAAGTCATTGAAGCTTTCGAGCTCTTAAAAGAACGCGGACTAATCCGCGCTTATGGGATTTCATCAATACGCCCCAATGTTATTCGCGAATATGTCCGCCACGCTCACATCGATTCTATCATGATGCAATATAGTTTGTTGGACCGACGCCCTGAAGAGGCGTGTTTCGGACTGCTGGAAGCGCATCAGGTCAGTGTCTTGGTCAGAGGAGCTTTGGCCAAGGGCTTGTTGGCGGGTAAGGAAGCTCGCCCCTATTTGAGCCACAGCGAGGAAGCCGTTCAATCCATCCAGGAAAAAGTTCGCCTGCTGTCCTCCAACGATCGCTCCGAGGGCCAAACGGCTATTCGATTTGCCTCAGCACCCAAGGCCGTTGCAAGCATTGTCGCCGGGGTCAGCAAGTTGCCACAAATCGAGTCAAATGTTGGTGCCTTTAAAAGCCCACCTTTACAAAGTGAAGCGTTATCGACCCTAAAAGCCATGCTACCTCAGCATCTGTACGAAAAGCACCGCTGATTGTCCAAGGTTCCATATCCAAGCTAGCTCTGGTGGGCAGGTATCAACTTAGGATTTGGGAATCAATTCCAGGATAAACTCTTACTTCCTTTTGAGTGCCTTATTCAATTGGCGATATAAGCGCCCTTCGTGGCTGGGCCGTTTGGCATCGCTGTTGAGAATCCGGCCATTTTTTCCTACGATAATATAGGTGGGCAAGCTCAGCACCTTCCGCCCTTTGCGAACACCACTGTAAAAGCGATTTCGCAGGTCGCTGATCAATTCATCATTGGCCAAGACATGATTACCTGTAAGGTTATTTTGCTTGATAAAATCCGACCAAGTAGCCTCCGCTGCGAGCTTGTCGGCAGAAATGTAAAGCAGCTCGATGTCTTTATCTTTGACAAAATCCAGCAGTTGGTCTTTGTACTGCATCTGTCGTCGGCAGGGGCCGCACCAAGTGGCCCAGATGTCGATGTATAGAACTTTTCCTTTAAATTTTGCCGTCAGTTCATCAAAACTATTGATCTGTAGGTGGTCTTCTACGATGACGACCTCTCCTTCGGGATGCCCCAAACGGAAGCTGCTGGTCGTAAGAAATAGGCTTAGTAAGGTCAGAGAAAGGAGGAGATGTTTTTTCATTTTGCTCATTGTTAAAAGTTAGCATGAAATATAAGAATAACGGCGCTTCTTCCAGGGCTATTTTACCTTAAACCAAAAGTCTTCCCTACTTTTTTGCCATTGTTGAAACTTGCGAAAGTGTACATTTAATCGCATTATTGCAATAAATAAATCAGCAACAGGCATATGACACTTCATGAACTAAAAGAGCAATTGCATACAATGGATCAACTCGAATTCCAACTACCCGATGGTTCATTGGTTCCGCAGCACTTCCATGTTACCGAGATAGGTAAGGTGGATAAGCAGTTTATCGACTGTGGTGGCACTGTTCGGCAAGAAAGCGTTGTCAATTTCCAGCTTTGGACGTCTACAGATTATGATCACCGCTTGGGCGTAAAGACACTATTGGACATCATCGAACTGTCTGAAAAGACACTCCACATTGGCAATCACGAAATTGAGGTGGAGTACCAATCCAATACAATAGGAAAATATAAGCTTGCACTTGAAGGAGGTAGGCTACTGCTCGTCCCGACCCAAACGGATTGCCTAGCTAAAGACAACTGTGGTATTCCAAGTCCGGAAAAGAAGAAGATCAAATTATCTGAGCTGACTGTTATTCAAGGCGACAGTTGTACGCCTGGTAGTGGTTGCTGTTGAGAGGCAGAGTAAAAGGTTTAGTGATTGGCCTTGCTGTGGTGCAAAGCCAATCACCAGATATAGGATTAATCTTGCTTGGCAAAGACTTTTTTCAGTAGATCGGAGCTACGAGCGCCTGTATTTTCGCGAATATCCAACTCTTTCTTTTCAATAAGGCTGAACATCCCCAATAAAGCTCTCTGGGTCACATATTCGTCCAACTCCGGGTTGGCTTTTTTGACAAAGGGCAGTTTGTTGTGGGCCTTTACAGCAGAACGCCAGTAATCGCGAGCATTTACCTTATCCAGGGAAGCTTGAATAACGGGCATAAACTCTCCAACCAGATTATCATAAGTTGATTTTTCCAAATAACGTGTAGCGGCATCTTGGTCACCCATCAGTAAATTCATAGCATCTTTGAAGGTCATCTGTTTGATGGCAGAGACAAATATCGGTTTGGCTTTTTTGGCTGCATCTTCAGCAGCTCGGTTGAGCTTTTCTTCCAGGTTAGACTCTACATCTTTGAACCCCGGAACTGCTTTGAGCTTACTGGTCACTTTCTGGGCTTCCTCAGGAATGAGAATCTTGTAGGGGCTCTTGTAGTACCCATCCTCTGCAGAGAGGAAATCGACCGCCTTACCAACTCCTTTGTCGAGGGCTTCTTTCAATCCCTTACCGACTTCTTCCTGGCTCAGGCCAGTGCCGCCTTTTAATTTGTCTTCGGCTTTGTCGAGCAAGCCCTTCAGTCCTTGGGCAGATAGGCTAAAATAAAGGGGCAATATCAATAGAATGGCAAAAACTCTTTTCATCTTCTATGAGATTTTGGTGATTAATTCTAGGTCTAAACGTTCAATAACCAAACCACAGTATGAGGCAATAGATTTGCACAGTGGCAGATTAACAATATTTTAACCCCGCAAGAGGGGCTGACGAAAAGCGGCGCTGTTTCAAATAGATTCGGCTTTTCGCCTGCTCAGAAGGACGATGGTCAGGCATATATTCAGCAATAGGCTCAGCAAAAATATCCTTTTGTACAATACGGTATGACCACCGTTTAAGATTCCCAGCTGATCGCCGTCAAAAACGGGAACTCCGAATGCAGCTTTGGCATCATTGTGCATAGAATCTTTGTACCCTTGGGTTAGGTGGATTTCGTTTTCAAAATTGATCAAAGATTTGGTTGGCGTCAGTTTTCGCTTGTAGTTTGCGATGCCCAATTGGCCATTCCAATTTTCGCCCCACACCCAGATGTTATCATCCTTATCAATGGCCATTGACTGAAAACATCCTGCACCAATATCTCTGATGTCATTCAGCGCTAATTTTACAGGTACCGGGCTGTTTTTTGTCGAGTTGTTCCCCAGCATGCCGTTTTCATTCCTTCCCCAACACCAGACCTGCTCGTTCTCATCTATCACCATCGTGTGCCAACTACCGCAGGCCACTTTTTTGACCTTTGGCAAACCAGTCAACTGAGTGGGTGTCCACAAATCGTCATATCCTCCAAACCCCAATTGTCCATACGGATTGTCGCCCCAACACCAAATAGAGCCATCTTCCCGAAGCGCAATGCAGTGGTGCCAGCCCGCGGCGATGTCTACAATTCTATCCAACTTTTTGATTTTAATTGGCGTGCTTTTGAGCTTTTGGGTGCCATCCCCCAGCTGCCCGTAGTTATTATCTCCCCATGACCAAACATAACCGTATTTATCCAAGGCCAAAGTAAAATATCCTACGGAGGCTATTTTGACAATATCCCGAAGGTTTTTCACATAGTCGGGTTTTTCAGAATGCTCTCTGTTGCCATTGCCAAGTTCTCCATAAAAATTATGGCCCCAACTCATTACCCTACCATCTTCCAGCAATGCCAACGAATGCCAATGCCCTCCTTCCACTGCAACCGCATTGCTGATGCTGTCAACCAACTGTGGATGGTTGTAATCCAGCGGCAGTTCGGCTCCCAATTGACCATAGTTGTTCCATCCCCAAGTCCAGACATTTTTATTTTCATCAATGGCCAAGCTGTGCTTATATCCTCGCGAAACGAAATCAATGGGTGGTAAGCCTTTCACTTTCACTGGATAAATTCTGCGGGTAAAGGTTGAGTCACCTAGTTCCCCATACTCATTCTTGCCCATGGTCCACACCTCCTTTTCTTTGGTCAGAAAAATAGAATGCTGATTCCCCCCGTCAATGTATTGGCCAAAGGAGATGGTCTGTAAAAAGCATGATAGGATGAAGAGTGGAATTTTGCGGTTTAGTTTCATTAGTTTTGCTTTTTTGTTTTTCTAGAAAAAATATCCATTGCAGTTACCCTGACGAGATGGTTTCAAACATTCTCGGGGCCTTTCTAGAACAATGTAGGGTCCTCTTCCGGCTTTACTGGAGGAGTGTCTCACTTTCAAGCCCAAGCATTGCTTTAGCGCGTGCATGATCGGGCTGTATTTTTAGGATACGTGCAGCCAGTCTGTTAGCCTCTGACTTGCGGTTGAGGAATTGCATCAAAGCAGCCTTGTTCAGCAGTGCTTGAACATAGTCGGGATCGAGTGCCAAGGCACGATCATAAAGTTGTAGCGCATCTTGAAACTGCCGCTTCAAAGTCAACACAAACCCCAGATTGCAAAGGGCCACTTTGCGTTTGTCATTTTCTCCGATCACAAAACGATACACTTTCTCTGCCTCTTCAAATCGCTTCAATCCAACATAGGCATTTCCAAGTTTTTCCTGAAAATCGAGGTGGTAAGGAAGACCATCTACGGCCTTTGACAAGTAAGGTAGCGCTTGCTGGAAATTTCCCGACTTATGGAACGCCTCCCCTATGCGGTAAGCCGTCCAAGCATCTTCCAATGTTTGGGCAGCTTTATCGGTAGCCATCTGCCGAATGGCTTCAAATTCTTGCCTGGCAAAATGGTAGTGTACCTTCGTTTTGAACCACGCTTTGTCGCTTTGGTCGGATCGCTCTAGGTAGTATTGCGCAGAGTCTAGTAGAATGCTCGACTCAATGTATTTGTCAAAAGTGGCAATGTAACCTTTGGCCATCTCTAGTGACTTCGGATTTTTTTTGGTCATCATTTGAAGTCCCAGGAAGCGAGCAACCTCTGCTTTTTTGGCTGTGTCAATTTCCAGCGCACGCCGGGCCGTTTGTCGGCTGATGTAGTGATCGGTAATGTGAACGTGGGGAATGTCGATGCTGCCAGAGGAAGGCATATGACAACTCACGCAGTCGCCTGCGGTTTTATCGTGTAGCGAGGCAGCTTCGACGCAAACGACGGGCTGTGTATCACCATGACAGGAAATACAAGTATTGTTGAATTTAGACTTTGGGGTGCTGCTGACCGAGTGGTGTGGATTGTGGCAACTGAGGCAGCTCAACTTTTCTGAGCTTTGGTAGCAAGCACTCATTTGCAAGCGGTCGGCCTGAGAAGCCATGATGAATTTCTCATGGGTGTTGGAGAATCGGGGTAGAAAAACATTGAGTACGTTGGACAACTTCATCCCTGGCTTAAAATCGTAAAAACTTTTGCCTTCTTCCAAAACAGCAACGCCTTGCAGGTGACAACGTTGGCACAAATCCATTTGGCGGTCGCGCGGCAAGTCCTTGGGATTGACAATAGAATAGTCGATGGCTACAGCCGTGTCCACAAGAATTCCAGCTGTTTTTTCCTTCAGGTGGATTTCGCCAGGACCATGGCAGCGCTCGCATTCAATCCCGGTTGGCATCCGGGCAAATTTGTTAATGGACCCTTCCACCGGTTCCGGATAATGGTTGTGGCAGGTAAAACATTCGCTGGTCAGCAATCGGGAAAAGCGTTGGTTGCGATACTCAAAGCCAGGTGCCATATCCCATTTCTTGTCCTGGGTATAAAAGGTGATCGGTGCCTGGTAAGCATAGCCATTGAAGTCGACAATGTGCGAGTTGGTATGTTGTCCGGAGCCGACGATGTAGCTGATGGCCTCGGTGCGTTGATGAATGGTATCTTTTCCATCCAAGCGAAACTCCTTGATGAACAGGGTATCGGAGCGAAAGTAAGGTTTGTAATAAAAATTAGACTTGGCGTCGTAAACGAGGGCGTGTTTATCAAAAGTGGCCGAAGTTTTTTCTTGTGTCGCCTTATCAAAGGACAAGCCCATGCCGGTTTGAGTGAAAGAGTGGTGAATATGGGCATGGCATCCAATACAGCTGTTCATACCGACATATTCAACAGTATCGGACAAATTGCGATAGCCGGAATCCACCAGAGGTTGCGTATTCTTATTGCAATACAGCAGCAGAGCGGCCATAGCAGCAAATAATAAGTATACCAAAAATCCAGAACTACGCATAATGGCTCACAGATTGAGTGACGCGGCTGCCTGCCTTTATTTTAGACAGCTCATCCGATTAGTAGCTAAATTAAAGATAAGACAAAGCTAATCTGCAAGCGGCACAAACAGAAAAAAATAGGATTATTCTGCGGTGGAGTTACGACGGTCTATGCCTGTATCTTCAATACGAAGCGCTAGGGCATGAAGTCCTGGAATGGAATCTTTGCGCATGAACTGTTCGAGTACAAAGCGATAGTCGCCCGTTTCGTTGAAGTAGGCCCCCTCTTGCATGCGAACCCTCAGATCGCATTGCTCGCCGCTACACTGTCCTTGCCATAGCCCAGTTTTGGACAGCAGGTCAATGGACAGCCGCTGATCCAGGCGTTTTCCGGATGGGAAGGTCGTATGAACCATCAAATACAAATTTTGGTAAGGGTAGGACTTGTCGTGGGTAATGTCTAAAAAGATATTGTAAACCTTGTTTGTGTCGACGATGGGAACCTTAAAGTCTGTCGAATCGGCATAAGTCCATTGATGGTCTTTCAGTGGAAGGCTTTGGTCGTAGATATAGTTGGGACCACAGGCACCGAAGCCGATCATCAGGGCTATAAAGAATAGGCTTCGGCAGACGGTGCCTGTGGCAGTTGGTTTGAATTGCATTTCACGAAAACGCTTGAATCAGCTGAAATAGTCTTTCATCCGTTCGAAAAACCCTTTTTCCGATTTACCAGGACTGGGATCGAAATTGGGCATTTTTCGCATCTGCTCCATCAGCTTACGATCTTCATCGTTCAATTTCTTGGGCGTCCAGATGTTGACATGAATCAGTTGATCACCGCGTCCATAACTTTGAACGGCTGGTAAGCCTTTTCCTTTGAGGCGAAAAATCTTTCCGGCTTGCGTACCAGCAGGGATTTTCACTTTGACTTTTCCATCGATGGTTGGCACCTCCTTGGAAGTACCCAAGGAAGCATCTGCAAAATTGAGGTACAACTCATAAATCAAGTTGGTTCCTTCGCGTTGTAGATACTCGTGCTTCTTTTCTTCGATATTGATCAACAGATCGCCGGCAGGGCCACCTCGCAGACCTGCATTTCCTCTTCCCCTCATGGACAACTGCATTCCTTCCTCCACACCAGCTGGGATTTCGATTTCGATGGTCTCCTCTCCCATCACTCTTCCTTCGCCCTTACAAACATTACACTTCGATTTTATAATTTGGCCACTTCCACCACAGGTTGGACAGGTAGTGGTGGTTTGCATTTGGCCCAAGAAGGTACTCTTGACTTGGCGTACGTAGCCAGAGCCACGGCAAGTACCGCAAGTGCTTACAGAGCTGCTATCTTTGGCACCAGTACCATTACAAGCTTTACACTTGATCAGCTTTTTAACCTTTATCTTTTTGGTCACACCATTGGCGATCTCCTCCAAAGACAAAGCGACTCGAATTCGGAGGTTGCTGCCACGCTGGCCTTGTGAACGCCGGCGCGTTCCTCCACCTCCACCAAAAAAAGACTCAAAAGGGCTGCCACCATCACCGAAGATGTCTCCAAATTGAGAGAAGATATCCTCCATTGTCATACCACCACTGAAACCGCCTCGACCACCGCCATTGTTACTGACTCCCGCGTGTCCAAAGCGATCGTAGCGCGCCCGCTTATCGGCATCACTGAGTATTTCGTAAGCCTCAGCCGCTTCCTTGAACTTCTCCTCCGCTTTTTTGTCCCCCTGGTTGCGATCCGGGTGGAATTTCATTGCAATTTTGCGATAAGCCTTTTTGATGGTACCGTCATCTGCGCCCTTATCTACGCCCAGTACATCGTAATAATCTCTTTTTGCCATATGATGGGTCTTATTTTCCTACGACTACTTTGGCGTAGCGAATAATTTTTTCTTTGAGTTTGTATCCCTTCTCCACCGTGTCGATAACTTTTCCTTTCATCTCTTCCGTCGAAGCTGGAATTTCGGTAATTGCTTCGTGTATTTCAGGATCAAAAGCCTCACCATTGGACTCCATGGGCTCTAGTCCTCTTTGCTTCAAGGAGCTGTACAGCTTATTGTAGACCAACATGACCCCTTCACTGAAAGGTTCTTTGCTGCTTTCATCTTCCGCATTCTTTTTGGCCCTGTCAAAATCATCCAGAACTGGCAATAAAGCTGACAGAGTGTCCTGCGCTGCGGTAGCCATCAGGTCCAATCTCTCGCGTACAGTGCGTTTTTTGTAGTTGTCAAATTCAGCAACCAGACGCATGTATTTGTCTTTGAGCTCACTGACTTGGGCTTCAAGTGCTTCCTTCTCTTCTACCCACTTGGCTTCTTTTGAAGACTTTTTAGTGGATTTTGAGCTTTTTTCTGCTTTGTCAGCCGCTTGGTCTACAGTTTCGTCAGCAGATTCGACAGTAGGATCGAGTTTTTCCTTCTTGCTCATTATGTCTTTGATTTTTTTTATCATATCCATAAATTTTCATCATTTCGGCAATATTCTACCTTCTTGGGTGCCAAAAGGATGATGTGTGAAGAAAACCTTGCGGATTTCCCTGTTTTCATGCATCAATTTTGTTGCCATCGGCAAATTCAAGCCATTTTGTCAGTTGAGTTGGCTGTTCAATATCTCGTAAATGCGTTGAACAGAGGGGTTGGCCTCCATGATTTCACCTTCTGGATTGATTAAATATTTGGTAGGCACTTCTTTGATTCCATAACTTCCAGCTATTGGACCGTTGAAAAATCGCAGGCTTGTAGACTTATCCAATATGTGGTAAGGCCATTTGAGGCCGTCTTTCTCGATGGCGCTTTTCCAGCGCTTTTCGTTGTTTTCCACCCCTACGCTCAAAATTTCTAAACCGCCTTTTTTAGTCAGTGGCTTGCTGTGAAAGGCATCGTAGAGGGCTACCAGTTGTGGGTTTTCGCGGCGACACGGCCCACACCAACTTCCCCAAAAGTCAACCAGCACAAATTGCCCTCTGAACTGCTCTAATTGAAATGCTTCGCCATTCATAGTAGTTGCCTCAATAGCTGGGGCCGCTTCGCCCCCCTTGTATTTGGGCTTCTTGTAAAAGTAGCGCCCGAGCAAAACCAATACTAAAAGGAGAGAAAGGATGTTGACAAACCTGGAAAACCAGGATCTTTTTTCAGCCATAATCAAACAAATTTATGCTAATGAGTTGTCATTCTTTTTTAATCTACTATCATAAGGTTCTCAGTTGCCTGAAAGTTTATTCCTCCCTGGCCAAGCGCCGTTTCTTCCGCTCATTGAGAATGGTCCTTATCCAATTGGGAATGACAACAGCTCCAGCAAAGAGGTAAAGGTAGTAAGTCAGTAGGCGCCACAAAGAGGCAACCAATAAAGCCAGTCCTCGCTGCGGTACATAGTCCTTGAGGAAACCCCAAAAAACGATCTCAGCCAAGCCTGCTCCTCCGGGCGTGGGGCTAAAGGCCATTATGACGAACATGGTCTCCAAGCGACCGTACAGTTCAAACTGTGCGGCAGGGTTTACAGGCGTACTCGGCACAAAGGCGATAATGAGGCAATTGAGCAAAAAAAAGCGGCACGACCAAGCGCCCGCAGTTGATAAAAACGCTCCAATGTGATAGGGCCAACGCTTGCGGCGCATTGCTTGAGAAGCCGTAACGATGTCGTTTCCCAACTCAATGGATTTGTGCCGATATTTGCGCAAGAATCTCAACTTGGTAATGCCAACCATCAGCCGTTTAATGGCTACGGGATTGACAAATAAGCCATAAAAAAAGAGTACCCCATAGATTGCCATAAATACGTAAGCTCCAATAAATGTGTAGCCCCACCCATCCAAATCGTACAAGGTTGACATTCCAGGGCGAATGATTCGAGGACCAAAGAGGATAAAAAGGACTGGCAAGGTACTCATAAAAAAGATGGTGTCCAGCACAGCAGTATAAACAACCAAGGTAGTGGTTTTGGCAGTCGATAGTTTTTCTTGTGCCAGTACAAAAAGGGCAACTGCAGAGCCCCCGACGCTGGTTGGCGAAACGGCTGAGCTAAACTCCCAGATAAAAATCAGCTCTACACATTTGCGCCAACTGAAAGCCCGGTCGGACAAGATGCGGAGCCGTGTAGCATAGCAAATGTGCCGAATGATGAGGAAAACGACAGACGCCACAATCCAAAAGGTCGTATGCTGGGTCCAGTTGATGTTTGCAAAATCATCTGGATCGAATTGTCTCCACAGCAAATAGATGACGACGCCCAGACCAATCAATACAGGCAAGATGATCCGCGAGATGCGAATGGACTTCAGCACCTCTTGCTGCTCTTCTGTAAAGCTGTCCTGGTAGTCTTCTTTCACGATTGTTTTATTGGCTGGGCCAGATAAAGGAAAATAGCTTGTTACAGGTCTAATGGACTCCTATCGTAGTGGCAGTGAATATACAAACTATGTTTGAACAAGCTCACATCTTTTTTGTTCCGTAGCGCAATCTGTATCTTTGTAATAATGGACGAAAAAATCAGGAAGTGGCGACTCATATTAGGTTCTAAATCTGATCCAGACGGCGAGGCTGGGCTGGATGGTGAGGCGCAACAAATGGATCAAGTGCTGGATGCCCTTTACGACAGTGAACGCAAAGGAGGTTTGGGTAGCTCCTCTCCCAACGTCAACCGCTGGCTGGGCGATATCCGCAAGTATTTTCCTTCCAATGTCTTGCAGATTATGCAGAGAGATGCCTTTGAACGGCTTGGCCTGCAACAGATGCTGTTGGAGCCTGAACTTCTTGAATCTGTCGAGGCAGATGTCAACTTGGTTGCCACGATCCTAAGCCTCAATAAGGTTTTGCCCAATAAAACCAGGGAAACTGCCCGGAAGGTCGTCCAGAAGGTCGTCGAAGAGCTGCAGAAAAAGCTCAACAACCCCATGCGCCAAGCCATCAAAGGAAGCCTTAGCAGAGCTGTTCGCAACCGCCGCCCACGCCTGCAAGAAATCGATTGGCACCAGACCATCCGCGCCAACCTCCGCCACTACCAACACGACCTCAAAGCCATCATACCAGAACGACTGATTGGCCACGGCCGCAAAGGACAGGCATTGCGCCATGTCATCTTATTGGTTGATCAAAGTGGCTCTATGGCAACCTCCGTGGTTTACTCCGGTATCTTTGGAGCTATTATGGCCTCTTTATCGTCCATTAAAACCCATATGGTCGTTTTTGATACATCGGTTGTTGATTTGACACAGCACCTAAAGGACCCAGTCGAGTTACTGTTTGGTACGCAATTGGGCGGAGGGACGGACATTCACAAAGCCGTTACCTATGCAGAAGGTCTCATTACAAACCCTAGCGATACCATCCTCGTATTGATCAGCGATTTATTTGAAGGGGGGAACGAAGCAAAGATGCTCCGCCGAATTGCTGGCATTAAAGCCTCTGGTGTACAATTCATTGCGCTACTAGCACTCAACGACAAGGGGGCTCCGTCATACGACCATGACGTTGCCAGCCAATTGGCAGCGATGGACATACCCAGCTTCGCCTGTACGCCGGAGCTCTTTCCAGACCTCATGGCTGCTGCCATCAAAAAAGAAGACTTGAGACAATGGGCGGGTAGTGTGGGACTTAGATAATTAGGACCAGGGAAGATAGATCATCTGCCACCTTGCACCCAAGCTGCTTTGTTGGAGCCTGTCAGGATGCTGTGCTTGGCAAATTTCTCAATGGGACGGCCGAATCGCTCTTCATAGATTTTGTAGCCAATGGTTGTGACATACTCGGCTTCCAGGTGACGAGTGGCCTTGGCAGGGTCTTGATCAATCAAGTTGAAGTACTGCTTTCCCATGCCGATGATGAGCGCACGAGCGTGGATGAAGCAAAGATCAGATAGGCTCGTTTGTTGGTAAAGGACAGCCCTGTCCAGCTGATGCATTTTGGCTTCCAGGGTGCGAATAAAATCTGTCAGACCTTCCCGATCCAACTCCATCAGCTTTAATCCAATAGCTGGAATAACAACTTGCTCCAGCATAATAGCTAGTTGCTGTAAGGCATCACTCTGATTCAATGCAACGGCACGCTGGCGGGTTTTATCCAAAGCCGGATAAGTAGCCCAGGCAGATTCAATCACTTGCCAAAAAACAGATTCATTCATAACAGTCAATCGTTAGCGTAAAATCGGTTGGAAACATTTCGACACACAAAAGAGGGCCACTGGCCCGAATGGAAACATTTCACTTTAAGTTGATATGTATAAATTTTGAGGGGAGGCACAACCTCCCAAAAGAATCTCCACCAAAATCAATTATCAGAAAAACCCAGTAAGTAACAAGGGCAAGAATCTTCCACATCTATGCCCAAACAATACACCTTTTGGCGGCCATTAAATAACAAAGTCCAACCTTCCCCAGCCGCAATACAGTCCAATAGCGCCTCAATATTTTGCTGATACCCATTGTAGCCCCGGCTTTGAAGGTAAAACTCTAGCTCTTTGGCAGTAGTTGTCCCGTGAACACTCATCAGTCGAAGGGCAGCCATCTTCACGACCAACCAATCCGGCATACCGATTCGAGATTGGGAAGCAGAGGGATCATCGGAATAAAAGGGAGCAGGCATTTGTCACTTTTTTGTTTAAATACAATTAATTCTTTACCATTGAGTAACAAAAATAGTGATAAACTAAATCAAATACAACTATTTGTTTATTAATTTTAAATTAACTCAATCTTTTGTTTTAATTTGTATTGTTATGATTTTATCAACAAATCAAGGCGTTCTTTCCACACTTTTTGGAAAACCTTTCGACCAGTATTTACGACCCAAAAGCCGGTCGCTCGAAAGGCCACGCCCATAGCGATGAGCAGCAATCACCCATAAAACCTTTCATTCACCAAAGTTGTTTAAAAACAGCTAAGGGATTATAAACAACAGAGATGGATCAAAAAAACCAAAAGCAAAAAGAATTGCCAAGCTTTAAATTTGAACAAGCCATTCGCCAGCTGGAAAAGCGCAGAGGAGGCTATTTCTATTTTCAAATCGATGCTGATATTGTCCATCAATTCGAACGCAAAAAGGCCACTCGGCTCATTTGCACGCTGCCCGAAGGTCTATCCTTCCGATGTGGACTCAACCATTTAGGAGATGGCAATTTTTTCATCATCCTGGCAACCAAACTTGTAAAGGCATTGAAAAAAGACCTGGGCGATGTAGTGGCCTTTGAAATCAGCGAAGACCCAAACCCACTAGGGGTTGACATTCCGGAGGTACTGGAAGTATTGCTCGACCAAGACGAAAATGCAAAGGAGTTATTCAACCAATTAACAGATGGTAAGAAAAGAGGATTGATTCACACCATCAACAGAATCAAAAACATCGATAAAAAGGTGAATACCGTTTTGGAATTTCTGAACAATCCTCCCGTTCGCAAGAAGAAAAGCTGACACAACCCGGCGGAGGTCATTCTTCCCGGATCATGGCATCGATACTTGCAGCCTTTCTTGCTGGTGGAATAGAAGCCAGCAATCCGATGCCAACCACTGTGATGGCTACAGCCGTAAAGTCAATCAACCGCATGCTGATCGGATAAGCATCCACGACAAAACCTGCAGGAATCGGAACGACGCCCAAGAGCTTTTGAACCAATATGAAGGCAACAGCCACGACAAAGCCAATTCCCATCCCCAGCAGGCATAATAATAAGCCTTCATACAAAAATACATTGCGAATTTTTACACTGGTTGCTCCCATCGACTTGAGAATGGCGATGTCTTTTTTCTTTTCCAAGACAATCATCCACAAAGAGCCAATCATATTAAAAGCCACTAGTACCAGGATGAGACTGAGGATGGCAAAACTCATCCACTTTTCGATGTTCATCAGCTTGAGAAAAGCTTCATCCTGTCGGTAGCGATCCCGAACATCAAATTCTGGTCCCATGAGATCACGAATCGCTCCCAAGGTTTTGACAGGGTCTTTGGAAGCATCCAATCGCAATTCAATGGCGCTGACCTCGTCGTCGTAGCTGAGCAGTTCCCGGGCAAAATCCAATGATGAGAGCACGTATTGATTGTCAAAATCTTGTTGAATGACAAAGGTACCTGCCGGATAGGCTCTGCGCTTGCGGAAAGGCTCTCCAAAGGTTCCCTTTTTGCGCTTGGCCATGTAGACCGTCAGTGTATTGACAAAATTATCCACATCGACAGAAAGCTTGTTGCGCATCCCCAGCCCAAGGACCACCATCTCGCGCCCTCTGTCTTGCAAGCTGTAGACCCCCTCCTGAACCGTAGAGTCGATCGTCGTTACACTGGCAAAATATTCATCCACCCCCTTCAGCATTCCAAAATCCTGACTGCCTTTGTACTCAAAAAAGGCCACCTCTTCCAGCGTAAGCGACACGGCCTCTACCCCCTCCATCTGGCGGAGGCGAGCCACCTTCGTAGAATCGACCTCGAACACCTTTCCCTCCACTGGCAGTATCTTGACGTCTGGATTGAACGAACTGAACAGGCCCGTAATAAGGTCCTCAAAGCCATTAAAAACAGACAAAACCACGATGAGCGCAGCCGTGCCGATGGCCAAACCCAGAACGGAAATACCAGAAATGAGGTTGATGGCGTTGGTAGAACGCTTAGCGAATAGATACCTTCGGGCGATGCGCAGCGGCCAGTTCATACTCAGTCGAGTGCTTCGTAAATAATACGCTGGATTCGAGGACGGTAATCCTCTATACTCAATTTATAATTCTTCATAGAGGGGTACGTCCGATTTGAAAGAAAGACAAATATAAGATTGTATTCCGGATCGACCCACACACAGGTACCCGTAAATCCAAGATGCCCAAAAGTACTTTCAGATGCCTTAGACGAAACATTTTTGTTGCGATTGAGATTCAGCTCCTTCATGTCAAAACCAATCCCTCGACGGCTGGCCTCCTTGTGGCGGGTCACAAAGGTGCGAATCGTCTCCGGCGTCAGGAATTGCTTGCCTCCATAGTAGCCACCATTGAGCAGCATTTGCATCAAGATGGCCAGATCATTGGCATCGGCAAATAGCCCGGCATGCCCACTGACACCACCGAGCATGGCAGCCCCCATATCGTGTACATAGCCCTGCACCCGCTGTCGTCGAAAATATTTATCTTCTTCGGTCGGCGGAATTCTGGTAGTGGAAAACTCATCCCTTGGGTTGAAGCCAGTTGTGACCATCCCCATTGGGCGGTAAAAGGTATCTTCGACATATTGTGGAAAGGGCTTGCCCGATACTTCCGTCACCAATTGGCTCAGCAGATAAAAACCCAAATCGCTGTACTTGTACTCTAGCTTGGAGCGCAGCTCTGATTCCCGAATTTGTTTCCAGATGGAATCCCTGAAATCGTCTACCATAAAAAGCTTATCCGTCACTGGCACACTGTATTTGTCGCTTTTCTTTCGACTGTAATACTTGGGCATGGGCCGAGGGTTGCGGCGGCTTTTCGTAACGGTCTGCTCAAAGAAGGGAATCCAGGGTTGCAGCCTGGCTCGGTGAGCCATAATATCATAAATGGTCAATCCAGCCTTATTCGTCGATTTCAGCTCCGGTAGATAATTGCTCAGCGGCTCATAGATATTGATGCGCCCTTCTTCGTGCAATTTCATAATGGAAACAGTAGTCGCAGCAATCTTGGTGATGGAAGCAAGATCGTAAATATCTGAAGCAGCTACCCGTCGTTTCTTGGAATAGGTATGGTGACCAAAGCCTTTGTTGAAGACCACCTTTCCATCTTTAGCAACCAATACAACCCCACCCGGGGTGGCCCGCTTGCGAATGGCTTCTTTCATCACATCGTCAATGCGGCTGAGGCCAGCAGATTTCAGTCCGACGCTTTCTGGCAGATCATAGGACAGGCGGAAAAAAGAACTCGTCGTCACCCCATCGTTGAAGCGACTACGCTCCGAGGCTGTCACAGGGAGTCTTCCACGAACGCTAAACGCACCAAATAAAGCCTGAGCAGCCAGGTCTTGGGTCATATCATCCTCGTTGTAGGCTTCTAATACCCAATCGACATCATCAAAATATTTCAGGCTGTAGGGATTGCCGAAGACAACGAGTACTACCTTTGTCATCTTCCGCAGAGCATCGATGAAAGCCCGCTGGCTCATGTCGATACCAAAGTTTTTACTGGCATAAGAACTCATATCGTGCAATCCAATAATAACCACCTCCTTTTGGCCCAGCTTACTAATCAGCCGCCTAGAGGCCGTCGTGCTCATATTCTTAGCTGCATAATAGTGCTCTACTTCAGCATACTTACTCAAGGTATTTTGAAAACTTGTCTGACTTAAGGAACCCATTGCCAAGGAGCCTATTTTTCCTTTCTCCATTTGCCGGAAAGGCAGCAAATCTTCCTTGTTACGCACCAATGTAAGTGCATTGCGGATCAAACGGCGCTTGAGAACATCCGATTCCTTATTGTTGAGGTCTTCCCAAATGTTGGCAATTCGCAAAGGCTCGAACTTGGTGACCCCTAAGCGATACTTCGACCGCAAGATTTTACGTACACTTTCGTAAACATCTTCCATCGACAACTTCCCTTCTGACACATACCTTTTGATGGACTGAATGGCAAGGGGAATATCACCGGGAAGCAATAAGACATCGTTGCCAGCTACCAAGGCATTGGCTTCTACCTCTCCTTCTTCGTGGTGTTTGGTAACCCCCTTCATGTCCAGGGCATCGGTAAAAATCAAGCCTTCGAAACCCAATTCCTCTTTAAGGATATTACTGACTGCATTGCGCGACAAGGTCGTCGGGCGATTTTCTCTATTGTCGATTACCGGTACATGCAAATGAGCAATCATCATACTTTGGATGCCATGATCGGCCAATACGCGAAATGGAAATAGCTCGATGCTATCCAGGCGTTGGCGGTCGTGCGAAATGATTGGCAGGTCGTAGTGGGAGTCCACATCAGTATCACCATGGCCGGGAAAATGCTTGGCACAGGCCATTACTTGAGCATCTTGCATCCCTTTCATGTAGGCATAACTTTTTGCAGCAACATTGTAGCGATCCTCCCCGAAGGAACGGGTGTTGATGACAGGATTCTCAGGATTGTTATTGACATCGGCCACCGGAGCAAAGTTGACGTGAACGCCGAGGCGCTTGCAATGGCGAGCCACCTCCTGCCCCATTTCGTACAGCAGGCGATTGTCTTGAATGGCACCGAGCATGAGCTGCCTAGGAAAACTGACTGCGCTGGATTTGAGTCGCATGCCCAGCCCCCATTCGGCATCCATTGAGATCAGCAGAGGTACTCGTTTGGACAAGGCTTGGTAGCGGTTGGTCAATTCTGCCTGCTTTTCGGGCGTCCCCTGAAAAAAGCAAAGTCCTCCGACTTGGTGTTCCTTGATGATTTTCTCGACCTTGGCAATGTGGTCGGGACCAATGTTGGAATGTGCGCGGATCATAAACAACTGCGCGATGCGTTCCTCCTCGTTCATAGCATCGAAGACATCGGTGATCCAGGCTTCCTCTTCGGCCAGAGACTCAGCCGCTGTTTTTCCTGGCTCTGTATTGTAAGGATCATTGGCGCCAATCGCTACAAAGGCCAAAAGTAAGATGGTTAAAAAGGTAGATTTCATAATGCTCAGATTCTCAATTCAAAATCCTCCAATACAAACTATTCGTCTGTGGAGCCAGTCCCTTGTTCTTTTTCTTTACTGCCCACCCATCCGCTGCCGCTCTGCCGCTTGCTTCTGCTGCCGGATGCCAGGCTGCAATTCTTCGGCCCGATTGAACGACAAGTTGGCCTTGTCATTTGAGCCAACGTGCATAAAAGCACTTCCCATATTCCAATGCGCATCGGCGTTGTTGGGCTGTATCTCAACCGCCTTTTGAAAATATTCAATGGCCCGAAGGTTCTGACCAGAGATGCCATAAGCAATCCCCAGCAGTCGGTTGGTCTCATAGTCATTGGGCATGCGCTTTCGCGCTTCTTGCAGGTTGAGGATCGACTTTTTCAGGTCGTTTTTTTCCTGCCCCCAATAGCGACCTGCGTCCCGATAGGTGATCGCTATATTTTTAGTAGCATTCTCATCCCCTGGATTGAATTGCAAGACCTTATTGTAGTATCCAATCGCCTTGTCGTATTCCTTGAGGTAGTTATGGCAGTTGCCCAGTTGCAGGTATGGCTCTTTGTAGCCTGGGTGTATCTGCAGGGCTTCGTTGAGATGACCGACGGCCTCTTGCAACATCTTCCGGCGTTCGTTTTCATTTTCAACCTTCAAGGACTGAGCCGTCAGCTCACCGCCCATGGCATTGCGAAGTTTGGCACTGTTCAAAGAAGTTTTTACATCCGTTTTGAACAGAGTAAAATTGTCTTTCCAGGCCATATTGCGACTGATCGTTTTGCCGCCGAACAACAGAGCTGCTGCTCCCAGAACGATGAGGGCTGTATTTAATTGCTTAAAAGACTGTAGAGCTTTGCCCCCTGTCTGCCGCTGGGCCAACCGATACAGCAAAATAGCAACAGCTATACAAAAGCCGACCGAAGGCATGAACAACAGACGCTCTGCCATGTTGGTTCCGATGGGAAACAAGATATTAGAGACAATGGAAAAGGTCACCAGATAAAAGAGGACCGCAAAAGCGAGGTGATCTTTCCGAAACAGGCCCCGAATACCGTAGCCGATCAAACCCAAGAACGCAAGTAGGCTGAGCAAAACTTGCCAATTTCCCCAACTCATAATGGCTACATGACGCGGATAATAGTCGTGGGTCAGTGGATGAGGAAAGACCAACAGCTGAAGGTACTTCCCAATGGTATACATAATCGTCGCCGATTTCTCTGCAAAGCTTAGAGGTACATAACGCCCCCCTTCCAACTTGATGAATGGGTTGTTCATCAGCTCCATCGAAGGCTCACCGAAAGAACCCAATATGGAAAAACGGATGATCAAAAACAGTACAGAAGCAGCTATGAAAGGAACCGTTAGGGAAACTATTTTACCATTACCCGCCTTGGTAAAAAAGTAGTACATCAGCGGAACAACAGCCAAAAAAGTGATGGCATTCTCCTTTGACATCAGGGCCAAGAAAAATACCAGCCCAGCCAATATTTGCCATTTGAACAATCCCTCCCGGAAAGCGCGAATGGACAAATAGGCAGCACCCAGACTACCCAGTAAGCTGACAATTTCGTCTCGTCCTTTAATGTTGGCAACAGCCTCTGTGTGAATGGGATGCGCGACAAATAACAGAGCCGCTCCCAAAGCAACAAACAATGCATAACTCTCCTGCCCTTTTCCATCCATCAAAGCCAATAGCAGCCAGTACAGCATCAAACCCGTCAGACCAAACAGCAGTATGTTGATCAGGTGGCCGACAAAAGGATTGCCTTCCTTGACAATCTTTCCGTTGGCATCCTTTTGGGGCTGTCCATTGGCATCTTTCACGGTTTTGGCCGTCAGTTGCCATTCTATGGCGAATAGCACAAGCGTTAAGGGACGATAGCGACCGCCGGAGACGAGTTTGTCTTTGCCTTCGCGTTTGAAAAATCCCTTGAAAGTATCGTAAGTGAGGATACCTGGAATACCAGCTAGGCCATCCGTTGTGTACATGTTGTCGTAAATAACGATGGCATCATCTTGTGTGTAATCGTGTTGAAGGGTATTTGCGTAAAGCAGAAAGCTGAAGATGAGAATTAGATAGGCGTGCCAGCGCCGGTTGGAGAAGAAAGCTGGTTGACCCATCAAGCCGGAATTGCCTGAAGCCGTAAGTTTAGGGGATTTTTGGTTGCGTTGCTTTGTTTTCTTGTTCTTGGCCATAATCGATCTTGCGACTGTTCCGTAAAATGAAATAAGGCAACAGATTGTCTGTTCCGAGGAAGTATACGGATTTTCCGCCGCTATGGTCGGCTAAAATATTGATTTTTTTTGGGAAAGCCCTAATCTACTCGCGCCGCCTCGGTCAAGGCGTAAATCAAGCGGTTGATATCGGTATCATTGAGTTCTAACTTGCCCCGAATGGTAACGGGCTCAGTAGTGTATTTGATGGGTTCTTTAGCTAGCACTTCCATGACCGTTTCTGGACCAGCGCCACCACAGAAGAAGCACATGTTGTATGGAAAGGCGGAGAAAACAAACTCTTTATGGCTTTTATAGCCCTCGACAGGGATGATATAGCCCTTGATGGTAACGATATTACCATCCAGTTTTTTAATTGGATCACTGAATACTGGCACATCTACCTTGAAGCCCATCACCTCGTCGTACTGCTTTTTGAATGTAATCTTAGAAAGTACCTTCCATAGGTTCTCTGCCTTTGTTTCAGGAGCTTGCGCAGCAGCTTGTGGCATAAAGGTAGCCAGCAACAAAACAGGAATCAAAAAGGCCGTCAGATATTTCATAATATGTAGGACTTTGATGGGCAAAACAAGGTTTTTCAATTTGTAAAATTCCATAGGCACCATAAATGTTCTATACAAAGGTAAGGACTGCCGAACGAAATAGTTACAATTGATGGCTTGTCAACGCCTTTACGCTTGCTAACGATCCACCAATTCTGCCTCTTTCAAACTGAACATAACACCATCGGTGTTGCGTGACGTAAACTCAAACCGTCCTTTGATCGTCATGGATTTTTCGGAAAAAGGAATCTTTTGATTGTCTTTGGTAAACACCTCCACAACGGATTCTGGGCCGGCTTTGCCACAAAAGAAGCAACTTCTGTAGGGAAAGGCGGAAAACATAAAGTGGCTCTGGGCTTTTTTCCCGCTCAATGGAATCACATATCCTTTTAGCGTGATGACCTCTCCCTCCAACTTTTCAATCATTCCAATGAATTTACCGTTGCCCGCTACCGCTGTTGTGGAAGCCCCCCCCTTGGAAGTAAACTCCTTTTCATATTTCATCATTCCCAGCGTACGCCAGGCATTTACTTTTGAGGACTGGGCAAAAGAAGCCGTACTCGCGCACAGCAAGAATGCCAGAAACATAGTTAAAGCTGCTATTTTTTTCATAATCTTTCCTCAGTTTCAGTTCAAAACTCCTGTCAAAAACGCATCCTTTAGACGTAATATTACAACAAATCGACACGGTCTTAGGTCCTAAGATTGTGTTAAAGTTGTTGAAATATCTGTTTTTGAGGCTGACATAGCTGGTAAAACTGCCGCTAGGAAGCCTATAAAGACCGCTCCGGCCAGCAATAAAAACTCAGCTGTCAAAAACATCCGACCGGTAAAGGAATAGCGATAGGCATCCTTCATGTAGCTCGAAAACAGTTCCATACTCA
>JBCCSZ010000053.1:0-30366 GCA_039199225.1 Bacteroidota bacterium
CTAGAAGCGGTCAACCATCGAAAGCGGGAAGCCAATGCCATTTTGCCAATGCTCCCACCGCTTGGGTCACCTTGGCAGACAAGTTCCCAGGCGCGTAGGTAGTCGTTTAGGAAAACGACATCCATTTCGTCGGAAAATGCCTTGAGGCGCTGTTCATCGATTTGATATTTTATGCCGAGGTACTTTTTGCGCTTCGAAAATAGAATCACTCCGACGTTTAGAAACTCTTCTCGCTCTACTTTCGGGACCACCCGGATGACTGCAAACTCGTATGTCACTCTATCTTGCATCGGCAGCTTCTTTGGCGAGTAAATCGATCTTGCTGAGCTTGGCATTCAGGAATTGTGTGTAGGCAGTTCTCATTTCCTCCGGAGACAATGTATTTGATGCTTCAATCAGCCAATCTTCCGGAATGGTCGATATGATGGCAGCGATCTTATCTTCTGTAATGGTCGTCTGAATGTCTTGAGCCGCCGTTGTAAGCTGCTCCGCTCTTTCCAGTAATACATGGTCTTTTATATTGGGGAATGTCCTGTCGAGATGCATTTTCCAATTTTTCCAGTTGTGGTGAAAATACAAGCTGGCACCATGGTCGATCAGCCACAATTCGCTGTTCCAATTCAGCAGGTTGGTATTTTTAGCCGTTCGATCGATATTGGTGATGATGCTGTCCAACAAAACCACCTTAGAGGCCGTCAGGGCATCTGCGATGGAGACCAATGGGTCGTAGGTGATGGCTCCTGATAAAAAGTGTAAACCCAGATTGAGTCCGACGCTGAACCGCAATAAGTCTTGGATTTCTTCATCCGGTTCTGTTTTACTGAAGGAATCGTCTAAGTTCATAAAAACCAGCTCGGGAACCTTGAGTCCCATGGCTCTGGCCAGTTCGCCCCCGATCAATTCTGCAATCAACGCCTTTTTGCCCTGACCGGCTCCCCGGAACTTGAGGACGTACAAAAAGTCGTCGTCGGCCTTGACGATGGCCGGAAGCGAGCCCCCTTCCCGCAGGGGCTTTAGATATTGGATGACGTTGACCGTCCGAATGTCGAGTTGGTGCATCTGTGTTAGCTGGCTTATTTATCCATTTTTTTTCCTTTGATCATTGCAAAGGTAGTTGCTTTTTCCTCTTCGAATTGCAGCTTGCTGACCTTGCCAAAACCTCGTTTCTTTCCGGTACTTTTTTCTGCCTCGTTCCACTTGTAAAAAGTCCAACTCATCGGAAAGGGGATGCCTTCCACTTCTTCGTAATCGCTGTACACAATAAGGCTGGGCGACTTTTCGGCTTCTTCCTGTGAGCGGCTGTAGGTGACGATGTATGCCATGGCGTGAATGAGCTTCGTCTCGGGGTCTTGAAACAGCAAATACCAGTCGTCGGGCGCATCTCCTGTGCCACTTGAAAAGCGCAACTTCCCCAATTCGTAGACCTTTCCGTCGAGGGAATCCCGACCCAGCAATTCCCACTTGGTACCAGGATCGCTGAGTTTGTAGGCCACCTGGAAGAAATACTGCCAGGTAAAGATATCGAATCTGGCACTGGGCCAGTCAGCTGTATCGGGAGACAGCCAGACATCTTGTCCGTCAAACAGCGTGGTAGCACCATCGGAGCGGGTGACATGTATCTTGCTGGAATTGGTTCGAGAGACAATAGTGGCCTGGGCATAAGGCTTGCCACCAAAGTTGAGTTCCAGATCGAGGGAAACGACTTCCTTTTGGTGAAAACGCTCGGCTTGGTGGGCTGTTTCCAATGCTGCGACATAGGGATTAGCTGCCTTGGGTTGTTCTACTTTGGCAGGCGCTTTTTCCGCTGTCGCATCGCCAGAAGGCTGGCAGCCTATGAAGAGAAGGATGGCACAAAGGAGGCAAACAGCATAGGTGATTCTCATGGTTTTGCTTTTAGTAGGCGTAAAGATAGCTGAAAGTCTGAATTGAAAGCATCCTGCCAAAGACAAATGCAAAATCCTTGGAGATGGAGACGGATGAAGCGACTGATCATAGAGTCCGTTTTTTTGTCCTATCTTTGCAAAAAATTAGCTTATGGTATTGGAAAGCTCTCCTTATGTGTTGTATGCCGATGGAGAAGGTAATGTTTTTGAAGATACGACCCTGTATGCTTGTGGTCGCAGTGGTTTTTACGCCCAGCCAGTAGAGCCTTCCGATTGGATTCTGCTTCCAGAGGGTGGCAACCTCTATGAGTTGCATGGCAGAAAGGCCGTCGGTATCGATGTAGAAACGGGGGAAATGCGCTTGTGTGAACTCGGATGTGCGGTGGCTGCCTTTATTCCGCCAGCTCATGCGGGCCTGTACCATGCCGCCTATGTGAACGAACCAGATGCGCCTGTGCTGCCTTTGTTTTGCTACACGGCTGCTGCTTGGTTAGACGATGAATTCTACGTGACGGCTGTTCGAATAGAGTCTGACATACGCCAGGAAGCGGAAGGCTACGACGACGATATGGTCGAATCGGGCATTGCTGAGCAATTGGCGCGCTTTCCAAACAACCGAGTGGTAGAACATCTGGCGCACAACTGCGCCCAAACGTACACCTGCCCGGCCGCCCGTAACTACTTCATGGGCCGTTGGGAATGTCCAGTACCCAGTTCCCCTGCCTGTAACTCCAATTGCGTTGGTTGCATTTCCCTACTACCCGAGGAGGAGCCCATTATCTCCAGTCACGATCGCCTGGATTTCAAGCCACTGGCTGGCGAGATTGTAGAATATACGGTAGACCATTTGATGAATGCGCCATTTCCGATCATCAGCTTTGGCCAGGGCTGCGAAGGAGAACCCCTGCTGATGTGGGAAACACTGGTCGATGCCATTCAACAAATCCGAAAATTTACCGATCGGGGCAGCATCAACATCAATACCAATGGCAGCATGCCCAAGGCTGTCGATGCTCTTTGCAAAGCAGGGCTGAACAGCATTCGGGTGAGTACCAATTCGGCCCAAGAATCGCTTTACTTACCTTATTATCGCCCAAATAACTATGTCTTTGAGGATATAGTGGAAAGCCTGCGGATTGTCAATCGGCACGGCGGCTGGACAAGCATCAATTACTTTGTCTTTCCAGGGTTGACAGATAGCTTTGACGAATACGAAGCACTCCGAAAGCTGATACGCGAAACCGGCTTGAAAATGATCCAATGGCGCAACTTCAACATCGATCCAGATTGGTATTTGGAACGGGTCGGATTGACAGTAACGGGAGAGGCAATGGGCGTCAAGGAGCTGATGCGTCGCATAAAGGAAGAGTTTCCCCACATTGAATATGGCTATTTCAATCCGCCAATGGAGCGAATTCAGGGAGACTTTAAAAAGGACTTTGCAGGAGGGGTAGGGTAAATGACGACTTCATCCAATATGGCTAGCATGAAAATCGGAATGATCTTAGACAACCCATTTCCGCCCGACCCCCGGGTAGAAAATGAGGCAGTTACCTTGATCCAGCAAGGGCATGAGGTGTTCTTGTATTGTCTGGACTACAGCCAGGACCAGGCGGCGGTCGAGGAGGTCAATGGCATTCAGGTGCGCCGGTTCTGGGTGCCGACTTATCTGAAGAGCGTTTCGGCCCTGGCTTATACCATTCCGTATTACCACAATTACCTACACAAAAGCATTCGGGAATTCTTGGAGAAGGAGCAAATCGATGTGATCCACGTACACGATATGCAGATCGCCCGGGCAGTCTTCCGGGTCAATGAGAAGCTGAAGAAACCGCTGGTGCTGGATTTGCACGAGAATCGCCCGGAGATTATGAAGTTTTACACCCATGTTCAATCGGGCCTTGGGCAGTTAACCATTTACCCATCGATCTGGAAAAAAAGGGAGTTTCAATTCATCCGGGCAGCCACAAAAACGGTGGTGGTAACCGAAGAGGCTAAGGCTTATTATGTCGCCCAGACCGGCCGCTCGCCCCAAGACTTCATCGTTGTACCCAATACCGTCCGCAAGGCATTTTACCAAACCCCCTTCATCGATGCCAAAATTGTCAAGCGCTACCGCCCTTACTTTACCCTTTTGTATTTGGGGGATACGGGCGAGCGAAGAGGTCTCAAAACAGTGGTGGAGGCAATGCAATACATCTTGCCGGAAATCCCAGAGATTCGCTTTGTGTGCGTCGGCAAAAGTAAATCTGATCCACAGCTCAAAGCATACATTCGCTCGATGGGCGTAGAGGAGCAAGTGGAGATGGCTGGCTGGCAAGACTTTCGGCTTTTCCAATCCTACATCGAGGCCAGTTCGATTTGTGTCAGCCCCCTGCATCGCAACTTACACCACGATACGACCTTTGCCAACAAAGTATTTCAATACCTATCCCTCCGAAAACCCGTTATTGTCAGCAATTGTCCTTCTCAGGAAAATCTTATCCATCAGTACGATTGCGGGCTGGTCTTCCAGGAAAGAGATGCAGCCGACTTTGCCGAACAGGTTTTGAAGCTCTACAAGGATGCGCCTCTTCGAAAGCGGCTGGGCGAAAACGGCCGTCGGATGGTGGAACAACACATGAATTGGGACATTTCTTCTACCCAACTCAATGCACTCTACCGTGATTTTGCTCAGAAAATAGGCTGATAGGCCCGAATTTACACTCATTTGCAACATCATTGCAGTGTTGGAAGAACAATTCTCCTCATATTGCGACTCAACCCACAAATCATTAACGAAAAGGCACGAGCCACAGTCCGGCTCACGCGTAAAAATCTAGTGGGCAACTTCACTCCTTCCTTTTGAGCCATCCGTAAAAGTGGTGGTACGAATCGTCGGGAAGCGGGTGTCATTTTGCGGCCCACAGTGACGTTTAAACCTCTTATCGAAGCTGAATTGGAATCTTCCTTTTCAGCTTTTTTTCTACCTTTGGGCCAGATTAAAACGACTTACTATGTACCTTTTTTTCGACGTCGAAACGGCCGGCAAGCCACGCTCCTGGAAGGCACCTGCTTCAGATACGTTTAACTGGCCCCGCATCGTGGACATTGCCTGGATGGTCTACGATGAAAACCGCAACCAAATCGACAAACAGCGCTTCATCATTCAACCCGAAGGTTTTGAAATTCCCTACGAGGCAGAGCGCATCCACGGGATCGATACCGACAAGGCTCGGGAGGAAGGTGTCCCGGTGAAAGGGGTGTTGGAATCTTTTGCCAAGGCGATCGATGCGGCCACCTACATCATTGCTCACAACATGAACTACGCTCAAAATGTCATCGGGGCCGAGTTTTACCGCAAGAGCATTTCTCACCGCCTTCCACAGTCGGAGACTTATTGCACCATGCAGGAAAGTACCTACTACTGCAAGTTGCCAGGCACAAAGGGACGCTACAAATGGCCTTCCCTGCAGGAACTCAACCGAAAAGTCTATGGTGAAGGCTATCTGAGAGATGGGTCGGCACTCAACGACGTTCAAGTCTGCGCCAACTGTTTTTTCAAATTGGTAGATATTGAAGCAATCGATATTTTCTAAGCCTCCCGCCTGCGGCTTCCCCACAGCAAGCCAAAACCGATTCCAGCTAACAACAAAGCGCCTAACAAAATCCAATTGATGGCAGTGGATAATTCCTCCAAAGGCCGTCCGTTGCCATATTGGACAAATGCACTCCAATAGTAGGGGTGCTGCTGTGCTTTGTTGGCGGAGGCCAGGTAGTCCAGCTTTGCCAGTCGCAAGGCGGCCTGCTTTGATCGTCCTTCCTTCAGGTGCTTGTAAAAGTTCGTCATAATATCAGAAGTCGCACAGTCATCAACCGACCAAAGGCTCATGACCGTACTAGCGCAGCCGGCTGTCATAAACCCCCGTGCTAAGCTCATCACGCCCTCACCCCGCAACAACTTGCCAGAGCCAGTATTGCAGGCACTCAGGACGACCAGTTCGGATTGCAGCTGCGTATTGTAGAGATCGTAGATCGACAAATAATCGTCCGCCAGATATATTTTACTAAACATGGGGTCCTGCTCGTCCACACAGGCATGCGTCGCCAGATGCAGTATTTGCGACTGGGCCGCATACTGTTCAAAGGCTGGCTTGCCGGCCTCCTTGGCCACTAATTGGGTGCCACCGAGCATCTCGCCAATGGCCTTGATTTCAGATTGGTTGCAGCGCAGGCTGTACAATTGGTCGGAGGTGCAAGAGCGTACCGCATCGGCAAATACCGGACTGAAGGAAGGGGCAAAACCGATGAAGGGCTGTTCGAAATCGATGTTTTCCTTCTCCTGGCTGCGGCTCCACAGGGTCGCTGAGTAGTCATAGCTCAACAAATACTGCTCTAGGAGATAATCCACCTTATCGGGATGAAATCCTGCGGATGCGTCCTGGACTGGGTTGGTCAGTAGCAAATCGAATGGAAGAAAAGCCAGGGTGTAGTCGGGTATGATCAGCAATTGTTCGATGTCTTGAGGGAGTAGGGTGGTGGCTGGTCGAATCAATTGTTGGTACAGCTCGTGGGCATTTCGGGTGAATTGTAAATAAGTCTCGGCCGATAATCCGCCTTCCGGAGATTGCCGGGCGAATTGCCGCAAGCTTTCTATGGCCAAGTCTGTTTTTGAGGTCGCATCAATGGAAGCCACCTGTAGGCCGTTGGCCGTTAGTACGAAGACATACCACTGCTTTTCGCCGGCAAAATATTCCAGCAAGGCACTTGAAGAACTGGCCAGTTGCTGTTGTAGTTTGGGGAGGTCCAAGGTATTGTCTTGGTATTTGAGTTTGTGGTAGAGCGGAAAGTCGGATTCCAGTCGGCTGCTCAGCCAGTCGTATTGTTGGTCCAACTTAAAAATCTGCTCTTGCCAGCGTTTGATCTTATCGGCATCGGCCTTTTCCTTTTTCTGTTTTTCCTCCAGTATTTTCTTTTGGTAAAAAGCCAGGTCGGTGCGGAGGTTTTCCTCCTGTTCGCGCAGGCTGTCCGGCAAACCCGCAAATCCACTGGCCTGTCGGGCATTGATGGATTCCAGGAGCAGCAAAGCCTTGTTGCTCTCCGCCAGTCGAAAGGCACTTTCCAGAAAGCCGGGATCATTGGTCTTTTGGTGCAGCGCCAGGGCCGTGGCGATGGCCCCTTCGTAAATATCGACCGACTTTTCGGCCAGGGCATTCTTGGCATCTGTGGTTAGGACACCTCTGCGCATTTTGGCGATCAAGTCGGCGGCTGTGTGGAAGGTGGCCAGGCTGAGGCGCAGTTGTTCTTCATCGGCACTTTGTTGGGCCAATTGGAGGAGGAGTTGCGCTTTGCCGTGGAGGATGTTGAGGGCATCAGGTGGGGCCAGGAGTTGGTCGGCGGGTGGATTGGCCAGGGATGTGGGGAGGGCGTAGCCCGGGGCGAGGGTGGTGAGCCCTTTTTGGTAGTAGTCGAGTGCTTGTTGGTTTTGTTGGAGTTGTTCGTATAGGTCGGCGGTGGCAGCGAGCTTGCGAGCGATTTTGGGGTAGGAGTTGTTTCGGTAGTTTAGTTGGGCCAGCCGATTGGCATTTTGGAGATTTTCGAGTGCTTGTTTATAATTACCCTCTTCTTTATCGATGCGCGCCAGTAATTCATAGGTGAAAGCTTTGCGAAAGGCTTTGTCGTCTTTTTGGAGGGAGAGCGCCTGTTGGGCATAAGTTTTGGCTGCCTGTTGCTTTTGGTCCAGCATCATCACTTCCACCAGTCCATGCAAAGTAGAAATGCGATTTATAGCAGCAATTTTAAATTTGGAGGCATCAAACTCCTTGACAATGGACAGGCTTTTGTTCAAGTACACCCTGGCAGAGTCGTATTGGCCCAATTCCTGAAAGGTCAGCCCAATATCTTTGTAGTTGTTACTCAATTCCAGCTGAACAAGCTCATCACTCTTTTGCCTGTAGCGCAAAGCCTCCTTTTGATAGGCCAAAGCCTTTTGGAGGTTGTTCATAACAAAGGCATTGGTACCAAGATTTTGATAAGTTTTTGAAATCTGTTTGTAGGCGTTGGTATTTTTCAGGTTGAGGCTTAAAATCTTTTTGAGGAGCCGATCATTTTTGGAATAAGCACCTTTGTTGTAGTAATACGCTGTCAGATTGTTCAATGCATCCTGGTATAGCGAATGACTGGGTCCTAAGTGTTCCCTGGCAGTATCAAACGCCTTTTGTGAATAGGACTGAAGTGTTTCGTAATCACTTTTGTAGTAACTGACAACTGCTAATCCATTGAGGAGCTTGATGTAGGATTCCCAATCTTCTATCTTTTGATAAATAGCGGCGGCAGATAAATAGTAAACTTCGCTGCTGTCTAAGTTGATGGTAAATAATTTGATTCCTTTCTTTTTCAGACTATCAGCTTGTGACCTCAGTACATCCGATGCATCGGTTGCTGGTGTTTGTGCTGCTGAAGACAAAGAGATCAGACTCCATAGGGATATTAGGAAATAACGTACAGGCTTGATCATGACAATTAGACATAATTGAGTAGGATAAAAGTACGCAATAAGAGGGAAGGGAAAGAAATATCGGCTTGAAGAAAGAGGCGGTTTCAATTCTGTCGGAAAAAGGTGAATTGAAACCGCACTCTAGAAAGGCGTTCTATTACTGTTTTATCAGTTTGTGAATGCTTCGCTCACCTTGGTGGTCTAAAGCCAGGAAGTAAATTCCAGGTGCGAGCTGTTGAATGTTGTTCAACTGCTGTGATTGCAAGGCACCATCTACTTGCCAAGTTTGAATGAGCTTACCGCTGATGTCTGTCAGCGAAAGTTGGACAGTCGAATTGCTTTGGCCGGTCCATTCAACTTTTAGCTCATCTGTAAATGGATTTGGGAAAACCTGTAACCCTAGGCCAGTTGCTTTTTCATCTGTTGTGATTGTACCTGTTTTTGGAAGTCCAAAACCGTGATCGATGTCGCAATTCTCGTGGCAGATGACTCTGAATAGTACTTCACCACTGATCGGTGCGTTTGTGGCACATGAACCAGGAGAACAAGGATTCCCCGTGCCAGTATCGCCTGTCTTTTGAATTGCTTCTGAATCCGAAAGGCTCTTTCTACCGAAGCTGTCAGCAGGACCAAAGTAAGAGCAAGAGAAGATGTCGTCACTCGCCCAGTGACTACAAGCCGGGTAAGGACTACCATCTCCTTGCAGTAAGTTTATACCTACTGGTAGACCAATGGATCCAGATGTCGATTCCTGACATAGGTCTGAAAAAGAATAAGTAACTTCTCTTACGGCCTCAAATATGGTGACGGTACCATTTACAGTAGGAACAAAGCCAATGTATTTAAACTCTGTGATTGGAATTTTGGTCGTGTCCTGCCCGATGTAATACTCCATAAAGATGGGCGCATATCCGCTTGGCAAGGGGAAAACGGCCGTGCTGTCTTCTACGTCGAGTGTGTCGGTGAATTGATCCAAATTGGTTAGTTTGAAGCTGAATCTGAAGGTGTGTTCACAATCGGGACCTAGCTCAATTCTTACGCCTCCACCACCGTTGCCGTCATTGTACACAATCTGGGTATTCACATCAGAAGAACCTCCATTGTCTGTTCCTCCACCTCCATCATCGCCGCCGCCAAGGATATTGGGTAGGGTAAAGTTGCAGAACAAGGCCATCGTTAAAAGACCCAAAAATCTGAATAAAGGAATTTTCATGACTTTAAGTTTAATAATAATTGAATAAAATGTACCAGATAAGCAGTTCGTAAAGTCAACTTATTGTTAATATGTAGAACTGCTTGAAGGAAGGTCTTCCGAATAGGCGAGATTCCTTCCAATACACCTCCCGGCCGTTGCCGAAAGGTGCGCTTGGAAAGAGTGAAATAAAAGACTACCGTCAGTTCTCTGACTGGTAGTTTTTTCTTTGGGGTGAGGCATACAAAGGCCCGTATTCCACTCTTTCTGCCGCTTTATTGCAACTTGTTGAAAAATGTAACGATGGGTAGCGATTTTTTTGAAAAAAAATTCCGGGGAAGATAAAAAGGTTTGAAGGAAGCGTATAGCGAAGGCAAATATAAGAAAAAGTGGCTGGGAAGTAAAGGGCTGTCGTTGAGGGCATGGGTTTGGTCGGATGACGGCTGGACAAGTAGGCCATCTGCCATCCGACTTTTCACTCAAAGTTTAACCTTCGTCACTATCGTAGATGATCGTTGTCGTTTCTGGTCTTCCGCCAGAGGGAGGTAGTTTGCGGCCGCCCTTGACTGCTGCAGACTGACGTTTGGAAAGAAGGACATTTTGTCGATCGAAGGCTGTTTTCAAAGTTTTCAGCTTCATTTGAATAAAGTTTGTAATGTTAAAAAATGAATGAAGTGTGAAAACTCTCGGTAAGGTAGGACTGGTAACAATCAAAGTTTAACCGTCACCACTTTCGTAGATGATCGTTGTCGTTTCTGGTCTTCCACCAGAGGGAGGCAGTTTGCGGCCACCTTTGACTGCTGCAGATTGACGTTTGGAAAGAAGGACATTTTGTCGATCGAAGGCTGTTTTCAAAGTTTTCAGCTTCATTTGAATAAAGTTTGTAGTGTTAAAAAATGAATGAAGTGTGAAAACTCTCGGTAAGGTAGGATTGATAACAATCGCGATTAGAAAATATAACGCAGAAGTGGTCCTGTTATTTTGTAGTACGACTGCTGAACGGCCCACTTCGCCGGTCTTTTTAAAAAATTCCCCTATTTTTGTCGTTACCTTTTGGATGTATTTGCAATAAACTCAGGCTAAAGGGAATGAAAAAACTCTCCGACGAGCAAATTTTGACAGACTTGCGATCCGCCGACCAGCGGACCAACGACCGGGCGCTTCGGCAACTGTATGCAGATTGTTATCCCGTCATCGAGTCTTTTATCAGCCGTAACAATGGTTCTACCGAAGATGTGGCCGATGTTTTCCAAGATGCCATCGTCATCTTCTACAGAAAGGTACGGGTGGACGGATTGGAGCTCAACTGTACCATTAGAACTTACTTGTTTTCGGTTTGTAAAAAGCTGTGGCTTTACCGGCTGCGGGATCGCAAAAAATCATTGATCGTCGATCAGGAGATGGACGTCATCCCCATCGAAGACGATAGCCTGGAAATCATTACTCGGAACGAAGACAAAGCCCTCGTGGCCTCCGTTCTGAAACAATTGGGAGAAGGCTGCCAGCAAATCCTGACCTACTACTATTTTGAGCGCCTCCGGATGAAGGAGATCGCCCCCAGAATGGGTTTGCAAAATGAACAGGTAGCCCGCAATAAGAAATCGGCTTGCATGAAAAAACTGCGGGCTTTGATCGAAGAATCCCCCCGATTGAAAAAATTATTTCAGTAAACAGGAAACCGGCTTCCAGATGGACGAGCAAAGTAACATCAACCAAATTGAAGCATACCTCATGGATGCCTTAAACGAACAAGAAAGACTGGATTTTGAATCCCGTATGGCCCGCGATTCTCAGTTGGCCAAGGAAGTCCGCCGACGCAAAAAGATGATCGAAGGAGTTGAATACTTTGGGGCAGAACGCCTCAAAGATCGGCTCAAGACCATTCATTCCGAGGTCATCGGTTCGGATGCCGATGCCGTTGTTGCACCGCCAAAAGGTCGTTTTAAAGCACTGTATCTGCTGGCCGCGGCAGCTGTTGTTTTGCTGTTGCTGAGCCTGTGGTTTTTACTGCCTGGCAAACAATTACCGCCAGCGGAAATCTATGCGGCCAACTTCGAAGCATACGATATGCAAAGTGCCGTTCGCTCGACAACTGGCGATCCCTTGCCAGATCAGGCCAAGACCCAATATACAAGTGGTGAATATGAAACGGCGCTGGCCACCCTCCTGACACTATTGGACCAGGATGCCAACAATGTCACCTATCTATTGGGTGCTGGAAATTGCTACCTACAATTGGGGCAGGCTGCAAAGGCGCTCCCATTTTTTCAGCGCGTCCTGGAAACCGACGATTTACTCTTCAAAGATACTGCTCGCTGGTACCAGGCTTTGACCTACCTCAAACTGAATCAACCCGATGCTGCCCGACCCATTTTGCAACGCCTTGCGGCAGAGGTTGGGGGTGACTTTCAGGAAAAAGCACAAACGGTACTAGAACAAATGAGTGAATAACCACTGGCATCGCTTCTTTTGCTGCCTTTTCGACGAAAAAAGTTGGCCTTCGATATTACCTTTTTGTCTACAAATGGGATTAAAGGGTGTAAGGTGATTGATTCAAAAGTATTTGGTACATCATTTCCCCAAAGCAATTTTAGTGAGATTGTAGATGTTACGTTTTTTAAGTTAAGGGATTTACCAAAAATTCCTTGTAGCGGGATGCCATCGCAGTGATGGTGTCCCGCTTTTTTTTGAAAAAATTTGGTATCCGGCATTACATTTTTTGTCAAGCAACAATAAAGCCTTGTAAGTGACCAACAAATTGGTCGGCAGATACGAAAGTTTATCTGTTGAAAATAAGGCTTTTCAAGGCCGACAGTTGATTATTTGCTGTTGGTGAAAAAAATAAAAGATACAAGGTTTATTAGACAGGACTGGTAAACGTTCGTAAGTCTTCAGTTCCTAGAACTGAGCGTGTTTGCCAGGATGCCGTCCTGAAAAAGGTATCCTGGTTTTTCGAAAAAATCATAAGAGCTATACGTTGTAAAAGGTCAATTTGCGGAGCGGGAAACCTCGTGTTTTTCTGTCCTCTGCCAACGGAATTATTCACTAAAAATAACGAAGTTATGAGACCTTTTAAACTTGGAAGAGAACAGCTTTGGATAGCGACTCTTTTGATTTTGTTTTCAGTTGGAAATGCTTTTGCCCAGTGTAGTGGCTTTGGTAGCAATACCATTCCTATGGATCAGTACTGGACCTTGCGAGAGCAAATGAACCAACATTTTATTCGAACCTGTCTGGATGAGAATGGCGACCTCATTTGTGATGGCATTGGAGCGTGGGACGAAGATGCCTGCCATTTTGAGTATGCCGGTTACAGCCTTCCGGCTTCCAACCTAAAGATGGGCTTTAACACCGCTGATGGAACGCCCAACAACACCCTGACCTGGGGGGAGAATGCTGTGAAATGGGGGCGTTATGTGGCGATGCTTTCCATGGAATATCATTTATTAGAGCGCAATGGCCAGACGCAGCATCTCAAGCGCATTCGCAATGAAATATTTTTGGCTCTTCAGGCGTATCGAAGACTGGACATGACAGCACAGCGCCTGATGATGAAGCATTTGCAGAGAGGTGGGTGTAATCCTAATCCTCCTGACTATCCACAAACGGGCTACAGCGGTTTTGCCCTGCGAGACGATGTGCCTTGGAGGATACTGGATGATTTTAACAGTACGAATCTGACTACTTGTTGGCAAAAGGGACGGGTGGATTCGGATTATGAAGAGTACCGGAACCTTTGTAATAGAGGGGTGCAACCACCTCCCAATGCTGGTCCACCAACAGATTTTTGTACTCAAACGATCTTTAGTCAGGACATGGTGATTGGTGTACTTTTCGGTTTGTCTTTTGTGAAAAGATACATTCCAGCTACTGCCAAGGCCACTCCTCCCGGTGGACAAGACTACTATTTACTGGACATGGCAGAGAAGATTGCCGAGGGGCTGGTTGAGCGCATTGAAAAGGACAATCGTCGTTTGCTGAGGGATACTTGTGCGAATGGAGACATTGAGTCCGTAGAACTGGCTGAGGGGCGTGGCAATGCTTCATTTATGTACTACGGTATGAAAAAGGCTCTAGACTACATCTATCCGGACAATGACTTATCATCAAATTTAGCTGATTTTACTAGTTGGAGTATAAATGTAAGATCACTTTATTTTCAGCCAGAAGAGCACAACGTTCATATGGTCATTGCCCTAATGGTAGCTGGTGATCTTTTTAATAGTGGCGTTGTAAATTTTCCTCCCACGCTACTTTTTTTCCCAACGATGGAATTCTTACATGGCGTAATGGATGACAACTCTCCTATGGGAATGTTCCACTTGGCCTGGGAAGTTTTACACAATAATGCTGAGCCGAATTTTAACTATGGTGGGTCACATTTCCACCAGCAGGTGCGTGATAAATTGTGCAGCATGCCTTGTTCTGGTCCTTGCTATAAATCGAGTGATTATACGGTTGGGGTAGACGGTGTTGCCTTTGATTGCAATTCTACTGAAGGTTGGTGTGGTCCTCTGGCCTGGGATCCCAATATCCCCGAGGAGCTTGGCTGTGAATTTGAGCACGGCCCCGAGGGGATAAAGTTCAATCCTATGAGCTACCTGATGACCTATAATTTATATCGCATTGCTGAGGCACCCAACGGCTACTACAAACCTGATGACATCCGAGTCAATGAGGATTTGGACAGAACATCACCGGGCATAATGTCCATTAACGGGCCGGATAACATCTGCTCTTCTGTTCAAGAAACCTATATTCCAATTGGCCTGCCCACCGGTAGTGTATTTACCGTAGAGGTGGAAGGTGATTTGGAAATCCTCGATTTCAACACAACCTCCGCAACGGTGAAAGCAACCAGTAATGCTGGTCATGGTCTTATTCGCTTTACCGAAGTGCCAGCCACTGCCACTGATTGCTACATCCCCAGAGTGGTAGAAAAGCATGTGGAAATTGTTGGCTTCCGCTTGAAAAATGCCTTTGATGATACCCGGTCTGAATTTTGTTGGAAGGAGGACATTTATCTGGAAATACCGGACGGCAGGTATCTGGTAAAGTATACCATGCTGTTGGTTTATTTTGATGAGCAAACCAACCAATGGGAGATGGGACCCCAGGTCGCTGGCATTGATCCCATCACCAATCCAATCAATCTCACCTACCTATTTGAGAATGATCCAGTCGCAAATTTTACCTTTGAAAAAGGCGTGCGGTACAAAGTATTATTGTTTACCAATTACAACCTTTGTGGTTCTTCCAACGAGCTGCAACTCGATCTTAAATACATCGATCCGGATGTACAGCTGGTTGACGAAGGTGGGCTTGAAAAGAGTGAATTTTGTTTTGCAGAAAATGTTTTCCTTGAGGTAGATCAATCTACAATCGTCGATGACTACTGTCTTGAAGTCAGTCGTAAGCGCCCCGGACAAACGGACTTTATCGTTTTGGGACGCGAGTGTTTTGCTACTTTGCCTGAGCCGCTCAATATCAATCAATGGTTGGCCGACCGCAGCATGGATGTTGAGGCAGATGCTGCCTACCGGGTTCAGTTGGCCTACAGCGACGATTGCAATCCGAACCGGGTGGTCGGTAAGGAATTTACCTTCGCGCCACCGTTGCTGAGTACCTATCATTTTGAAGATAAAAATCAGGTAATTCGGGATCAGTTCTGTACCAACGAAGATGTTTTCATCAATGGTAGTGCTTCCCAAAATGAGACCCGCTACTGGCTGGAAGTGGGCCGAGCGCCAATTGGAACAGACATTTACGATGGCCTGGTATCTGGTTGGACTTACGAACCCATCGAAACAATTAATTTCAGTGAATGGATGATTGACAAGGGATATCCAATTGAAGGAGGTTTTGTGTACCAGGTCAAACTGGGTGTCCAAAACGATTGCTATCCTTGGGCGGAATTTACCTATCGTTTTCAAATGCAGGACTGCTGCAGCCCCCCTGCCGATCTTTGGTGCTTTGAGGAGAGAGTGATGCGGAATTTGCAATGGGAGGATGTTTCACCCACGTCCCGCTATTTCCTCTACATCGATCCGACAAGCAGTTGTTGTGGCAACGACGATATGAATCCACCATTGGCCATTCCGGTGACGGGCAATCGCTACGATTTACGGAACTTGTCTTACCAATGTTTTGAATGGTGGGTGGCTGTTGATTGTGACAATGCCAACTCGCCGGCCTCTGCGCGACAATGCTTCAACGAATCGACGGAATGCCGCAACAACAGAGAAAGAACCCTGCCTTCTTTAGATGATGAGTTGACCACGAGTATGCTCCCCACAGATTTAATCATTCAACCCAATCCAGTCGGAGATTTTGCGCTGGTTCAGATACTCGGAAAAGAGGACCTGAAGCTGATTGAAATTTACAATCTGGCGGGTACCAAAATGGAAGGTATACTGACCAAAGTGACAGATCGTACATATCGCATCGACGGTGGTCGTTTAGTAGCTGGTGTATACCTGGTGCATGCACTGATTGGAGAGGAGATGAAGACCATTCGATTTGTCAAGCAAAATTAGCATTTCATACTAGCATTTTATTTTCCAAAAAGATTGAACAGTCAATTACACTTTTATTCAAGTTGTGAGGAACGAATAAATGTAGAGACAAAAATAAATCTATGAAAACTTTAGTCAATCGATTTGATGGTCGATTGTAAAAATCAAACCACTGCATTCGTTCGGCAGCAAGAATGAAAATCATGTAGTTTTTCTATAGCAATAGACAACTGTTTTGTTAAGTGCAGGATGCCTTTCAACGATTTAGCATCCTGCTTCTTTTTTTAGTGGAACTAAGAAAAATAATTTTTTTTCGAAAAAAAATGATAGTTGATGTTACATTTTTTCAATGCTTGCAATAAAGGAATGTAACTCAGCGAGAGAAGTAACAAAAAATATAATCCCATGAATTTTTAGACTTTCAGCACAATCATTTAATCATCTTTAAAATCTAAATTTATGTTAACGATTAAGTTATTTTCTACTAGTGTCTTGGCCAGTTTATTGTTGTTGATCGGCTTTACAAATGGAGAAGAAACGAATGCTGTAAAAGCTGAATTGAAGGAATATGGAGCCACTTACTTAGCGGCGATTGACAATGCGGATGTTGTTGCTAGTTTTGAAGAAACCATTGGGGAAGGCACCACCATTCATCGCATTGCATTGCATGAAAATGCAGCGAATTTTATTTATGAACTCGAAGGTATTTCCGCCAGTGGCGAGGCATTTACCAAATTAGCTGTTGTTGGGAAAGATTTGATGGGAAGTGATTTTAACTACCTGTCCAGTGCTCCTTGCAAGTGTTGGAAAGATGGAATGGAATTCGTCAATCCCAACAAACCAATTTTTGGCTGCCAATACTGCAATGTAATCGGACCAAGATAAAAACAACCCGCTTTAAGTTTACTGATAAATTTCCTCCCGTAGCATTTTCGTCGGGAGGATTTTTTTATTTCTGACACTTTTTCGACCGATCAAAACCCAAGACTTTTTCCACAATGATAGAAGGCTTTTTTCCTTTGCCTTCCATTTTTGATCGGGGACTTAGAGTGCCTTGCAACTCGACATAAATGCGTTCCATGTCCTGTTGTTTTTTGGCGAGGTAGCCTTTTTCCAGTTGAGTATTATCGCCTTCGGCTGCCACATCGTATTTCTGTCCGTCCTGGCAGTTGAAAAAGATGCCTGCATCGGCATAGTATACATATTCGCCTTGGAGTAGATTGGAAGGCACGGGGGTGGAATTTTGATCAGTTGTTTCGACTACTTTGGTTGTATTGGTTATCTGTTCTTTGGCTTCCGATACCTCCTCAGTCGATTTGGTAGAGGCACTGTTTTGGCAGGCTAGGCTGACTAGGCAAAGCCATAAAATGCAAAACAATTTTTTCAGTTCGTTTTTTGTCACTTTCCCCAGAGTATTCCTGGGAAGTTCTTTCAAAATGATGTATCGACGTGGAATTTTATAAGTCGGCAGAAAATCCCGAAGCCAAAAATTGAGGTCGTATTCATCTGGTGCTTCCTCTTCTGGTACCAACCCACAAGCCACCAACTCACCCCATTCATTGTTGCTGATGCCTACCACGCCACAATCTTTGATTTGAGGGTGCGTGCGCAATACTTCTTCGATTTCCAGAGCAGAAATTTTATATCCGCCTGATTTAATAATATCAACCGATGTACGTCCAAGGATTTTGTAGCTCCCCTCATTGAACACCGCCATATCGCCAGTCTGGAACCAGCCATCCTCCGTGAATGCTTCTTGCGTCGCCTCCGGCTTTTGCCAGTACTCCAAAAAGACCGAGTCGCCCTTTACCTGTATTTCTCCTTGCTCTCCTCTGACAACCTTCTTTCCCCTTTCATCGACCAGTCTGACCTTCACGCCCGGCAAAGCCTTCCCGACATGCCCCGGCCGCCTTTCTCCTTTGTAGGAGTTGCTGAGTGCCATGCCGATTTCTGTCATCCCATAGCGCTCCAATAACACCTGACCACTGAGTTGCTGCCACTTTTTCATCACCGAAACAGGCAGCGCCGCCGAGCCAGAAACCATCAGACGAAATTTACTCAATGCAGGATACACAGCTGACTTGTCGACGCTGGGAAGCGTTTCCCAATACTGAATGAGCTTGAAGTAAATCGTCGGTACAGCCATAAATAAATTTACGCGCCCCTTCAAAAAAATATTGAAAACTTTTTTGGCGTCGAACTTGGGAAGAAATTCGCAACAAGCACCCGACCACAAAGCGCAACTCATCACATTGATGATACCATGGACATGGTGCAGCGGCAAAACGCAAAGTATGTGATCGCTTTTTCGCCAAGACCAAGCCTTGACCAAGGTCTTAATTTGTGCCTCAATATTGAGATGAGTCGTCACAACGCCTTTGGGCTGACTGGTGGTCCCACTGGTGTATAAAATCATCGCTCGTCGCTCTGGTGCAACATCTGGCAGCGACCTTTTTGGAGCTTCCAAAATCTGTTCACTTTTCAACAGTCGAATACCTTTTTCTTTCGCCAAAGGCTGTAGAAATTCTTCATACGCAGGACCAACAATCAGCGTACTGACCTGGCTGTCTTCCAGCACGTATTGGATGGAAGGCAATGGATGCATATTGCAAAGCGGAACAGCAATACCACCCGCTTGCCAAATGCCCCACTGGATGGCGGTGTATGAAAACCCAGGATCGACTAGAAATGCAACCCTGGCTTCTTGTAGATCGTCCTTATTTTCTAGTAAAGAGGAGCCGGCACTTTTGGAAACTTCTAGTAAGTCGCTGTAAGTGTATTCTTTTCCGTTGGCTATAATGGCCAATCGTTTTTGGTGTATTTCGGATTGTTGGACGATGTGAATCATACGCACTTTGATTGAATAAAGATAAAACAGATTGTACCCAAAATTAGGTAAAAACTTTCACAAGCTGATTATTCTTCAAAAATTGATTATCCCCAATAGCTTGATCCATCCTTTGAAGCTTCTCAGCAGATTTACAAAGAAAAAATATAGACTGTGAATTAAATTAAAAATACACACAGTCTAGGGCGATCAATGATGTAGTTTTGGAAACGATCTTAGTTTAAAAAATCCAGTAAATATTTCGCAGCTAATTAATTCGAGTTGTGATCCATTGCGAAGAAAGGCTTTAACTTGAATATTTACTATCAAATTGTAAACTTTTTCAAAATGGCCTTTAAATTTTTTCATTTATCACGACTTAGGCTCATCAGAAAAAATTATTGGCTTTGATTGACTAAGCTAACCACTGGTAAAAAGCTGTTGTTTTGCAATTCCTCAAAAGAGTCCAATTGGAGTTTCATGCGTTCTATGGCATGCGCTGATAAATAGCGTCCCAAAGGTGGCAGTCCGAAGCAGGACTCTGGCTTGGGGAATTGCTCATTCCACTGAAGACATTCCTCATTTTCTCTGCAGGGATAGACGCTGCTGCAAGCACAAAAGGCTGATAAAAACTTGTCATTTACCGGATAGGGTAGCCAGAAATGGAAATAGCGTTTGTTGAGCGTACTGCGCCGAATGCGGTGGTCGGCATAGCTGACATGGCCGGTCAGCAAAGCACCAAGGCCCGCGTTCAGAGGTGTTAGCAGCTCCGGAATTTCATTGAGGTGTGTACAGTCGACCCCTAGTTGCTCCATCGCAATTATGCCCGATGTGTATTCGTCATTATCGATTTTGATGAGGTAAAATCGCAGGCGGTTGTACAGGGAACTATCGGCGCTGGTCGATTGCTGTTTCGTCCAATCCTGTAGTCGGTCGATGACCTCGACGGCCGTCACAGCACCGGTATTGTCAAAATAGCCCGCATCCACGAAGTGACCCTTTTCGCCGATTTTACCTGCTGCATCAATGATCGGAAAGCGGTTGGTGAGGAAGCTGGCATTGCCATAGCTCAGGCTCTGCCCGTTGCCGAGGTCCAACACATCCAAGGCATCCACAAAGGCCGCGTCAATTTGCACTGGACAACCAATCGCTCGCCGCCCACCCTCGACACGGGTGGTATTGGCAAAATAGAGGGGAAGTTCCGGATTGATTTGGCTGTAGTTGTCATTGTACCACAAATCCCGAAAAGGTGTATCGAAGATCGACCGATCGACGCCCGCATAGTCAAATAACCTGCTTTGATAATCCAGGCGCAATTGCTCACTTCGATCAATCAGTCCAGATAAGTCGCCAGGAATGAAACACTGCCAAGTGCCTTTACCGACCAGGTAGGTGAGTGCCGGAGATAGAAAATCGGCTCCTTTAAATAAGGTATCCACCTGTTGAACCAACGAGCGCCCAGCTGCCTGCTGATCTTGCTGGCGATTGTACAGCATGGAGACAAACACAGAGCTGCCAATGCTGCCTCCGGATGCTCCCGACAGCGCGAATAGGTGTCTTTCATAGCGCCCTTGGGTTGCTTCGCTCAGTCGCGCGTTGATCAAAGCGGTCCAGTAAGCTGCTCTGGACCCTCCGCCATTGGAAGAGACAATAAATATTGGAAAGGAATCCCTCTGCAAAATATCGGACTGCCGAGCGGCGACCCATTGCTGAAAGTAATCCTCCAACGACAACGGACGGCAGTCCTTGCAAGACAGCGGCGTAGCATCGATGTCGTGATAGTTGTTGTCCATTGAGCTGGTCACAAAGATGGCGGTTCCTGCCAGTAGGAAAAAGGTGGTGAGTAAGTGCGCCCGCGTTCCTCGCCGTCGGATGGACAAAAAAGAAAAAAGACTGAGATAGGATAGAATGGCAATGAAGGTCATACTGGCACCTCCTACAAAACGGCTGATTTCAACTGAAAAGACATTGGCACAAATCAAGACCAGCGCGCACATACCAATCGCTGTAAACATGGCCCAACTCACAACGCGGTTGTCCGACAAATACCTGCCCAAGTCCATGGTCATATCCAATCGATTGAGCTTGCGGCGAATGGTAACGAAGATGAAAAAGGAGGTGCTGAGTAGCAACAGTCCGTAAGACAAGATGTCGAGCCCTTTGGGTTTGTCTAGGATTGCTGCTGGCTCAAAAAATTGTAAAAAGCCCAATATAATCAGCAAAATACCGACCAGCCCCAAGGCTATTTTGAGTAGGCGGTGTTGCCATTTTGGATGTAGGGTTTGGAGGAAATTTCGACCGTTCCAGCGCGTCAATATTGCAAAGAAAGCAAATATGCCAAGCAGCTGAACGAGCGGTGGGATGAAAACGCCCTTTTCGATGTAGTAGCAGTCACAAGTGCGAAGCACATCCCGGATGGCACCGTACAAGATCAGAATGCTCAAAACCCCCAGGAGGCGGGGAAGGATGACCGGATAGGGATTGCTGGCTTCCGACTGATAGTGAGTAGACCATACTGGGCTGATTAAACTGATGTTTTTTTCTGAGGGCAGGTTGTCTAGGTTGTCTTTGAAATAATAGCGGGGAATAAACCAACAGAAACTGGCTAGGATCGTGGCGATGATTACCAGAAAAATAACATGCAACGGCTGCTCGTTGATGCTGATTAATAAATCGCGACCCTGAGCGGTTTTCCAAAAGACAAAATAAATCAAACCGCAAATAATCAAACTGACCCGACAGCGCCACAGGGTGTCAAACAAGAGTGCATAGCGAGCGCAAAACCACAACAAGCTGGTAATGGTACAGGCCAAAATGATGGCCAACTTAAAAAAGGCAACAAAGGCGATCGCTTTTGGGTGCCATAAAAAGAATGGCTCTAGGGTGTTCGTTTCCACTTGGTGAAGGGTCAGCCATTGCAAAATGCCCGTGTTTTCCCAAACGTCGAAGATGCCTGCCAAAAAAATCAGCCAGGAAAGTCCACCAGCAATGAAGGCCGTTTTGAAGTGTAGTCTTTTTCGATAAAATTGTTCGACTTGAACCATCCAGTAGGAAAACAACAGGACGTATATTACAATAAATGGCAAATCCAGAAAGGTGTTCCATCGGGCCACTTCGATCTGTCCGCGCATCGACCAGCTATTCAATACATCCAGTACATAGGCTGTGCCACCAGAAAATTTGAGCGACTCCATGCCATTGAGCGCAACACAATCCATCAAGTAAAAGGAATTCTGATAGTTGAGTAGTAGCAAAAGAGCAGTGCCGACGAGTAGAAGGGGCAGTAGAACTTTTCGGTTGTTTGGGAGTAAAAAGAGAGGGGGTGAAAAGGTCGAAGCCATGTTAGTTTTTTGGGTATTGGCAATGGAATGTCCGCTTGCCGTAAATATACGTCAAATACAGGGCTTCTCGTATTCATTCGATCTGAATGGGAAAAGCGGGGCTCGATCTTTTGATCAGATAGGGGCGATCCTTGGGTTTAGGCGGAAACCTCCGATTTGATGATTTTCCTTGTTATGATTTGACTGCCCGATTTGAGCTGCAGGAGGTAGGTGCCTTTGGGTAATTGCTGTAGGTCGATTTTGTACAGCGCCTGGTTTTGGCTGATGCCCTCCCATTTGAGTCGTCCTAGGATGTCGTAAATCTGAATTTGAGTTTCTTGGTCTGTGGGCAAACCATCTACTCGGAGTATTTGTGGGCTGGGGTTGGGAGACAGTTTGATGGTACTTAGAGCGGGCGCTGTTGTGGCGCTGGTCGTTACGCAACTCAGCTTATTGATTTCTCCCCATAATTCATTGTCGAAGGAAGTAATGGCTGCGGCGCTGTCAAAGGCGCTGTCGCCGATGCGAACGACGACCAGGTCTTGGCTGGGGACAACATAGATTTTTTGGTCGTTCTTGCCGAGGGCTGCAAAGCTGTCATCTGGCGCATTTGGAACGAAATTATTATTGAAAACGATTTGAAGCGATGGCAACATATAGGATTCTTGCCCGGCCAGCCACCACAGGTAGCCATAGGATTTGTTGAAGGTTTGTGAGCTGTGCGTCATGTCGTAGAAATACTGCTGATCGCGCATCAGCGTATCTTGTTTCCAAACGCCCTGGCTTAATATTAGATGGCCAAAGCGTGCCAGATCGCGTGCTTTGCCCCAGCGTACGTAATTGATCCAAGCACCGCCCATCCCGATGCGGTTGCCAAGGGTTGTATTTGTGTAGCTGTTGAAGGTTCTCCCACTGGCTTGTTCGATGACATTTTGCACTAGGCGGTATGGGGCGTTGTGGTAGGCCCACCTACTACCTGCTTCGGCCAGATACTGTAGGCACTCCGGTTCGAGGCAGTTGCTGGGGTCCGGGATTTCGGTTGTCGGAGCCAGGCGGTCGTTTAGCCCCGAGGTCATGGTTATCTGGTGCCTGATGGTGATCTGCTCCTCCTGCTCTGGTGTCGTGCTGGTCCAGCCTGCTCCCAGGTAATCCGAGACAGGGTCTTCTATGTCGATCAGACCTTCCTCCTGTGCCATCCCCGTTAGAAAAGCGGCAAGGCTCTTACCGGCAGAGGCCCAATACCAAAAGGAGTCTTTGTCAAAGTCTCCAAAATATTTTTCGAGGACGATTTTTCCTTCCTTCAAGATGATGAACCCCTTGGTGTTTCGCCCTTCGAGATAGTCGTACAGTCCTTCGATTGACTCGTCGCACCAACCCAATTCGCTCGGCAAGCGGCTGTCCCACTGGTCGCCTGTTAGTGGGGGATAGTAATAATTTTGTGCCTCTAAAAAGAGGGAAAACAGCATGGCCAATAGCAATAATGGGGTAGACTTTTTCATGTGCATCGGGTTTAATTCTTCTTTAGACAAGAATTCAGTGAAGAGGTTTAACAGCAAAGGGATAAATTTTCAAAAAGGATTCCAAAGGACTAGAAGCCCCTCATCTGAATAAAAATAGACTGGCCGGGCCGTTGCTGATCAACCGATGCTTTGCAGGCTGCTATGGTTACAGTTTTTTGAACAACACTCCCATAATTTCGAATCCTTCGATGTCATTGTCTGCGTTTCTGATGAATTGGATTGGACTGATCGAGATTTCCAATAAGTCTTTTGAGAGCGATTGCACTTCATCTTTCCAAGCACCATTTCGGTGAAAGAAATAGAGGGTTCCATCCTCAATTTGGAGCTTTTTGCCAACTTGCAACTGTGGATTGTAGTATTGTCCTTCGTATTCTTTCAGCTCTTCTTCTGAATGTTCGTAGGGTACAAACTCTTTGAATAGCCAAGGTTTTTCATTCTCCAGTTGGTCATAGGTGTATTGCTTCTGCGCGCCACTGAGGTCAAATTTCACTTTGGCATCGCCATCTTCTCCAAATAAAAATTGGTGGTTGCCGATGGGGATAAGGCTGGCAATTTTGTCGTCGTCCATGGTGAGGACCTGCAATTGATGGTCTTCTAGTTTGACTTTATTGGCCTTTCGATCTTCGTCATTGTAGTAAAACAAGTAGGTTCCTTCATACTTTTTCAATGCTTCGTCCGATAGCGTGATCGGCGCATCATTTGAGGATGCTTCCTGTTTTGACTCACCAGAGATGTACAAATCGATGAGATTGAAAAAGCGATCTTTAAAATCCTCCTCAAAGGTGTTTTGAGTAGTGAAAAAGGCCATGTCCAAGGCTGGAAAATAGAGGTATTTTGATACGAAACCACTTAGGATCATACCGTCGAATCCCATGGCCTCCTGACCATTGTGCGTTTCAAACTCGACCCCCAAACCATGATTGATGCTTGTACCATTGTTCAATTTGGCTTTTGTGTGCATTTTTTTCCAAAGCTCCGGTGTTCCTATGGTGGCTTTTCTAAGGTTCTGATGCCATTGGAACATATCGCGCGGGGTGGTCAAGATTTGGCCATCACCTGCATAGAACAATCCGTACTGCTGGGTTTTATAAAATGTTCCTTCATCTTCCATATAGCCAATGGCTCTGTTTTCTATGGTTCTGTGTACATCGGTATTGACAATGGTATTTTCCATTTTGAGCGGCTCGAAAATATTTTGCTGCAAGTAATCGGCATACGACATGCCAGAAGCTTTTTCGATGATGGCCGCCAATAAAATATAGTTGGCATTGGAGTAGTAAAAGTGTTCTCCTGGTGCAAACCTCAGCTCATCGACATTTGAGATGATGTTGACGAGCATGGAGGGCCTAATGTAGTCTCGCCAGTGAATATCGCATATCTCAAGGTAGGGATCAACTTCCTTGATACCGCTCGTTTGGTTCAGCAGATGTTCGATGGTCGGATCGCCCTTTGAGTAGTTGGGAAGCGCATCTATGTACCGACGAGCAGGCTCTTTTATGGATAATTTACCTTGATTTTTGAGTAGCAGTATGGCCGCTGCTGTAAACTGTTTTGCAATGGAGCCTACATCGAAAACCGTTTGGGGGGTTATGGGAGTACCGTAAGAAAGATTCGACTTACCATATTGTTTCTCGACCAGCAGGTCGTTGCCCTTAAATACGGCAATAGAAAAGCCAGGTGCATTTTCTTTTACCTGGTAAAGGTCGTCGATCTTAGCTGTGACGTCTTGAGAGCTGCCGGGCCTTGGCAACAGAAAGACTAGCAGAAGAAGAGGTAATAAGCTGAGTTGTGAAGCGTCGTGAAATAGTATTCTGATCATTTGTTGTAGGTTGGTTTGGTGTAAAGACAGCACTTTTTTTGGATCGTTGCAGCCGCTGATGATGGATGGCTATTCAGCTGTTAGCGCCCTGTAGGGCAAAGACAATGCTTTTTTGTAAAACATTTTGCTTTTCTTTTGAACGGTCACAACATTTTTTGTTTAAATTGTGTTTCGATCAGATAAATCAGTTTTTATGTCTCGTTCAAAACATGCCGATCTCCCCCTTCACTATGGCAAGGTGCCTGCTTGGTTGGCCACTCGCATGAGTACGCTTGGGCGCGCTATTGTCGAAGCCATCATTATGGAGTATGGTCAGAAGGAGTTGCTCCAACGCTTGAGCGATCCATTGTGGTTTCAGTCCTTTGGGGCTGTTTTGGGCATGGATTGGCATTCTTCGGGGATTACCACCTCTGTGGTGGGGGCCTTGAAGCGGGCCATTAATCCCATTTCCAAGCAATTGGGGCTTTATGTCTGTGGGGGTAGGGGAAAGCATTCGTTGAAGACGCCCCGCGAGTTGATGGAAGTGGGGATGAAGACTGGATTGGACGGAGCGGCTCTCGGGCAAAGCAGCCGCTTAGTGGCCAAGGTAGACAATACCGCTTTGCAAGATGGATTCAATATTTATTTGCATTCTTTTATCGTAACAAAGGATGGGGAGTGGGTAGTCGTCCAACAAGGTCTAAACGCTCACAATGGTTATGCTCGGCGTTATCATTGGCATTCAAAGGAGTTTCAGGCATATCTCGATGATCCGCATTCTTCTATTTGTGGAGAAAATCAGGGCTTGATCCTCAATTTAGCTACTGCCAAGGCCGATCCTACCCGAAAAGGCATTTTGCAGGTTGTCAATGAGCATCCTACGCGGATTGGGAAGGAAGTCCGCAAGATTCGGATGCCAGCACACCACGACGTCAAGGCTAAGGATGTCGATAAAAAGCGCTTGGGGGCTGTGATTGCTTCTGCCTACGACCAGAGTTTGCACGATTTTGAAAATCTGTTGCTGCTCAAGGGCGTTGGACCCCGCACCATACAGTCTTTAACCTTGGTGAGCGAAGTCATTTATGGTACACCTTCCCGCTTTGAAGACCCGGCCCGCTATTCTTTTGCGCATGGCGGTAAGGATGGCAACCCTTTTCCAGTACCCACTAAGGTCTACGATGAGACCATTCGAACCTTGCGGCATGCGGTCAATCGAGCCAAAATTGGACACAGCGACAAGCAGCGAGCGCTAAAAAGCCTGCACGATACAGCGAAAAGCATCGAAAAAGATTTTGTACCCAACGATAATTTTGATAAGCTCATTGAGAAAGAATGGGCAGAGACCCATCTTTTTGGCGGACGTTCCACCTTGGACGACGGCGACCAAAGGACCCTTTACGAAAAGCGCCGTCGGCGTCCTGTTCAACAACAATTGAAACTGTTTAATGGCTACAATGGGCGAGAAGGCTAGCCAATAGAAAAGAAAATCACCATACTTTGGTAATCAGCCACCAGCTGACAAGCGCAAATACCAATCCTACCAGTAAAATATAGGCGGACCTGGCATCCGGTAGCTTTTCGCGTGGGCCATTCGATGATGGCTGCTCGGCAGAATCACTGCTTTTGTTGGGGGAAAGGGAGTCATTCTGTTGCTGAAAAAGAACTTCTTGCACGGTTGCCGAAAAAGCCTTTTCCTCTTCAAACAACTCAGCAAAATCTTCATCAGATTCCAAGCGATCTTTGAAGGCTTCCTCTTCCTCTGCTGATAGATCCCCTGTCAGGTAATTCCTGAACAATTCATAATTGGTCTCGTCTAGCTCCATGTTCTCGATTAAGCCATATGTGGAAGGTCACAGGATAGTGACAAAGGTGCGGTTGTTCGAGAATAGCTTCTTATATGTAAAATTAATCTAAGTTGTCGTGAATTAAAGGAATTCGACAGGATTTTTAAAAAATTATTTGTTTCTTGCTAAATTTTTTACTTTAAGTAACCTATCTTATCCTCTTTTTTTGTCCGGATACCACTTTTTGAGCGTGTGAGCCGAAAATCCCAGGTAGTAGGCCGTTAGCAACAATAGGTTCAGACCAGCCTGTCGGAAACGACCATTCCGCTCGAACCGTCGCACACTGGTGACAACGGCCATGGGCAGCTTGATAAATTTGCCTTGCTTCCTCAGTCTGGACTGTATTTCTACATCCTCTAAAAATGGCAGCGTCTTGAACCCACCCAGCCGATCAAAGTCTGGCTTGCGCAAAAATAAACCTTGGTCGCCATAGGTGCTGAACGAAAAGTTGAGGCGCGACAGGCCAGCGCAAAGTCGGTAAAACCAATCCTCTCGGTCAAAGCGCATACAAAAACTTCCTGCAAAGACAGTTGGATTGTCAAGACTCGACTTGATGTGACACAATGCCTTCCTTGGAAGGGAAGTATCAGCGTGTAAAAAAAGTAAAACATCACCTTTGGCAAGCTTTGCCGCATGATTCATCTGATAACTTCGTCCCTTTCTGGGGCAGTCGATCCACCGCGTGTGGGGGAATTGCGCTGCGACCAGGCGGCCATTGTCTGTACTACCTCCATCTGCCAGCAGAATTTCCAGCGCCGCTTCTTCCAATTGAAGCAACTCCGGAAGCCGCCTTTTTAAGTTTTGGGCCTCGTTCAGAACTGGTATGATGATGGAAATCTTGGACATTTTACAAATTAGCCTGAGTTGTGATACACCAGATATTGTAAACTAAACATGAAAACAAATCTTTAGTTGTATCCCAGACCATCCGAATGAATCCTAACTTGAATTAAAATTGAATAAATGTCTTTCAAATACATAAAATGACGAAAGACAGCGCCATTCTTAGGGAGGTAGGTCTATGCTGATCCTGCGATGTCATGGTGAGGAAGTCAGAAATGGCCTTCCACAGCGTTTGCAGCCGGTTTTGCTTGTGTTAACTAAAGGGAATTGGCCGACTCTGTTGTGTGGTGGATATGCTCAATATGACTTAAATGCCGTTCCAGTAGAACCTTTCGTCCTCTATTCTACCATCCTCATCCATTAAATGATAATTTTTTTGTATTTGATGGCCAAAGTATTTCTTTTTTTTAAAATACTTTCGGTACATTTGAATGTCACATTTCTGAGAGTTCATTAAATCAAACCGACATACTATGAAACCCGTAACCGTTAACACACTAGAAAAAAAAGACAAAAAGATTAAAAAGAAAAACCTGAAAAAAGGAAACGTTGTCAGCATCAGGAAACTTCTGAATTAAGTATATTAAGTTGTGATAATTTACTGTAAACTAAGTGTGAAATATCTTGAATATACAATTAAAATACATCGCAATTTGATAAAATAGTCCGAACGAATCAGCTAAAAATTTCCCCAAATTCTATTCTTTACTGCCCAAGTAATTGCCTGTATCTAGGTTTCGCTGCTTTGCTACAATGCATTGCCAGTAGATGCTAGCAATATATATTTATTGCTGTATCCTTGTCACGATTCTGAATTTTATCATCCATCATTCTAAGTTGGCTGCCAAAGGAGTGGGGCAGGGCAGTCTTTGACATAGGCCGTCAAAAACGATTGGATGAGCATGCGGTAGTTATAGGCGCAAATTGCAAAAGGCTGTCACTATTGGGCAGGGATTCCATGTGGAGAATCGTAGCCGAATAGTGACAGCCTCTCTGAAAGTGACCTGAAATGCGTTCTTTCTACATTCTATCCATTGCCCTTACCAAATAAGTAAGTACAAAAGGAAGCGTTACCCAAAACCATTCTGGTATGGTAACGATCAATGCAATACATGCAATGAGTGAAACAAAAAAGATCAGCCAGTCTGTGCGACGTGAAGATTGCTTTTCTACGGTTGCCATAAGATTGTTGTTAATTTTTACACCACAAAGCTAAGGACTATTTTTATCATTTACCACATCTGATAAGCTATTTGCCTCCCAATTTTAAAATAAAGTAATGTTCCCATCTATTCTCAGCTTGAATCATTGGGGCGACAATCGCTGAGCCGCCTAATAGTAGGGCAGCCTGTGGTCGTGTACATCTTGATTTTGGACATATTGCCCGTTCTTGCTGCTTTCTCCTAGACAGCTGCGTTCATCACTATTCTGCTTGCTCATTGTTAAGAGTAAAAGATTTGTTGAGAAGCTGTGGAGCGACCATATTTTTAGAAATCTTGAGCCCTCCCGTATCAGTCCGATGGATAAAAGCGTATCTTTGCGATTCACAAAGACGAGTGATGCCCAATCATCATTCGTAGCTACGCTACATGAAGCAGCTGACGAACAAGCAAAAGTCTGATTCGCGATCTAGCAGACGCCTCCTTGGCTTGGATGCCTTCCTGAATGATTCCGGTCTACAGGACCTTCCTATGCATTCGCGTCTTAGCTTTGTCCCTCTGATAAACTATTGGAAGCGCCGAGTCAACAGCCAGGAGATTGGAGAAAGGGTGCTGGCCAGAGAAGTGGTCCGTAAGTTGGATGATTGTCTCGAATTCTTGGCCCCCATCAACGACTACAGTCTCTTGGAAAAGCACAGAGATTTTGTGGAGCTGATTCTGTCGGGTGTCCTGCCATTGGCTTATCGCCAAAATCAAATGATGCAGGTTGGTAAGCCCTTCAGCTTGATTGGTTTTTACCAAACGCCCAAGCTGCGCAAAGCCCTTGACGAAGAGTCCATCAGCGTTCGAATCAATAGCGATCCCGACTTCGCCAGAAACATCTTGGTGATTCGTTCCTGTGTGCTGGTGCTCAATACCTTTTATGGACAAAACATCCACATTGAGCGTCCATTCATCTTTAGCCTCAAAAGCGAAGAAAGTGGCTTAGA